>CAYFJL010000457.1:0-1501 GCA_964343335.1 uncultured Polaribacter sp. | reverse complement strand
AGTATGTACCTAGCTTTCATTCTTACGGCAGTTTTTTATGCTTCTTTTCATTCCGGAGAATCATTGTTTGATGATCAACATTTTACAGGTTTACTTCTTGCTTCTACATTGGCATTTGGTGTGGGTTTGGCTGACGATGCCTATAATACCAAACCATTACTGAAGCTACTAGGCCAAATTGCATGTGGTGCAATTTTGGTTGCTACAGGTACAATGATCGAGTTCTCACATTCTTATTGGGTGGATGCTGTATTAACAGTGGTGTGGGTCGTCGGGCTCATGAATAGCCTTAATATGCTTGATAATATGGATGGAATTACGGCTACTGTATCACTTTTTGTGTTGCTTTCCTGTATGATAATGATGTTGTTACAGACAAACTTTTCATTCAATTATTGGGTGATCATATTGGTCGCTGAAATTGGAGCGATTCTGGGGTTTTTGTTTTACAATGTGAATCCTTCCCGAATGTTTATGGGAGACACAGGAAGTCAGTTTATCGGTCTTTACGTAGCATTTTTCTCTATTTCTGGACTTTGGAATATCCCCTCATCGATGGAGCTTCCTTCATGGTCTGGTCTTATGCTTGTGTTTTGCGCCTTTGCCCCTGCATTTTCGGATACTTTATCAGTTGTGATCAATCGTTTGAAAAAAGGTCAATCACCTATGGTAGGTGGAAAAGATCATACCACTCATCACTTAGTTTATAAAGGATACTCTGATTTTGGAGTATGGAAGATATTTTTCTTCATAAGCCTCATAGCATTCGTCTCAACCCTCATTTTGGGATGGTTGATACTTGAAAAGAATGCATATCTCTATTCGACCCTAGGTGGAGCTTTTTTTGTGATCGTCTTTGCATTTCTTTACCGAAATACTCTGAAGTATAGCCCTAAAGAATCTGAATAATTTCATTTTTAGACTCTAAATTGCATGTTGATTTATGTATTTTTGTTGGTCTTAGAATCGGAATATGCAAAAACTCTTTTTTCTTCTAATTACAGTATTCTTTGTGAGTTGCAATAGTTCAAACGGGGACTTTGAAACAAAAGCACAACTAAAGACTTCGGATACCACAATCGTAAAAAATCTATTTGTTGTTCCTGAAATTCCAGAATCTATTTCTTTTGCTGGAGAAAGAGTTGAACTATCAGATTTGGATGTACGTGAGAGGTTTGATAGAGAGTTAGTCGTAAATAACTTCTGGCATTCGAATACCATTCTTTACATGAAAAGAGCTAATAGATGGTTTCCTGTTATGAAAAGTATACTACGTGAAAATGGAGTTCCTGAAGATTTTGTTTACTTGAGTGTTATAGAGAGCGGATTAACGCAGGCGACTAGCTCAGCAGGTGCCAGAGGGTTCTGGCAATTTATGAAAAGCACCGCAAAACAATACGACCTCGAGGTGAACAGAGAGGTTGATGAACGTCTAAATATTGAGAAAAGTACTGAGGCAGCGTGTAAGTATTTGAAGCAATCTTATCTGGAGTTTGGTTCA
>CAYFJL010000456.1:0-1506 GCA_964343335.1 uncultured Polaribacter sp. | reverse complement strand
TTATGAAAACCCCAGTAGATTGGGTAAAACTGGACAAAGAAAAGGAAAAACGCTATCCTGAAACATTAAAACAAATAGGTAAAGCAAAATCGGCTTTAAGAGAACTTGAAAAAACAGCAGAACGTGAGGGATTAAAGTGTCGAAGGTTCTTACAATTTGATGATGACCAAGGCGATATTTTAGACCATTCAACCCATTATCTCCACGATTTTATTATTACGGGAAGTAGTGGAACCAAAGGCGTCATTAGAGAAATAAGAGGTAGCAATGTAGAGCAAATTGTACGAAAAGCCAATGCACCGGTCATTGTGGTAAAAGATGAAGAAGTCAATTTTCCGTTTAAGAATATTGTTTTTGTTTCAAATTTTGAAGAGGATATAACAGATGCTTTTAAACAAGTGATATCCATCGCTGATAAATGTAATGCGCGCATACACTTATTGAGCATCAATACCGAAACGGATTTCAATAGCATAGAGCTTGGCCTAGACCCTATTGAAAAAATGTTACAAAACTTTCCGGAATTGAAGAACTATTCAATGGCTGTCTATAATGAACCCTCAGTGGAAACTGGCATTAATACGTTTGTAGAGCAACAACCAACAGATTTAATAGCAATGGTCACACACGGTAAAACAGGGTTTTTAAGTCTGTTTTCAAAAAGTATTGCCGAAGGTGTTACAAACCATTCCACTTTACCTGTAATGACAATACATATTTAAGCAATGAATAAGCCCATAAACATAATAAAATATTCAGGTGATGTAGTACCATTCAAAAGCGAAAAACTCATCAATTCGTTAAGGCGTGCAAAGGCAAGTGATGTAGTAATCGAAGAAATTGTTGAACACATAAAAGACACTATATATGATGGTATAACCACAAAAAAAATCTATCAAACAGCCTTTAATATGCTTAAACGAAAATCGAGAGTGAGTGCTTCAAAATACAAACTCAAAAAAGCCATAATGGAATTAGGACCTTCCGGTTTTCCTTTTGAAAAATTAGTGGGGAAACTATTGGCACACGAAGGGTTTGAAACAAAGGTTGGTGTGATTGTACAGGGCAATTGTGTGCAACACGAAGTAGATGTTATAGCCCAAAAGGATAATTACCATTATATGATTGAGTGCAAATACCACAGCGACCAAGGACGGTTTTGCAATGTCAAGATTCCCTTATATATCAATTCAAGATTTCTAGATGTAGAAAAACAATGGGAACATCAAAAAGATCACGAGGCTAAACTACATAAAGGCGGTGTGTACACCAATACACGATTTACAACCGATGCGGTGCAATATGGTAAATGTGTTGGATTATTATTGACAAGCTGGGATTACCCTATGGGAAATGGTTTAAAAGACAGAATAGACAAGTCTGGATTTCATCCCTTAACAGCATTAACAACTATGACCAAAGCCGAAAAAACAAAATTATTGGATAAAGGTATTGTGCTCTGCAAAGAGCTACACGAAACACCTACTTTATTAAATGAAATCGGAG
>CAYFJL010000455.1:0-1507 GCA_964343335.1 uncultured Polaribacter sp. | reverse complement strand
TGATTTTCGTTCAATTTAACACAAAACCTATGAGAACTCGGTCTACATTTTCAATCAGTTTCTGGATAAGCACTGCCCGGCGGAATGACGGTACCGCTAAGATTTATGCCCGTATAACCGTTGATTCACAACGAGTTAACATGAGCCTCAAATACACCATTCCTGCAGAAAGTTGGGACCGAAAGGGATCGAGGGTTCTGGGGCGCACGACGGAAGCGCAGGAAATCAACGCCTATTTAATGGAGGTTGAAACTGAACTTTTCCAATGCTACCGTGAATTACGATCCAAAACAACCCACATTACACCACAAATGGTCAAGGCGAAATATTTTGGGGAGGATGAAAACCAAAGGACGTTAACGGCCCTATTTGAATACCATAACCTCCACGGCGCACACAATCTGGGTAAAGCGACACTGAGCCATTATAAAACCACCCAGAAGTATTTATTGGGCTATCTAAAGAAGCACTATAAATGTAATGATTACAGATTGTCACAGCTCAACCATCAGTTTGTTGTAGGTTTCGAGACTTACTTGCGAAAACTACACCCTATTCATCATCATGGTAGACTTTCGAACAACGGAGCAATGAAACATATCCAACGTTTGAGAAAGATGATCAGAATGGCTGTGAACAATGAATGGATAGAAAAATATCCTTTTCAAAAATTTAAAATTAGGATTGCATATCACATCCACATTACTTTTCAATATTTTACCAATGGTAAAAAACCATATCTTTAGAGAAACCAACCTCTGATGCTCAAGTTCTTTCGAAAAATCCGGCAAAATCTACTTTCAGAAGGAAAAACCGGTAAGTATCTCAAGTATGCCTTTGGTGAAATAATACTTGTTGTGATAGGTATCTTGATAGCACTTCAAATCAATAATTGGAATGAAAACCGTAAGAACAGGCTACTCGAACAACAACTTCTCAAGGCATTGCTAATCGAATTCGAAACTAATTTGGTCAACTTGGATCAAGTAATAGGCTTCAACGATTCCAATATAAAGAATAGCGTTAGTCTAGGTCAATATACAGGACCATCACTGCCTGAGTTCAATGAAAAGGAATTATCCGAACTAATGGTGGGCATCTTTAAAATTGAACCCAGATTTATGCCTTCACAGGGCACAGTGATGGAAGTCATTAATTCGGGCAAACTTTCAGTATTGTCTGATGCAAAACTACGCAAGGCCTTATCAGATTGGCAATCTACTTTGGAAAGTGTTAAAAGGCAGGAAGATTATGTAGTGGAAAGAAGAGATCTGGGGCATGAATTCTTTTTGAAACAGGGGAATTTTAGAAGGCACCTCAATATCATAAACGACCCCTTACTGGATGCCAAACCAAGTCGTTTTAAAAATAATGACTTTAAATTTCTTGAAAATGAGGAATTTGAAAGCCAACTGTATTTATTTATTGTGGCATCGGAAAGTTTAAAGCAGTCTTTTTATTTGCCCTTAAGATCCAAAATCACTGATATCATCAAAGAGATAGAATC
>CAYFJL010000454.1:0-1514 GCA_964343335.1 uncultured Polaribacter sp. | reverse complement strand
GGTCAACTAAATCCAACGCTGAAGCTACCGCATCAAACAATCTACCTACTGATGATGTTTTAAGAGTGTTCGTTTTTATCATACTTGAATAAATATTCCACTCGGTTTCAGAAAACTTACCTTTTATAAAACTTCTATGTTCAGAATCTAAAAGGCTAAACAATGTTAAACGTGGTTCTTTCGCCATTTTATCATTGGCTAACCAATCGTAGTATTCAAAATGGGTTAAACGCTCTATTTTATTGCCTTGATAAGTGAAAAATTCACCTCCCCAAATATGGTTATCATCACCTAAACCTGTACCATCCCAAACAATGCCCAGTATTTTTTCTTCGGAAGCAAATAAGTTGTTTTCGCCTAAAACACTTGCAAAATGAGCTTTATGATGTTGAATTTCTTGAATTTCTGCACTCAACTGCGAAGCTAATTCCTTACCCAAAATGCTACTTTGATATTGTTGATGTTTATCAATAAGAATTGTTTTGGGCTCTATTTCAAACAAAGAAACGTAGTTTTCGATGGTCGCTTGAAAACGTTTTATAACTTCATAGCTATCTAAATTACCAAAATATTGACTCACATACGCTTGTGCGTTTGGCACAAAAGTAAAGGTGCTTTTTAAATGGGCTCCCATTGCTAAAATGGGCTTTTTAGAGTTGATTGTAGTGTTAATATAATTTGGAGCCAATCCTCTTGAACGCCTTAAAATAAGTTGACTACCTTCTGCAAAGGTTACTACTGAATCGTCTTGAGGAAACTGGATGTCGAGATTATGATGCAGAAAATAATCGGCAACTTCATTTAACTGCTTATGCGCATCATTATCGCTAGAAATAATAGGTGAGCCGTGGATATTTCCACTTGTGGCAACAATAGGGATTCCTACTTTTTTAATGATTAATTCCAACAGTGCTGAAGAAGGTAGCATTACACCTGTTTGATGTAGATTGGGTGCAATGGTATCGACAGAAATTCGAGTGTGTTTGGTGTTTTGAAGAATAACAATAGGTGCTACTCTGGATTTTAAGGCATTTGCTTCATAATTAGAAACATTAAAATCTTTTTTTATAGACTCCATAGAAGGGTAGAGCACCGCAAAAGGCTTATTAGGTCTTTTTTTTCGTTTTCGTAATTTTTTAATGGCTTCAGGGTTTGAGGCATCGCAACATAATACATAACCATTTGTGTTCTTTATGGCGAGTATATTTCCTTCGATTAAACGTTTAGCAGATTTTTCAATACATTCTAATTGATTGATAGCAATGGTTTCTCCCAAATTGGTTACTAATTGTAATTGAATACCGCACGACTTACAAGAATTGGTTTGAGAATGAAAACGTCTGTTTGTTGGATTGGTATATTCTTCAAGACAAGTGGAACACATATCAAATTCAGTTAATGAGGTGTGTGCTCTTTCAAAAGGGAATTTTTGGGTTATGGCATAGCGTGGGCCACAATGCACACAAGTGGTAAATGCATAGTTATAACGCCTGTTTCCTGAATCTGACCTTTCT
>CAYFJL010000453.1:0-1517 GCA_964343335.1 uncultured Polaribacter sp. | reverse complement strand
CAAATTATTGCTTAACTTTAAGGATAGCAGCGATTTTTTAGCTGGAGAACGTTAGCTGCAATGACAAGAAAAATGAAATTGACATTATTTATTTTAATTTCTATGATCTCAATTGACGGATTCTCCCAAATGGCAGATATTCCAGACTCTTTGAGACATAAAATTGTATCGGTTCAAAAGCAAACCTTTTTTAATGGGGACGAATCGCCATCAATGACTTACACTGAATATTTCAATGAATTGGGACAAGTAAACGTTCAAACTTCATGGAATAATCATTTCAATTCAATGTCAATAAAGAAATACTATTTCTATGACAGTAAGGGGCAATTGAATAAGATACAGAGTATTCATTATAGCAAAGCAGATTCATCAATTAGTACAGAAACTTTCACCTACAATCAACAAGGATTGCTAAAGAAAAATCATTTTGGAATCATCAAATACAAATACAACCAGGACAGTCTGCTTATTGAAAAAGTAGAAAAAACAGCTAAACCATACGACCATAAAACGACTTACTCTTATGACAGTCTCAAAAGATTAACAAAAATTGAGACCTTTTTCTACTCAGGTTTGGATTCACGCAGAGTGTATGAATATGATTCAACCGGAAAAATAGTCAAGGAGATTAAATCTTATTTCTACGGTGACAAAGAGAATCCAAGCTCTCAATACGAACACATTTTTGAATATGATAAAAATGGACTTCTGACAATAGAATTTCAAAATCAGACTATTAATAGAGGAAGCGACAAGAAGGAAACCCGAGTATATAAATATGTATATGAATTTCATAATTAAAAGCACATGAAGCTAACAAAAGCTATAGTGCATACCCTGCGGGATACGCACCATAGCCAAACCGTTGTGCTTCATACTAACTCACGATGAAACGTATATATAAAGCTATACTGATAATCTTGATCTTAATAGTAGTTTTTCAGTGGTTAGACTATAAGGACTATTTTAGTTATGATTTTAAAGAAATATCTAAAAAAGAGCAAGAAGTCTTTGAGTGGAAAAGTAGCTTTAAAAACCATTTGGATCATAGGAAAGTATATAAAAAACACTTCGATAATGAAAAATATAAATTTCCTAGACAAAACGTTTCAAAAATAAAGCTACTTGAAAAAGATAAGTTATTCAAGAGTTTCTGGGTGTCAAGAACACTAAAGAAGGAGAGAGTTAATGAGCTAGTAGGTGTGTTTAATAATCCGAATAATTTCGACTGGGGAGAAACGACTTGGGGCGATAATGATATAGATTATATTTTTAAATTCTATAATGAAAGTGGTCAATTAGTGGGGAAGGTAGATGTCTGCTACCATGATTGTAGAATGGTCAAGTCTAAACCATTTACTCCAAATATGAAATACGGAGAATTAAGTATAGAAGGAGTTGAGAGGTTGTTTTTGATTATTTATAAACTTGATTACTGGAACTAAAAGCACGAAAGCACAACACCACCTACAAAACACTGCTACAATTGCTCTTCGAATGATAAATCATCCTCA
>CAYFJL010000452.1:0-1526 GCA_964343335.1 uncultured Polaribacter sp. | reverse complement strand
TAATCAAATATATAGAAATGAAAAGAAAAGATTTTTTACAACTAAGTACTAAGGCGGCCCTGTTTCTAGGTCTCACCTCTTCCCTTGCCTGTAAGGATGAAATTGATGACGCTGCCTCCAAATCCTTAGCGATGAAAGCCACAGGATCGGCATTCGGATTGACAGCTCCGAAAATCGATAAAGTTCGAGTTGGGATCATTGGTGCTGGCAATAGAGGTCAAACCTTGATTCAGATGTTTGATTGGTTGATTAAAAACAATCATGCCGAAATTGTAGCCATTTCTGATCTTCGAAAAGAAAAGACCGACAAACTGAATCAGCATCTCAAAAAAACACATAATTATACCGCGGATACCTATTTCGGTAATCAAGAGGAATGGAAGAAATTAGCCGATCGAGATGATATAGACTTACTAATCATTTGTACTCCTTGGGAATGGCATACACCCATGGCCTTATATGGTATGGAGAAAGGAAAACACGTAGCGAGTGAAGTTCCAATTGCCTACACATTAGAAGATTGTTGGAAGCTTATCGAAACTGCAGAGCGCACGCAAAAGCACTGCATGATGATGGAAAATTGCTGTTTTAATAACGAAGAACTTTGGATATTAAACATGGTCAATCAAGGGGTTTTTGGAGATTTAACCCATGCTGAAGGTGCTTACATTCACGACCTACGGAAGCATCTTCTCGACGATACTTATTATGAGGACCAATGGCGTATCAAACATCATTTGAAGAAAGACGGAAACTTTTACACTACTCACGGACTAGGACCTATCAGTCAGTATATGGATATAGGACGTGGTGACACCTATGATCATATTGTATCGATGAGCTCTCGTGAAAAAAGTTTAAGTGATGCCGCTAGAAAACATGGAGCTCCTCAATTTACTAAGGTTGTTTGTGGTGATATGAATACCAGCCTCATCAAAACCAAATTGGGAAAAACCATTATGCTGCAATTTGACGTGCATACTGGAAGACCTTATGATCGATTAAACACGCTCGTTGGAACAAAGGCGGTGCACGAAGGCTATCCATCAAAATTATACATCAATCAAGAAGAACTCGAATGGTGGGGGCATAAATGGTTGGAGGAAGAAAGCTACAAAGAATATCGCGAAAAATACAACCATCCGCTTTGGGCAAAATTGAAAGAACAAATTT
The DNA here is from genome assembly GCA_964343335.1 of uncultured Polaribacter sp. GTDB lineage: Bacteria > Bacteroidota > Bacteroidia > Flavobacteriales > Flavobacteriaceae > Polaribacter. Next base: position 353 of record CAYFJL010000452.1, on the reverse strand, counting down.
CCGACAATTCCGTAGGTCATGGAGGGATGGATTTCGTGATGATTTATCGCCTTATTCGATGTTTAAACAAAGGAATCCCTTTAGATATTAATGTGTATGACAGTGTTTTATGGAGCTCCATTACACCACTATCGGAATTATCAGTGGCTCAAAATAGTTCATCTGTGAAGGTGCCAGATTTTACAGGTGGTACATGGAAGAACAAAAACAAGTCAGAGATGTTACGAGAGGTTTAGTCATATTTCTGTCATCTTGTCACAATTTTTCCTTTGGTATTTTTTTTGACCTTTTCTGACCCAGAAATAACTATCAAAAATATATATCATTATGAGTAAAGGAAACATCAATGTATC
>CAYFJL010000451.1:0-1535 GCA_964343335.1 uncultured Polaribacter sp. | reverse complement strand
CTATCTGTAGGTTCAGCAACTGGTCCATATTGGTGGGCATTCTATTCGCTATTGTTATTCAACATCGCGATTCCGCAGTTGCTTTGGATCAAGAAGATTAGAAGAAGCTTTGTTTGGTCTTTCATAATTTCCATTGCGATTAACATCGGTATGTGGTTTGAGAGATTTGACATTATTGCCATTGTATTAAGTAAAGGTCACTTACCATCTACATGGTGGCGTTTTGAGCCAACTTTCGTAGACGTGGGTATCTTTATCGGAACCATCGGATTTTTCTTTGTGTTATTCTTGTTGTACGCAAGAACCTTCCCTGTAATTGCTCAGGCGGAAGTAAAAACCATTTTGAAATCTTCAGGTGAGTTCTATAAGATTAGAAGAGATGAAGAGGGTATACCTACCAAGCCAGAAATCAAAGTGAAGAAGGCAAAAGGTAAATCAACTAAAAAAGATAAAGAGTAATTATGGGAGCATCAAAAGTTATTCACGCGTTTTACAACGATGACGAGGTTTTATTAGATGCTGTAAAAGCTGTAAAATCAGAACACCATCATATCGAAGAAGTGTTTTGTCCTTTCCCAGTTCACGGATTGGATAAGGCCATGGGGCTTGCACCAACAAGATTGGCAATTGCCTCTTTCATGTTCGGAATTACAGGTCTTGCGGTTGCCATCTGGATGACCAATTATATGATGATTCAAGATTGGCCACAAGACATTGGTGGTAAACCAAGTTTTTCATGGATTGAGAACATGCCAGCATTTGTGCCAGTAATGTTCGAATTAACCGTATTCTTCGCAGCTCACTTGATGGTTATTACATTTTACATGAGAAGTAGAATCTGGCCATTTAAGAAAGCTGAGAATCCAGATCCAAGAACAACAGATGATCACTTCTTAATGGAGATTCCAGTAGAAGAAGGTAAAGAAGATAAACTTACTGCTTTATTAGAAAAAACAGGAGCGGTAGAAATTAACATAGTTGATAAGCATTAATAGAGGTATGATGAAAAGTATCAAAATAGTAGCACTATTATTCATTTTTGTGGCCATGGCGTCTTGTTCTGACAAGCAACGCAACCCACGAGTTCAATATATGCCAGACATGTATGTTTCTGTACCGTATAAAACCGATGGGTCTAACGGATTGAACGGAACTCCTGTGAATAGCAGACCTGTGGCGGGGACCATTCCACGAGGGGGGCATCCAGCTTATGACATTCCAAATACCATTGAAGGATACGACAAAGCGAAAGCCGAAGTAAAAAATCCTTTGGAAGCTAGCGAAGAGAATTTAGCCAATGGTAAGAAAACCTATGAAATTTACTGTGCAACTTGTCATGGTAAAAAAGGTGACGGAAACGGATATTTAGCACAGGCCGAAAAATTCAACGGAATCCCAAATTATAAGGATAGAGATATTAATGCTGGAAGTATTTACCACGTAATAATGCATGGTAAAAACTTAATGGGGTCACACTCTGGTCAACTTACCTACAAAGAACGCTGGCAAGTAGTTCACTATGTAGAAACCTTAAG
>CAYFJL010000450.1:0-1547 GCA_964343335.1 uncultured Polaribacter sp. | reverse complement strand
ACATTAATGATAATTTTATGAATTTAGCGATGTCCTAAAAGGGGTAAGGCTACATATGTTTTTATAATCTTCAAATAATTAAACAGAAAACTGTTTTAAATGATGATTTAGATGATAAATAGCTAGCTCAACCCATTTTTCATAACTAATACTTCCAAAATAAGGATGTTCTGCAAACTGAAAATCCTTATCCAGTATCGAAAATTCTCGAATATGTTCTTTTAAGGCTGTTTTGTCATTTTCCAAATTGGTAGGAAGAGTTCCTTCTCCTTCTATTTGACCGAAGCCCTTTGGTGCAGGAACAGTTAGTCCTGAACTAGAGAGTTCGAGAATTTCGGCCGGGTTGATATTACCGTATTCATCCGCTCTCTTCTTCCCATTGGCCATCCTAAAGAAATCAGTGCAGTGACAAACCATTTGGCAAACATTCATTTTCCCAAATTTGGGTTCCGTGGAGGTGTCCAATTTGTCAATTCTTTTAAAAAAGTCTTCTACTTGTTTTGCGGTAAAAGTCATTATTAAATTTGTGTAAACAATTTGACTGCATTATTTATGTCTACTCTTTATTGGCCTCTAACTAAATAATCGTTATCAACAAGGTGTAATTCCGCTAATAGACAGTCTCTGATTGTCTTGACAATTCATATTTATCCCCATTCGACTTAGTTAAAACCAATAAATTTCCATTCGTAGAATAATTCCATTCATCACTCAATATCAGTGACCAATCAAATTCAGCTGTCCAAGCACAGTCATTCTCAAAGGAAATTACACTTCTTGAGACCGTATAAGTTCCATTACATAATGCAGGATATTTAGACCTTTCACTTTCACCCGTCCAAGACCCGTTGCGAAACGTCAACTCAACATTTGAAATGACACCATCCCGCTCAAAAACACCTTTGTAAGTACCATGAATCTCAGTTTCATTGTGTTCTTTGTCTTTATTACAGCTGAAAATTGAAAATGAAATTATAATATATATAACAATTCTTGTTGCCATTTATTTCTGGTTTATTGTTGCAACTATTCCTTCAATTTAGTGCCATGGGCATAGCTCAAAAAGGATAATCTTCCAGTCCAAATAATTCTTTTGTAAGGACCATAATCATGATTTATTTCCTATCGATCGGTTATTTAATCTTATTTTTTTAACTATTTAAACCTATGTGACAAAAATATAGTTCTGACCAGTTCCTGGTTCTTGGGGCCATAGCAGTATATCCTGTTTAGATTAACACCATCTCTTTTGTCTGTATACAAAGAGAACCTTTCGCGTATTTCACCTTCTCTCTTTTCTAATACAATCTTTGCAGGATAGCCCCCAATTCTAAGTTCATGATAATTGATTGTATCGTCATTCTCTACAACATTATCGATTGAGTTAAAAGAAAAAATCCCATAGTCAAAGTAGAGCGTGTCCTTTTGATTGGTCAGCCCTCCGAAAAAACCATCAGTGCCCTGAGGATAAAAACGGGTCCAGTCCAAAGGAGTAATTAATGTGAATTTTTCAAAGTCCATCATTTGCTCGGTATTTGGATCAAATC
>CAYFJL010000449.1:0-1549 GCA_964343335.1 uncultured Polaribacter sp. | reverse complement strand
ACTTCGGTTTTTACAAACTCATTAAAGGCACGTTCAATCTGACTTTCTTCAAACACGCGTAAAAATGTAAAAATAGCCGGAATCATTACAGCAATTCCTAAAACTGTAGCGATGGTTGCATAGCGTTTTCTGGTTCTTGAATTCGCATATTTATGCATCGGAAATCGAAGCATTTTCAATACTACAAACCCGGCTAAAGCGATAAATATGGTATTAATGGTAAACAAATACATCGCCCCAAAAAAGTATGGGAAATTACCTTTAGCCAAACCATAACCAGCCGTACACAAAGGAGGCATCAACGCTGTTGCAATAGCTACCCCAAATACTACCGAAGCAATTGTTCTTTTCTTGGTCTTTGCTACCATCAAAGCCAAACCGCCAAAAAAGGCAATCAAAACATCTCGAATATCAGGTTTTGTTCTTCCCAACAACTCGGAAGTATCTTCGCTTAACGGAAAAAAGTAGAAAAACATGAAGGATGCGAACAAACTCAATCCGATCATCACGCCTAGGTTGATCAATGATTTTTTGAAGGTATCAATGTCATTCAGCGCAAAAGACATCCCTAAACCTAAAATAGGTCCCATTAGCGGCGAAATTAACATCGCACCGATTACCACTGCTGTAGAATCTGCATTCAAACCAATCGAAGCCACAAAAACCGCAAAAATGAGTACCCATGCAGTGGCTCCCTTGAAAGGAATGTCTACCTTGATATCATTTATGGTTTCCTCGTGATCGGTATCATCACGAAAATCAAATCGGTCGTAAAGAAAAGTTATGACCCGGTTTTTAACTTCTTTGGCTAGCTCAGGTTGATTGATGTTGGCTCCTTGATTATTTGTAGGTTCTTCCATGTGAAAAATTATCTAGTGGAAGATACAAAATAATGGGAATAACCTTTTTTAGTCGAGGTAAATTTTATCAATCAGTAGTTGGAAGTTCTCGTTTCGCTTATTCCCAATTAAAAAAGCTATCTCTTTAATTGTTGATGCATTGTAGTTCTCCATATTTAGTTCTCGACCTCGAAAAGTAGGATACATATCCTTAAGGGGGATGCGAATGGTTTGCCAAGATTGATCCGTTTGAAAATACTGAATGTAAGAATGGTAGTGAAATCTCGAGGCTTTGATACGAATTTGGTATTTTTTTCCATCGCCTTTTACTTTCAAAACAAGATGCGAATATTTATCTACATCTTTAATCGATGCTCGATGTCGTATGGATGAAAAACCTCCATAATTTTCAGTAGAGACCTTTCCGTAAAATAAGCCGTGACCCTCTTCCGTCAAATCAAAGTTTCCAGAAGATACGCCTCCCATTACCACATCGTCTACGACTCTCCAATCTCTCAAATCTGAAGTGTCATTAAAATCATAAATCACAATCTCTGCCGCCATAAAAAAGGTTACTAAAGAAACAAAAAGCACAGTTTTCTGCATCGTCAACAAGCATTTAGAAAAGCAAAATTAGGTGAATTAAAGGGTGAGCACTGTTATAAAAAACAAAAAACTCTGCATTTCTGCAGAGCTTTTGTGACCGGGCT
>CAYFJL010000448.1:0-1558 GCA_964343335.1 uncultured Polaribacter sp. | reverse complement strand
GCCGTAAATACCTGTTTAAGCGACTTGAGAAAACCAAAGAAACACGTTCCCATCAACGAAGCCATTTTGGAAAATGATGTAACCGATGGGAATTCCGAACAGCGGGATACCCAAATCAAGAAAATGTACCAATGCATCCATAAACTTACCCCAAACAACAAAGCTATCATCCTTCTGGAACTGGAAGATGTACCACAATCCGAAATTGCTGAAATGCAAGGGATTGCATATGGCGCACTTCGAACACGATTGAGCAGAATTAGAAATTCACTTTTAAAATGTATCACCAATGAAAAACGATAATTTATCCCAAATATGGAAAAGTCAGGACAGTGACTTTTCCCTTGATAAGCCTGACTTCATCATTAAAAAGGCCAAAAAACAACGCAACGGACAATTCATCACCATCGCAGTGCTATCGGTGACCCTGATAATTTTGATAAGCTTTACCATCACATACGCCAACGGTAACTGGAATAATTTTACGCTCGGCCTTTTATTGATGATTTCCAGTCTCGCTTTTAGGGTCATCATCGAGTTTATAAGTATGTACCGCAAAGAAAGTCGGCTCATTGCGCTGGACAACGTAGCCTATCAAAAATACCTGAAAACGTATTATCGAATGAGATTGAGGGCAAATTACATCATCACACCCCTTTGTTTTGGCGTGTATATTTTCGGGTTTACCCTGCTGCTGCCCTATTTTAAAAAAGAATTTTCTGTAGGTTTTTATAATTATATTCTTATTTCTGGAATAGTTTCACTTGTTATTGTAGCTTTGATTATCATAAACAGTATTGCAAAAGAACACCGTTTTTTAAGGCAATTGAAAGGAAAGTAGGCAAAAACCGTATGGAAAATACAAAAGGCAGCGCGTATGCACCCCATAAACAGAGAGAGCTATTTTGGTTGCTAGGAAGCATAACATTGGTACTCTTGGGACACTTCCTCCTTTTTGGAAAACAGGGGTTCGTGGAAGGTGGGACGGCCGATATCAATATACACGATACCTATCTCATTTTTCCAAATGTGGATATGATATTACTACTGGGCGTTTTCCTGTTTTTGATCGTGTATTCGGTGCGAACTGTTGGTAGTGCCTTCAAAAATAGAATTGCCAGTCTTATTTGCATGGCAGCTATTATAGGGTTTATAGCATTATTGACAGGGATTCATTCCATAGCGCAATCCTTGCTTTTTGAAACTTTGGCAACCGCACTTATTTATGTTCAATTGGTATTATCGGGTTTCTTGGTCTTTATCGGTTTTAAAACTGGGCAACACAGCAGAAAATGACTTGACCCTTGAATGTGGCTCAAATCAGGTTTATATCGATATATATCAGATAGTTTCTTATTGCTTTTTCTTTTCCTCAGGTATTCACTACCTTATCCATACGGGTTCAGGTAATTTTTTGTCCAAAACAACACCTATTCCATGGAGTCATTTCCTGAATCCACCCTACACCGTTTTTCAAGATGACTTTGGAATAGCTAAAAAACTATAATGAATCAATTTTTACAACAATGGGGAGATGCTGCATACCACACTGCTGGCT
>CAYFJL010000447.1:0-1571 GCA_964343335.1 uncultured Polaribacter sp. | reverse complement strand
ACAACAAATTCTGCGGAATAAATTTTCATTGGATTTAAATGTTTCTTGAAGAAAACCAGCGATGAAGAACTTCATTAAATTCTTGAGGTTTTTCCATCATGGCTGCGTGTCCACATTTGTCTATCCAGAACAATTCGGCATCAGGTAATAGCTTTTGAAAATCTTCGGCAACTTCAGGCGGCGTAACATTGTCCTGCTTACCCCAAATAAGGCAAGAAGGTTGTTTCATACTCGGAAGATCTTTGGCCATGTTATGACGAATGGCACTTTTGGCAATAGCCAATGTTTTGATAACCGTATTACGATCGTTTACAATCTTGTAAACATCATCTACCAATTCTTTGGTTGCTACTTTCGGATCGTAAAAAACATCGCGTGTTTTTTGTTCAATATACTCGTAATTTCCACGTTTCGGGAAACTATCACCCATAGACTTTTCATACAAACCAGAACTACCAGTTAATACCAAGGCATGTACTTTTTCAGGATAATGTTTGGTGAAGTACAATGCGATATGACCTCCCAATGAATTTCCTAATAAAATGGCCTTATCTAAGTTTTTAAAAATCATAAACTCCTTTAAAAACTTCGCTAAATTCTTAACGTTCGTCTCTAGTAAGGGCAATGTGTATAAGGGTAATTCCGGGATTAAAACTCGGTAACCTTTTTTAGAAAAATAATGAAAGGTTTCATCAAAGTTACTCAGAGCTCCCATTAGACCGTGCAATACGATAACTGCTGGTCCTTCTCCCGCTTCAGCATAGGTAAATTTACCTTCCTTTTTTAAACTTTCTTCTGTCAAACCTTGATTGATTTTGGTCTGACAAATGTAGTTTTTTTTTAGAACATAAGTCCTTCTTCATAAAATACTGTGAATAAGCGAATTCGAGCTCGGGAGGAGAATACCATCACTTTGGGGCAGAACTTATTAACAATGTGGTAAAAAGTGGTAAAAAGTGGTAAAATTTATATATTTTTGATTTCATCAAGATGACCATGAACCATTTAGTAGGAACATACGATTGCAAGGCAGACGCCAAAGGAAGGGTGCTTATGCCCACGGCCTTTAAGAAGCAATTGGCTTCAGAAATTCCGAATGGTTTTGTGATTAAAAGAGCTGTATTTCAACCTTGTTTGGAGTTGTATCCGATGAGTGAATGGAATCAAATGATGCTTAAAATCAATAAGTTGAATCGTTTTGTGAAGAAGAATAATGACTTCATTAGACGATTTACTGCTGGGGTAAAGCAACTGGAATTAGACGCTTCAGGCCGATTCTTAATTCCGAAAAACCTTTGTGATTTCGCTGGAATTCAAAAGGAGGTTGTGATGTCTTCCTCGATCAATATTCTTGAAATTTGGGATAAAGGAAAGTATGAAAAGGCCATTGATGACGCTGCATTAGATTTTGCTCAATTGGCTGAAGAGGTAATGGGTAATACAGATGCAGATGAGTTATCATGATCCGGTACTGCTCCAAGAATGTATTCAAGGATTGAATATTAAGGAAGATGGTGTTTATGTGGATGTAACTTTTGGTGGGGGTGGTCATTCAAGAGAAATTTTAAAAC
>CAYFJL010000446.1:0-1580 GCA_964343335.1 uncultured Polaribacter sp. | reverse complement strand
TTGTTGACGCAGTTTCAATCAATTCACCATTGCTGTACACGCCAATTTTTACTTTCACTTTATCTCCTTTTACGGCGGAGGAGTGTAATTCTATAAACAATGTACCCTCAGCTAATCCTTGTTTCGGAATCTTAATATCCTGATTGGAAACTACAGAGATATCGCCTTTATGACTCAACAATTTGTAATTCACGTTATCAATATCCTTTGAAGTTTTATTCACCAACTTATAGGTGTATACATTGCTAATGATATTATTTTCTTTTGTTTGGTACAATTGTCCTGGCAAACGTAAAATCGTTGCTTCCAAATCATTTCGCAGGAACAACATCCCTATTAATGTAAATACTAAAATTCCAAGCACTGCAGAGTATCCTTTCATTCGGGCTGTCAATCGGAACTTCGTTTTGTTTGCGATGTTGTCTTCACTGGCGTAGCGAATCAATCCCTTTGGGAGTCCGACTTTATCCATGATGGTATCACATTCATCAATACAGGCAGTACAATTCACACATTCTAACTGGGTACCATTACGGATATCAATACCTGTAGGACAAACCACCACACATTGGTTACAATCAATACAATCGCCCTTACCAACTTCCTGACGGTTTTCGTTCTTTCTAAATTTCGCACGTCCTTTCTCACCTTCCCCTCTGACATAGTCGTAGGCTACATTGATGGTTTTATTGTCTAACAAAACCCCTTGCAGACGACCATAGGGACAAGCGATGATACATACTTGTTCTCTAAACCAGGTAAATACAAAGTAGAATACTGATGTAAAGATGAGTAGTGCTACCAAAGTTCCTACATTCTCTGCAGGTGGTGAGGTAATGTATTGAATCAATTGATCACTACCTATCAAATAGGCCAAGAATACGTTGGCAATAGCAAAGGAAATTAGGTAGAAAATTGTCCATTTGGTTAATCGCTTCCGAATCTTCTCAGCATTCCACTTTTGCTTTTGTAAACGAATTTGCTTACCTCGGTCTCCATCAATCCAATATTCAATTTTTCTGAATACCATTTCCATAAAAATGGTCTGCGGACAAATCCATCCACAGAAAATTCGACCAAATATGACGGTAAACAGGATGACAAATACCACTCCGATGATCATTGAGATCACCAGAAGGTGAAAATCTTGCGGCCAAAATGGGAAAGAAAATATATTGAATTTCCTTTCAAGAACATTAAATAATAAAAACTGGTTTCCGTTTATTTTTATAAAGGGTGCGGAAAATAAGAACAGGAGTAAGAAATAACTTACGTAAGACCTGTACTTATAAAAATCACCACTTGGTTTTTTTGGAAATATCCAAGAACGTTTTCCATCGCTTGTGATAGTACCAATACTATCTCTAAATACTTCATTTTCAGGTGTGCCCATACCCGTAAATTAAAAACTAACGATTCTACTCTTCTTCCCAAACTTCCCCTTCAGGAGCTTTTGGATTTGCAGGTGTTGTTCCCTGCATCGCAACCACATAACTTGCTACTTTTGCAATGTCATCGGCTTTTAAGGTCTTGTTCCACGCAATCATTCCCTTTCCTACTCTTCCTCCTTCAGAAATGGT
>CAYFJL010000445.1:0-1585 GCA_964343335.1 uncultured Polaribacter sp. | reverse complement strand
AAACTTCCTAGAACAAACAACATTCGGCTCAAGTTCTTTGGTTTCTTTCGGGGAAGTTGATGTTTTTGTCTCTAAAATTGATTTAAAAACCTCTATTCCACAATACCGCCTTACACAAGGTGAGCTCATTATTTACGCTAACCCAAGTAAAGGGAATTGTTTCGTACAGGTTCCAGAAGATTTACTGTACGAAAACCTTCTGGTTCTTAGAATTTTTGACTCTCAGGGAAAACTTATTCAACAAACTCAGGTTGGAATGAATCAGTTAACAATAGAACTCAACCTAGAACATGAAGCAAAAGGAATCTACTCCGCCACACTTAGCGGTTCAGGGAAAAGTTACAGTGGAAAAATCATTTTCAACTAGCCAATATTCGAAGACTATTCAGGCACTCAGATATTCAAACGACCAGTAATTATCAGTCATACTTCAGGTTTCTTGAGAGTAATACATGAACAGCAAATTCGAGATCAATCATTATCGAGCAACTCATTGACATCAATTTTATCCAAGTATTTTGTCAATCGTTCACCATTATTAAATGTGTTCACCTCAGTTATCTCATTCGCTGAGTTATTGTATTCCAACTCAAGGTAAAAATTATTCACTTGATACAAATTGCACCTAACATTTCCGTCAAAGTGGTTTGTCAGGAACCGACCCCATGAGAGTAGTGTTTCCATGCGCAGGTCGAGCGGTATCATGTTAAATTCGTAAATACCTATTTTATTATTCATGGGATGGTATGATGACCCCGAAAATAGTGGCAGGACACCTAAATGGGCAAATTATCTTTTGCTGATGGGTATCGCTTTCGTTGGATGGGTTGTGACCATAATTATCGAATGGTACACGGAGAATATGACAACCCTGTAATAATTACATCGGCTTACGGCTAGAATTTCACGTTCAATACAACGGGTGGCAGCGCTTTTTCACAGGCTAAGTTCTAAAGAATTCGACTTTGTGTTACTTTAGAAATATGAATGTGATTTGCCTACAAGATGAAGCGTTTTTCTCACTCGTTGAACAAGTTGTTGAGAGGGTAAAGACTGATCGAGGAGAGAAAGAAGACCGCTGGATTCGTACTACGGATGCTATGGAATTACTTGGTATTAAGAGCAAATCAACACTTCAGAAGCTGCGCGATGAAGGGAAGATCCGCTTCAGTCAACCGTTTAGGAAAATTATTCTCTACGATCGGAAGTCAATTCTCGAATTCATAGAAAACAACGCCAAAGACACATTTTAATGAAGGATTTCAACGAGGAAGAGCTAGAGGCCGATGGAATTGACGAGGCTGAATTCACGAAAGGGTTCAACTGGGGGTATGGTTTAGCAGAAACCAACGAAACCTTGGTTAAGGGAATAGTTGAACAAGGATTGGGAAGCACTTCAGACCACAGTAAGGGTTTCGAGGCTGGTGCTATGGAGAAATTCAGAGAAAAAGAGGCCCTTCAGGTAATCCTGTTTTTGAAAACAGATCAAAAGACAGAGATATCATTTTCTATGAAGGAGATAAGGTGATCCAGACTTCAAATAACTACGATCTGGGAATTATGAATGGAGATATAGGTATAATAA
>CAYFJL010000444.1:0-1604 GCA_964343335.1 uncultured Polaribacter sp. | reverse complement strand
CATATAATACCCTTCAGATTTTTTCAAGGCATCAACCGAAGCTTTTAAGGTATGATATACTCCATTCAAGTTGGTGTTAATCATTTGCTGCCATTTGTCATCACCCAGCACATCGACGGGTGCAAAATGTCCAACCCCAGCATTGGCCATCACTACATCCAGCTGTCCCCATTTATCCAATATGGCGGCGACTGCCTTTTGTTCATCTTTCAATTGGGAAACATCGGATACCAATCCCAAAACATGGTCGGGACGGTCTAACCCTTTTACGGCAGCATCGGCACTTTCTTGACTACGGCCACTAATCGCCACTTTCATGCCTTGCTCCAATAAACTTTCGGCAATGCCGTATCCAATACCTTTGGTTCCTCCTGTGATGTATGCTACTTTTCCTTCTAGTTTCATGTTGATTTTGTTTTCAAGTAAAGTTCAAAAAAGCAGGGACCAAATACAAAAAATCCATCCTAAAGGATGGTTAATGTTTGAATGTGGTTTGACTTTACTGAAAATTGATACTTTTATTTCATCTTAAAAATCGAAACCCATACCGTACCACAAATCCCGAAGCGCCAACGGCTGCAGGAATACGGTGTGGGCATTTTTGAAGCCTTCCCCACAAAATCGGCACTGAAAAAAGCTCTAAAGAAAGGTTACATCAAAGTAGATGGCGTAATTGCCAGCACAGCTACACTCATCTCTGGTGGGGAGCAAATTTCCTTGGACATTCCCCTAGAAACCACTACCAAGAGATCCTTTGCATTGCCCTTAAACGTATTGTTTGAAGACGACTATTTGGCCGTCATCCACAAACCCGCTGGAATAGAAGTGAGCGGAAACAAGTTCAAGACCCTTGCCAATGCCTTACCAAGAAACCTCGAACCGAGTTCACTTTCCGATGCTACCATACCGCAACCCGTCCACCGATTGGATTATGCTACTACGGGAATTGTTTTGGTGGGCAAAACCGCCAGTAGCATTCGTGCTTTAAATAAATTGTTCGAAGAAAAAAAGATTGACAAAACCTATTATGCCATTACCATTGGCACCATGAAAAGAAATGGCAGGATTGAAACAGCTATCGACGGTAAACCAGCACAATCCGATTATGAAGTTATGAAATCTGTCCCCTCCGATCGTTTCGGCTTCCTGAATTTAGTGAATTTGCATCCTAAAACGGGCAAAAGGCACCAATTACGTAAACACCTGTTCAGTATAGGTCATCCGATTCTTGGCGATAAGGATTATGCTCTGGACGGCTTAATTTTAAAAGGCAAAGGTTTATACCTGCATGCCTATTCACTGGAGTTTGAGCATCCTTTTACCAAAAACCCTTTACATATTACGGATGGGCTTCCAGAGAAATTTGGGAAGATATTCCATGGGAAAGGAGTATAAACTTTCGGGCAGAAGGTTATTTGGAGATTTTAATATGCAGACCACTCCCATTGCTGCCAAACAACACTTCATTAAGGTTAAAATCAATATATTTAGGATTCTTAACTCTTTTATCTGCTAAATGAAAGCGTTGAAAATACGGTTCAAGAAAAAAAGACTTTACGCCAATTTGATTATAGGTGTCATTTGGCTCGTTTTTGCAGTAATCA
>CAYFJL010000443.1:0-1616 GCA_964343335.1 uncultured Polaribacter sp. | reverse complement strand
GTGTGACTTATCTTTAAAAAAGTTTAAGAAGGTTTCTCTTACGTCTCTTGACTTCATAAAAATGGAATTCCAAATCGATTAATCTATCCTTACAAACTGTAAAAAACTACTTGAAATGAACAGTTGTAAAACATTTTGTAATTTTGTGAGTTCTTAAAGAACACAAAAAAGCTGATTTATTAGCTTAAAGTGCTTTAAAACTATGGCAAAAGTAAAATATTATTACGACTCTGAAACCTTATCCTACAGAAAAATCACGGTCAAAAAAAGTGATTATGTAAGGCGAACGATTTACCTTTTTTTAGCGGTTTTATTGACGGCTTTCTTAGGATTTATTTTATTAAGTCAGTTTATCATGTCGCCCTCTCAACGAGCTCAAAAGCGTGAGTTTGAGAATTTAAAACTGAATTACGAATTACTTACCAAAAGAATCGACGAGACCTCTCAGATTCTTGAGCAATTGCAAGATAGAGACAACAACATTTACCGTAGTTACTTCGAAACAAATCCAATTCCGGAAGAGCAGCGCAAAGCTGGATTTGGTGGTGTGAATCGATACAAACAGCTAGAAGGTTTTGAAAATTCTGATATGGTCATTGATTTGACCAAGAAAATGGACATCCTTTCCAAGCAGTTGGTTGTACAATCGAAATCTTTGGATGAAATTGTGGGATTGGCCAAAGAAAAGGAAGAGATGTTGGCGTCTATTCCTGCCATATTACCGGTGAAGAAAGGTGATTTCTGGATGGCGTCAGGATATAAAATGAGAATGCACCCAATCTTAAAAATCAACAAGTTCCACAAAGGAATGGATTTCTCAGCACCAACGGGGACACCAGTATATGCCTCAGGAAACGGAAGAGTCATTCGAGCGCAACGCAGTAGTACCTTCGGAAAAGTAATCTACATCGATCACGGTTTTGGTTACCAAACCATTTATGCGCACTTGAGTAAAATCAAAGTTCGCAGAGGAAATCAAGTGAAACGTGGCGATTTAATTGGATATGTAGGAAGTACTGGATTGTCAGTGTCGCCCCACTTACATTATGAGGTGCACAAGAATGGTCGTCATTTAAATCCGATTTATTTCTACTATGGCAATCTTTCTCCAGATGAATTTGCTACCTTGAAAAAGACTTCAGAAGAGAGTCAATCATTAGATTAAAGCTATTTCATGCATATTGAATTACCTGAAAAACGATACTACAAGATCGGTGAGGTCGCCAAGGCTTTCAACGTAAACACTTCATTGATTCGTTTTTGGGAAAAAGAGTTTGATATCATCAAACCCAAGAAAAATGCCAAAGGAAATCGCTTATTCACTCCAGAAGACATTAAAAACTTCAAACTAATTTTCAATCTTGTAAAAGAAAGAGGATTTACCCTCGATGGTGCCAAGCAAAAATTAAAGAAAAACCCTGAAGGTGTATTCAATAATCATGAGATTATTAGTAAATTGGAAGCGGTTAAGGCCGAATTGATCAAGATTAAAAATCAACTGTAAATTTTTTTAGAATGCCAGAAAAGTATGTAGACGTAGATACGCTCAAATACATGCTTTATGATGTGCACAATCTCCAAAATTTATTATCAAGAAAACGATTTGAAGATCACGA
>CAYFJL010000442.1:0-1627 GCA_964343335.1 uncultured Polaribacter sp. | reverse complement strand
TAGTTTCTAATGTAAATGCGCAAGACAAAAACAATCCTTGGGCTGTGACTTTTGGGGTTAACGCTATTGATTTCTTGAGTTCTAGCGGTTCTATCGGAGATCAGGCAAAAGATTACATCGGATCAGGAGACTGGAATATCATGCCTTCGATCACTAGAATTTCAGGTGAAAAATACTTGGACAAAGGTTTTTCATTACAGTTAGCGGGTTCTATCAACCAAATAGATAGAGTTTATCAAACTCCTGGCAATCCATTAGGAAATGTTCCTGAATTCTTTTTCTGGAGTGTTGACGTAAACGTTAAGTACGACTTAAACATGTTGTTTGGTGAAACTGGATGGTTTGATCCTTTCGTATTAGTTGGTGGTGGTTATACCGAAGCTAACAAATTAGGAGAAGGAATGTTCAACATAGGTTTGGGTTACAACATCTGGTTAAACGAGAACTTAGGTATTAACTATCAAACTATGTCTCGAATCGGTTTTGCTGATAAGATTGACTACCATGCACAACACGCGTTAGGTTTAGCAATCAGATTTGGTGGAAAAGATACTGACGGTGACGGAGTATACGACAAAGATGATGCTTGTCCAGAAGAAGCTGGTTTAAAAGAATTTAACGGTTGTCCAGATGCAGACGGTGACGGAATCAAAGATTCTGATGATGCTTGTCCAAACGTAGCTGGTTTAGCTTCATTGAATGGTTGTCCAGATGCAGACGGTGACGGTATTGCTGACAAAGACGATATGTGTCCTAATGCTAAAGGAACAAAAGCGAACAACGGATGTCCTGATTCTGATGGAGACGGTGTAGTTGATAAAGATGACAAATGTGCTAACGTTGCTGGTCCTGCTGCAAACGGAGGATGCCCATGGCCAGATACTGATGGTGACGGTGTATTAGATAAAGATGACAAGTGTGCGAACCAAGTTGGTCCTGCTTCTAACAATGGATGTCCAGAGCCAGTAATCGCTAAGAAAGATATTGAAGTAATTGAGTTTACAGCAAAATCAATCTTATTCAACACAGGTCGTTCTTCTTTCAAAGCTGGTGTTTCTAAGCAATTAGATGCTATTGCTGAAATCATGAAGAACAATCCTAAAGCTACTTTCGCAATCGGTGGTCACACGGATAGTACTGGTAGCAAAGCAATCAATCAGAAGTTATCTGAAAAGAGAGCTATGGCTGTTATGGATTACCTAGTGAAGGCTGGCGTAGATGCTTCAAGATTAACTTCTAAAGGATTTGGTGAAGACAACCCAGTAGATGACAACAAGACAAGAAAAGGAAGAGCAAACAACAGAAGAGTTGAGATTAAATTGACGAACTAAGAATTGCTTTCTATAATATCAAAAGCTCCAACATTTGTTGGAGCTTTTTTTTATTGATAAATTCTTTGAGAATACTTTTTATACTAAGCAAAAAAAACTAATTTTGCACCTTGAAAATAAGTGCTTTATTAAGCCGAAATAAATAAAAATACAATAATAGAAAATATGTCTACATTAGGTAAAATTTCACAGATCATTGGTCCAGTAATTGACGTTGAATTCAATACTGAGAATAACGACTTACCAAAGATTTTTGATTCTTTAGAAATTGATAGAGAAGATGGATCCAAATTAGT
>CAYFJL010000441.1:0-1644 GCA_964343335.1 uncultured Polaribacter sp. | reverse complement strand
ATTTGCACCCAATATCTAAGTTGCGGATTTTACTCCTATGGTTGCCAGACCTCAAAACCTTTAGAGCTGAGTATTGTGGCAAGCTTGTTTTTTTGTTCTATTGTTATGAGATCATCAAGTGTGACCTCCCCCAATTTGATACTGATAGGTTTCAAGTTGAGCTGTTCGAAAATATGACCGACAGCGTCAATGCAACGGGGACAGACCATATTTTTGATATGATATATTTTCAATGTGATGTAGTTTATTTTGGGAAGAACTATATTCGAGGACAAACATAGAAAAATTCTGCCTTACACCTGATTTTCGGGAAGGTCATAATGGAAAAATTTACAAACTATCTTCCAAAGATTCAGTTTTTCCATTTTATTGCGCTGAGTTATCGGCCAGCGGGCTAAATGTCTTATAAAAGTTGTTGTTGTAACCTCTCGTTTTTCTATTTTGAAGATATTAATTTCTGAATAACTAAAATCCAAAAAAGGAACTGGATATCAATTGGGGGTAGAAAATGTTACTTATTGCTACTCGAATGAAACAAGAATTTATCATCGGTCAAAAAATTGTACTATTTCAAGCGAATTTTTTACTTTAATATGCAAGGGCATTATGTGCCACAACAACCTGCTTTCCCATTTTCTTGGATTGGGGGGCAGGGTACTGTTCCATAAGAGCAATAAACACAGCAATCCCCTTCTTTTGGTTTCAGGACTGTTTTACAACTCTCACATTCGTAAAAGAATTGACAGGCATTGGTCGGCATATCTTCTACTTTCTTATATCCGCATTCTGGGCATGTAATTTCTGACTTTAATTGAACCTCCATTATTTTCCGTTTATTTCAGTTACTTCGTAACCTGTTGAATTAATAGCTTCTACAATTGCTCTTTCTTCAACTTTCGTCTTGTCAAATTCAATAACAGCATTTCCGTTTTCATAGGAAGCTTTCAAGCCTATAATTCCACTGAGCTTATTTACTTCATGGTCGACATGCTTTTCACAGCCCGAACAGGTCATTCCAGTAATTTTGAATTCAGTGACCTTGATTTCAGATTTATCCGTTATGATAGTCTGTGTTTCTGTATTCGAGTAAAATATTCCTGAGTAGTATGGAAAAGACAGCAAGATAATCGCAAATGCTGTTACAATTCCTAAAAACTTTTTGCCCTGAATAAATTTTGGTTTTTCGTCTGTTTCACAATCACAGTCTATTTCCATTTTCGGTTTTAGTTTTTGATACCAAGCAAAGGCAAGTACCAAAATTGACAGACCGATAAAATAGGGGCGGAAAGGCTCAAGCCACGAAAAAGACGAAGCAAGTCCGCTTGTTCCTGCAATAAGTGCCAAAACTGGTGTAATACAGCATAGAGAAGCAGCGAATGCCGTTAAAAGCCCTGCTCCGATCAGTTTATTATCCTTTTTCATACTGTCTCCAAAATTTTGTTTTCATCAAGTATTAAGAAAAACGGCTCAAGCAAGTTTTTGTATTCATTTGTCAGCGAGTAAAAAATGGTCTGTGCTTGCCTTTCTGTTTCAATGAGTTTTCGGTCTTTGAGTTTTCGCAGGTGTTGAGAAACAGCCGAAATGGTCATTTGTTTATTTCACTTGAAAAGTATACCAGTGTTTCAGTTCAAAAGTATACCATGT
>CAYFJL010000440.1:0-1648 GCA_964343335.1 uncultured Polaribacter sp. | reverse complement strand
CCTCTGAGCCTCTGAGCCTCTGAGCCTTTGAGCCTCTGAGCCTTTGAGCCTCTGAGCTTCTGAACATTTGAGCTATATTGTGACTAGTGACTCATAACCAATAAGTTACCTTAATGTCTTGAGTCTTGAATCTTGTGTCTAAAATAATTAGCACATCAGCACATTAACTAATCAGTACATTACTTTATCAGTTTCCCCGTTTATCCGTCTGCCCATCTCTCCGTTCAACTTCTAGGAAAAATCCTTTTATTGAGTAAATATCTTGTTAGCTCATCCAAATTTTTCTCTTCATTTTCCGGTTTAAGAATCAAATCAGCATTTAATGGATGCTCAAACTCTTCATCAATACCCGGAACATGAACGGTCTCGCCTTTATCTACTTTTTGGTAGAACTCAGGCTTATGATTTTTGCAGAATTCCAGACTAGCATCCATATATATCAAATTGAATTTGTCTTTTCCGATGATCTCAGCAACTTGTTTACGGATAGAATCCTTCGGTGAGATAAACGAACAGATCACAATGATTCCCTGATCATTTAATACCTTACAAACTTCAGCAACACGTCTTAAATGTTCGGCTCTGTCTGATGGCGAGTAATCTAATTCTTTCGATAAGCCAGAACGTATAGTACTTCCATCCATCAGTATAGCAACGGCTCCTAATTCGAATAATTTTCGCTCAAGTGTATAAGCAAGATTGTTTTTCCCAGACCCATGTAATCCGGTGATCCAGATTGTTTGACCTTTCTGATTGTATCTGAGTTCTCTTTCTTCTTGTGAAATCAGTGCCTCACCACGTTTGATCTTTTCTCTGTCTTTATCAACAATTTTAGAGTGCAGATGTTTATCTTCCAGTTTATCGATGATCATACCTACTGCACAGGTGTTGTTTGTTACAGGGTCAATGATCACAAATGAACCTGTTTGACGATTTTTGCGATACGGATCAAAGAATAATGGTTTCACGGTTGTAAGCACAACCCTACCAATTTCATTCAACTCAAGGTGACCGATCTCGGATCTCTCCATGGTATTAACATCAACCTTATATTTTATCTGATCGAATCTGGCTTTGGTTGTATTTGTGGTATGCTTAATATAAAACTGCACATTTGGATTCATTGGTTTCTCATCCATCCAAACAAGCATTGCTTCAAAATGCCTTTCCATACGAGGCATATTATCCGGATGAACCAGCATTTCGCCTCTCGATACATCAATTTCATCGGCTAATGTTACTGTAACAGCTTGCGGTGGAAAAGCCT
This sequence comes from uncultured Polaribacter sp., assembly GCA_964343335.1. GTDB lineage: Bacteria > Bacteroidota > Bacteroidia > Flavobacteriales > Flavobacteriaceae > Polaribacter. The sequence goes on along the minus strand of CAYFJL010000440.1, from coordinate 381 downwards.
GTTCTTGATCCCCGGCAGAACCGATAATGCTTGTTACAATTGAAGTATGTCCGGAAGGTAAAGCTTTTACCAAATCCCCTTTTTTGATAATTCCCGATGCAATTGTGCTTGAGAATCCTCTGAAATCGAGAGTAGGACGATTTACAAACTGTACCGGGAATCTCAAATCTTCAAAGTTTCGGTCACTACTTACGTGCACAGATTCAAGAAAGTCCAGCATGCTTTTTCCGTGATACCAAGGCATTCTTTCTGATTTATCAACAACATTGTCGCCTTTTAAAGCTGAGATCGGAATGAAGTTAATATCAGGAATATTTAGATCAGTAATGAAGTTTTTATAATCATGACAAATGGATTCGAAGATATTTTCATTGAAATCTA
>CAYFJL010000439.1:0-1669 GCA_964343335.1 uncultured Polaribacter sp. | reverse complement strand
CCAATGCAAAGATCAATCAAAGACTATTTTGTAATCGGATTAAAAGGAATGGCCATGGGTGCGGCAGATATCGTTCCTGGGGTTTCAGGAGGTACAATAGCTTTTATATCAGGAATTTATGAAGAATTATTAGGATCCATTAGTTCTATCAAATTTTCACTGATTGGCAAGCTCAGAAAAGAGGGTTTTGCGGCCGTATGGAAGGAGGTAAATGGGAACTTTTTATTGGCTTTATTCTTAGGCATCTTTGTAAGTATAATTTCTTTGGCGAAAGGGATTAAATGGCTCTTGGAAAATGAACCAATTTTGCTTTGGTCTTTTTTCTTTGGTCTGGTTTTGGCCAGTGTTATCTACATCATAAAGCAAATTTCTAAATGGAGCATTGGTAGCTATATTGCCTTAGTTCTTGCAGCTATTATGGCCTATTACATTACTACATTGAATCCGTTAGTAAGCGAGAATTCTTCACCACTGTTTATGTTTCTAGCAGGGGCATTTGCTATTTGCGCCATGATTCTCCCAGGGGTCTCAGGAGCATTCATCTTAGTGTTGTTAGGAGCTTACAAACCTGTATTAACAGCCGTAAATGAACGCGATTTCTTTACAGTGGGATTGGTTGGTTTAGGAGCAGTCGTGGGATTGTTAAGTTTTTCTAAGATTTTAAAATGGTTTTTCAAACATTATCACAATCAAACCTTAGCTGCTTTAACTGGATTCATCATCGGTTCTCTCAATAAAATATGGCCTTGGAAGTTGACCTTAACCTGGCGCGAAAATTCAGAGGGAATCAAGGTTCCGTTGAAACAAGAGAGCATTTCTCCGTTTGCTTTTGATGGAGATCCACAATTGTTGTGGGCGATTGTGTTTGCCATTATTGGTTTTGCGATTATTCTTGTTTTAGAACGATTGGCAGTCACAAAAAAATAGTATGAAAGAAAGAACACTTCTGGTTAAAATCGCCCTTTTTTTGAAAGGCTTGGCCATGGGTGCAGCGAACAAAGTTCCGGGTGTTTCTGGAGGAACGGTTTCTTTTGTGCTGGGTTTTTATGAAGAGCTCATTTATTCGTTCCAAAAAATTAACCTGAAGGCACTGAAATTATTGTTAGCCGGAAGATTCCGAAGTTTTTTTCGGTATACCAATGCTGAATTCTTGGCATTAATCCTATCAGGGAGTATTTTTAGTTATTTCAGCGTTTCGCTAGTTCTTGATTACTTTTTACGGAACTACGAACTCTATGTGTGGAGCTGGTTTTTTGGGATGATTATCGGTTCTATCTATTACATCGGTAAAGATTTTAAGGAATGGAACCGAAAGACGATTATTTTTTTGCTCATCGGGATTGTGATCGGCATTAGCATCAGTTTTTTAACTCCGGCCAAAGAAAATGACAACCTCTGGTTTGTATTTATCTGTGGAATTATTGGTGTATCTGGAATGACATTGCCAGGTTTGTCAGGATCATTCATTCTTATCCTTTTAGGAAACTATGTATTGTTGCTTGTTGATTCGGTGAATGCTTTGTTCTTTGTGATTACCAATTTGTTTACTGGCAATTTTGAGGTTCTGTCGGATCAAGAAAACATCCGCTATTTAAAGGTGATTACTGTCTTTACGGCTGGATCTGCCTTCGGACTCGTTTCCATTTCCCATGTGTTGGGATATGTTCTA
>CAYFJL010000438.1:0-1669 GCA_964343335.1 uncultured Polaribacter sp. | reverse complement strand
AGCAAGCCTTGGGTTATGCTGTTTCTAATGTTGATGCCGAATCTATTAACGAACGTGCTGAGGGTGATGTTGCCCGTGTTTTAACGGGGAAAGCCTCTGGTGTTCAAATTCAACAACAAAGTGGTATGTCGGGTTCTGGTACTTCCATCTTTATTAGAGGATTGAACTCTTTTAGTGGTAGTAACCAGCCTTTATTTGTAGTTGATGGTATTCCTATCAATACAAATACCAATGCACAAGGTGATTTTGTTGATGGTAACAATGGTTCGAGTCGTTTCTTGGACATTGACCCAAATAATATTGAAAGCGTAAACGTTTTAAAAGGTTTAGCAGCATCAACTTTATACGGTACCTATGGTAGGAATGGTGTAATTTTAATTACCACCAAATCAGGATCATCTGCTTCAGGTGGCCCTAAAAAAACTGAAATTACTGTTAACAGTTCCGTATTTATTAATGAAATTGCTTCTTTACCTAACTACCAAACCGAATACGGTGGAGGTTTTGATCAGGCATTTGGTTGGTTCTTTAGTAACTGGGGACCTTCATTTAAAGAAGGTGGTCCAGGAGGATGGGGAAATAGTGCTGCTTTTGATGAAAATGGTACTCTAGAACATCCTTTTTCTACAGCATCTCCAACAACTGGTATCCCGCAAGCTTTTCCTGAATATGCAGGTGCGCGTTATGAGTGGAAACCTTATAAAAGTGTTGAAAATTTCTTCAGACAAGGGATTATTAAAAACACTAGTGTTAACGTAAGAGGTGCTTCTGATGATGGTAAAGTATCATACAACGTAAACTATGGTAACTTAGACGACCAAGGGTTTACTCCCGGTAACACAGTAAGACGTAATTCATTATCACTAGGAGGTCAAGCTAAATTATCTAACAAGTTTACTGTATCTGGTACTTTAACTTATGTGAATAATAAATTTAAATCACCTCCTGTGGCAGCAAGTCGAGGTAGTAATGTTGCCGGTGAAAACGCATCAATTTTCGGTAACCTATTTTACACCCCTATTAGTGTTGATTTAATGGGTATTCCATACCAAAATCCTATTACAGGTGAATCTGTTTATTATAGACAAAACAACAGTATCCAACATCCATTATGGACAGTGAATAATGCAGGAACTAGTCAAGACACCAACCGAACTATTGGAGGAGTAAATTTAATTTATGAGTTAAACGATAATTTAAATGTAAAGTATGCATATGGTTTAGACGTGTATAGTGAAAACAACGTTAATTACTCTAACAAAGGTGGTAAAACAGGTAGTATTGCAAACCAATCTGGTGTTTATCAAACTTGGAATAATACCAGTACTACCTTTGACCATAATATTGCTATCAATGGTAATTACGAACTTAGCAGTGACATAGATTTAACATTTTCTGTTGGTGTGAACCCAAGGAGGGATGTCTTTGATCAAAACGGTATTAAAAGTACCGGACAACAAGCTTTTGGAGTATTAAGACATTTAAATTTTGCGCAAAATGATGAAATTCAGTTCTATAGCGAAAGAAACATCATTGGAGCTTATGCACAAGCTGAATTCGGATATTCAGATTATATGTACTTGACTTTAGCCGGAAGAAAAGACTGGGTTTCTAACTTGGCTAAAGAATACAGGTCAGTTACCTACCCGTCTGCTAGTTTATCATTTAT
>CAYFJL010000437.1:0-1677 GCA_964343335.1 uncultured Polaribacter sp. | reverse complement strand
GTGATAAAATAACAGCCGCAGCGACAACTACTAAAATGAACCCGATGAATTTTCCTATAATTTTGAAAAACACAAGGATGATTTTCCCTATTGTAGAGAAGAAGTCTTCTGCCCCATTATTTTTTCTTGCCTTTCCCGAGAAGTTTTCATTTACCTTTTCAGAAATTTCATTAGCTCCCGCTTTAATTTTTTCAGAAGCTTGATTGGCAACGTCTTTTACATTGTCAGATACGTTTTTGAATTCGTCTCTAATTTTCTTTTCGATGTTATCGATATTGATTGGAGTTCCTTCCATCTGCAACTTTTCTGCCGTTGTTCGTGCCTCAGGAAGTAAAACCCAAAGAATTACGTAAATCAAGAATCCGAATCCGGCTCCGAAGAATAAAGCCAACAAAGCCAATCGAACCCAAATGACATCAACACCAATGTAATGTGCCAAACCAGAGGCCACACCACCTAGGAATTTATCATCCGGATCTCTGAACAACTTTTTACCAGTGGTGTAGTTTCTCTCATAGGAGTAACTAGACTGATTGTAAGCTTCTTCCGCATCGTTATAATCTTCAGGCTGCCCCATGATTTTGATAATTTCATCAATATCACCTTCGTTGACAACTTGACGAGCATCTGTAATTTTCTCAGAAAGAAGTTCGCTGATTCTTGCCTCGATGTCGGCAATGATTTCATTTTTTCCTTGTGGATCGTCACTAAGTGATTTAGAAATAGCTTCTAAATATCGCTTTAGCTTTTGATAGGCAGCTTCATCGATATGGAAGAAAAAACCACCGAGATTTATATTTATTGTTTTATTCATTTTCGCTCTTTTTATTGTTGGTTACTTGATTGACAGCCGTTACTAAATTGTTCCATGTTTTGTCTAATTCTTTGAGAAACATTCCGCCAGTTTCTGTAAGAACATAATACTTACGTGGCGGACCTGAGGTTGATTCTTCCCATCTGTAGGTTAACAGACCTGCATTTTTAAGACGAGTCAATAATGGATAAATGGTACCTTCAACCACAATCATCTCTGCTTGTTTTAATGCGGATAAGATTTCTGAAGTGTAAGCATCTCCATGCTTTAAGATGGAGAGAATACAGAACTCCAAAACCCCTTTTCGCATCTGGGCTTTTGTGTTTTCTATTTTCATGTATTGTGGGTTATTTTATAAACTTGATTGTAAATGGATATTTGTAAAACTCACCTTCTTTAGCTTTTAATGCTGCAACGATGGTAAGTGCAATCACTACCAGGGTCAATATTCCTGCTAACGTCGCTAAGCCTACAAATCCAAAAATGTTAAAACTGTCAATATCTATATGCATCCTTCCGAAGTTGTTCCAATTCCAAAAATCATTGAAGAAGGTAGATATTGTAAAAGGCACGAAGATGGCTGATAAAATAAATATGTAGATGGAATAGCTAATATTAAAATTAACAGCCTCTTTGCCGTGGTGGTCTAAATATGGACTTCTATCCTTGAGTGTCTGCCAGGCAATAAAAGGAGTGATGATGTTTCCGAAAGGAAAAATCAGTCCCGCAAACGCAGAAGCATGAATCAAAAATCCATTGGTGTTGTCGTTGTTGTATTTCATTTTTTTGGTTGATATAATACTTTCTTATGCAAATATACATCCAAAAAAAGGTATTATGCAATACATAGTACTATAATTAAC
>CAYFJL010000436.1:0-1691 GCA_964343335.1 uncultured Polaribacter sp. | reverse complement strand
ATCCTTGGGTAAACCCTGATGAGGAAAAAACACATTACAAACATGGAATTATTGAAAATCCATTTAATAATAATAAAAAGTATGATGCAATAATTGTAGCGGTTGCACACAAACAATTTAAAGAATTAAAAGAAACAGATTACAATTCTATATCAATTGAAAAACCTGTAATAATGGATATAAAAGGAATAGTAACAAACCCTAATTGGAGATTATAAAATGAAAAATTTTGCATTAATAGGAGCATCCGGATATATTGCTCCAAGACATATGAAGGCTATAAAAGAAACTGGTAATAATCTAATCGCAGCCCTTGACCCTTATGATGGAATTGGTATTATGGATAGTAATTTTCCTGAAGCTAATTTCTTTACTGAATTTGAAAGATTTGATCGATTTGTTGACAAATGGCATAGAGATAGTGGCAAACGAATAGATTATGTATCAATTTGTTCTCCAAATTATCTTCATGACTCACATATTAGGTTCGGTTTAAAAAGTGGTGCCCATGTTATTTGCGAAAAACCACTTGTTTTAAATCCTTGGAATATTAGTCAATTGAAGGTAATTGAAGAAGAAACCGGAAACAAAGTAAATAACATTCTTCAGTTAAGACTTCACCCATCAATAATTGCTCTTAAAGAGAAGGTGACCAAAGAATTAAAAAAAGACCCAAATAAAGTGTATGACATTGATTTAACATATTTAACCTCTAGGGGGAAATGGTATTTTGTATCTTGGAAAGGGAACGAATCAAAATCGGGTGGAATTGCATCAAATATCGGTGTTCATTTTTATGATATGTTATGTTGGATTTTTGGCGATGTAAAAGAAAATGTAGTTCATTTAAAAACACCTGATACAAATGCAGGGAGTCTTAGATTGAAACATGCAAATGTGAGATGGTTTTTATCGGTGAATTACAATTATATTCCAAATAATGTAAAAGCACGAGGATTAACAACATTTAGATCGATAACTGTAAATAATGAAGAAATTGAATTTAGCGGTGGGTTTACAGACCTTCATACAAGAAGTTATGAGGAGATTTTAAAAGGGAATGGCTTTGGGCTAGATGAGGCTTTTGGATCAATAAATACTGTATCTACTATTAGAAACCTTGATTCAGTTGGGTTAAAAGGAGAGTATCATCCATTTTGTAAAAAAGTAACTAATGGCTAATTTTTTTTCACACAAATCATCTTTTATAGATGATAATGTAATTATAGGCAACAATACTAAGATATGGCATTTCAGTCATATTTTATCTTTTTCTAAAATTGGCTCTAATTGTTCTTTTGGGCAAAATTGTGTAGTTGGGCCAAAAGTTACCATTGGTAATGGGGTAAAGGTTCAAAATAATATTTCAATATATGAAGGTGTTGAAATTGAAGACGATGTTTTTTTAGGGCCCTCAATGGTGTTTACAAATGTTATAAATCCTAGAAGTTTTATTGTTAGAAAAGAGGAGTTTAAAAAAACATTGTTAAAAAAAGGTTGTTCAATTGGAGCAAATGCAACGGTAATTTGTGGAGTAACAGTTGGCGAATATGCATTAATAGGTTCGGGTGCCGTGGTAAATAAAAATGTTAAACCATACGCATTAATGGTAGGTGTTCCTGCAAAACAAATTGGATGGGTGAGTAAAGCGGGTAACACACTTAAGTTTAATGAGAACAATGAAGCTATTG
>CAYFJL010000435.1:0-1727 GCA_964343335.1 uncultured Polaribacter sp. | reverse complement strand
AACATAAAAGAATTGTGAAACGTATAGAAGAATTAAAAGGCCATACCATAGTCTGTGGATTCGGACGAAACGGTAAACAGGCGATTACGAAATTGAAGAATTACAATCAGCAGTTTGTTGTGGTTGAAAATGATAAAGAAGTCGTTGATTTTCTAGATCAACATCAAATACTAAATATTCAAGGTGACGCCACCATAGATGATACCCTGATTAAAGCAGGTATTCATAATGCTGCCAATTTGATTACGGCACTTCCTTCAGATGCTGATAATTTATTTGTAGTACTTTCCGCTAGACAGTTGAATAAGAAATTCAAGATTATTAGCCGAGCTTCAAGTGAAAGCTCCTACAACAAGTTGAAGATTGCAGGTGCCGATAATGTGATTATGCCCGATAAAATAGGAGGGAACCACATGGCTTCTTTGGTCGTGACTCCGGATGTTATTGAGTTTGTAGACCGATTAACGGTTGAAGGTGAAACTACCGCAAATTTGGAAGAAATTGCTGTGGATGAATTGCCAGAGAAATTCGTAAACAAAACTATTTTAGACCTTGACCTACGCAAGAAAACAGGCTGTACAGTCATTGGATTACGAAAACCCAACAAGGATTATGAAATCAATCCAGATGCTTCCGCGATATTGGCCAAGGGTTCTAATTTAATCGTACTCGGGCGAAGAGATCAAATTCAGAAACTAAGAGAAATTTTTTAGCTTGAAGAAAGTAATTGTTACGGGTAGTAATGGCTTGCTTGGTCAAACTTTGATTGACCAATTGATTGAGAACCCTCATTATAAAGTGTATGGTTTCTCGCGTGGAGTTAATCGACATCCAAGTGCCAAATTTTCCTACATTTCCATTGACCTTACCGATAAAGAAGAATTCATCACTTCGATAAGAGAAATCAAACCCGAAGCAATTATCAATACGGCAGCGATGACTCATGTAGATGTTTGTGAGCAGAACAAAGAAGAATGTGATCGAGTGAATGTTGAAATGGTTGAGACCTTGGTTTCTATTTGCGAGGAATTAGATATTCACTTAATTCATCTGTCTACCGATTTTGTGTTTGATGGCAAACAAGGAATTTATAAAGAAACCGATGAGGTCAATCCTTTGAGTTATTATGCGGCGTCTAAGGTAAAGTCAGAAGCACTAATTAAAGAATCAAAGGTGACTTATACTATTCTACGCACCATATTGGTATACGGAAGTGTACATGATATGAGCCGAACCAACATTGTGTTGTGGGTTTTAAATGCCTTAAAAAACAATCAAACCATTACCGTTGTTCACGATCAATATCGAATGCCGACTTTTGTTAGTTCTTTAGCAGAAGCCTGTATTTTAGCGATGGATAATAAGGTCGAAGGTGTTTTCCATATTTCTTCTTCCCAATTGATGAGTGTGTATCAAATAGCCTTTCAGGTGGCTCAGGTATTCAGATTGAACACCAAACTCATTCAACCCGTCTCTTCCGAGGCATTGAATCAACCTGCGAATCGACCTAAGAAAACAGGTTTCGATTTAACCAAATCTGAATCTGAATTAAAATTCAGACCTAAGTCCTTCAAAGAAGAACTTTTAGCTTTTAAGGCAACGTATTCCGAATAGACTTTTAACCATTAAAAGTTGTTAAAAGGTCAATTTTTTAAGATATTGCAGCCTTCTAAAACTAAAAAACTACAGTATTCATGAAGAAACATCTTCTTTCACTACTATTTGTA
>CAYFJL010000434.1:0-1729 GCA_964343335.1 uncultured Polaribacter sp. | reverse complement strand
GCCAAATTGCCCAATGGCCGGTACGATCTCCAGTTTATGGAATTGGCCGATGGTAAATATTTTGGTGTGGACCGCCCCCTAAAAGTCGTAGAAAAAAACAAGCACGTAAAGGGGCGCCGCAAACAGAACGAACTCAAACTGAACATTGATTTTCGAATGAACATCACTTCCAAATGGGAATTGGTGGTGTTCAACCAAGACGAGATTGCCCAAAACGACTTTAACAACTTTACCGAGGACAAGACCGTTCGTGCCACCTATATGCCGCGTTACAATCCCGAGTTTTGGGAAGGCTATACCATTATGGAGCCCAACCAAGCCATACGTGGGTTTACGGCGGAGGAAGAGTAGAAACCCTATCCATCCAATTATCTTTAAGGTAATTAAAATGAGTTTACACCTGTTAAACCTGGTTAAAGGCCTTATTTGTGTCCGGTTCAATACATTTTAATCAACTTTAACATTTTTTAATTACGTTTATTTCGTTTATTTCGTTTGTTTTGTAGAGTAGAAAACTATAAAGCGTCATGGAAACCTTTCAAAACATCAATAAACCCTCAAAGGATGAGCAAAAAGTTGCACTCAAATCCTATGATGCTTTGTCATCGATAATCAAGCAACTAAAATCTAACAATCCCGAAATTGAGATTGAGGAAACCCAGGATCGTATTAAGATTCCTTTGAGCGCATTAAAGCTATTGGGTGATATTCTTGAGGCAATGAGTAAAGGAAAACCATTTTCCCTAGTACCTATTGCAACCGAGGTAACCACTCAAAAAGCCGCTGAGATATTAGGTTGTTCCAGACCTCACTTTGTCAAGTTATTGGAAAGCGGAGAAATAGAGTTTGTTAAAATCGGTAAACATCGAAGGGTCAAGTTCGAAGATGTGTTAAAATATAAAAGGAAAATGAAAGCGGCCCAGAAAAAACACATTATCGACATTATGAAATCTGACGAAGAAACAGGATTGTATGATTCATAGCGTACGTTTCATCTGTGTATTGGACACGAATGTGATTTATCCAATCGAAATTCGTGACTTACTTTTTTGGTTCGCCCACTATGACTTATACACCCCAAAGTGGAGCGAACACATTTTTGATGAATGGGCAAGAGTAATGGAGCGTAAAGGGGTCTCACCAAACGAAGCAAAGAAAAGAGTAGAAAAGGCAAATTTGGCTTTTCCAGATGCATTGGTCAACAATTACTCCGGATTAATTCCTGGCTTAAATTTGCCCGATCCAAAAGATTGCCATGTTTTGGCTGCGGCGATCAAAACCAATGCAAATATCATAGTAACGAACAATATAAAGGATTTCCCTAAAGACTATCTTACTTCCTTTGGGTTAACAGCCAAAACTGCAGACGATTTCTTAACAGATATTATTGACCTCAATCCCGAAGAGGCCATAAAAGCATTTCAAGAAATGGTCCTCTACCGCAGAAATCCAGATTTGGATGAGTATCAGGTACTCGATATGCTCAGAAAACAAGGCTTAACCGACACCGCCAATTTTCTGCACTCCCAACTCTAATTCCGATTATTTTTTATACACTATTGGTTTCCAAAATGCAGATTTCCGCTAAAGGAATATCCAAGGCATGGCTGATAAAATAAAGGAAATGATATTGGTTTTGATAATTCTCCCTTAAACTTATACCTGTTACCCCTATTGTTGTCATATATGACATGCACCCACTTCCTCAAAACACCTTTCTTGCTCCTGA
>CAYFJL010000433.1:0-1734 GCA_964343335.1 uncultured Polaribacter sp. | reverse complement strand
TAATGGTTCCGTTATATTCTTGGTTGATTCGCACAGGTTTATGTTTGCTAACGGTCTAAAATAGGCAAAGAAGCGCAAACCTTAAGTCCTATCGGCGCTTTTTTGTTTATTTGTTGTTGTGTGCTGCCAAGCTGAAATCATTAGCTACATACCATTATATCTTGCTATTTCATTTCGAGTATATGTCTATACCGTAGATTTTCTTTTTAAATTCATTTGGAACATACAATTTAAACGTATTTCTCTTTTTTTTATCCTTGCCAAACGAACCTTCAATTAGAATTGCTTCTAAGTCAGTTCCATTTATTCTTTCATTAATTAGTTTAAATCCGTCTATTTTTAAATTTATAAATTCCATTCCAGAAGAAATTGTCTGTAAACTTGAAGTGAATTTACTCAGAGTAATATCTTTTTTTACATTCTCCCATAGATCTCTGTATAAAACGTCAAATTGATTGTTTTTAATACTTTCAAAAATTTCGTAATAATACGATTCTGCTTTTTCAACTTGTTTTAAGTCGGACAATTGAAAACTATATAGATCGTCTGATATTTCAACATTAATGTGAGTAATATTTTTCTCAGCAATTGTTTTAAAAGCTTCTAAAGCTATTACAGATGCTTCAAAATCTGAGTTATCAATTTGTTTGCAATTCAAAATACTAATCTGAAAATATATTTTTTCATCTTCACCGGAAGCATTAGATATTCCCTTTCTTATATCTATTTCACAGTCATACTTTGACTTAAGACTATCATATAAAGCAACTTCATCTCTTGATGGTTCTATACATCCGTATAGTAAAATAAAAATCCCCGTAATTAAAATAATCAATAATGATAGCTTAAGCGTTTCAGCCTTAAATATTGAATTCTCTATATTCATTTACATGATTTTATGAGGTGTTTAGTTTAAACGAAACCTGTTTTAATACTAGATTTATTCTTTTCATATTGGTTGCACACAACGGTCCACAGCTACGAAATCGCTGCTGTTCCTTAAAATTAACGATAATATTTGAGGAGATTGATTGAGCTGAGGATGATTTATCATTCGAAGAGCAGTCATAGCAGTGTTTTGTAGGTGGTGTTATGTGCTTTTTTTTACTTGCATGATGGATGTCTTAGAATTCCAGTTATAGTTTCGGAATTTCTAATTCTCGTGCTAATACCCAAAGAGATAGCATTATTAATATCAGAACAACCTTCACTTATATCGTAATCGGGACTCCATGCGCCCCAATTATATTTTATAATTCCACGTACTGCATAGTAATTTGCATTAGATGGATTTTGAGAGATAGCCATATCTAGCATTTTAATGCAAATCATTAGATTTTGTTCACCTGTTTCATGGAGAATTATTGCCATCCTATACAAGATATCTGCGTTAGTTTTTGAGGTGTCCTCAAGAATGCTGTCAGACAAAATACTTTTCTCAGTGCCATAAAAATCGCTTTTCCTCTCAATAGAATCAAAGTCTTTCTCTGTATATAGTTCTGACGGTATGCTATACCCTTGCCCGAATGAGATGAAAGGAAGTAAAAATGAGATTAAAATAAATTTTGTCAATATATTAATCATCATGCAAGTCTTATTTATCGCCACGTTGTAGCACATAACGTTCCTCAGCTAAGCTATCGCGCCGCCTACAGCGAATATACGAAAAGGCGTGAAGCTTAGGTGATGTGCCTGTTGCACAACTTTGTGAATAAAGATACAAAAGAGTACTGG
>CAYFJL010000432.1:0-1748 GCA_964343335.1 uncultured Polaribacter sp. | reverse complement strand
AAAGTACTAAAGTTTGGTGGAACATCTGTCGGAAATATTGAAAGGATCCAACATGTTGCTAGTATTGTTAAAAAAGAGCATTTAGACGGAAATAATGTAGTTGTAATTGTTTCTGCAATGGCAGGAAAAACGAATGAATTGTTAGATCAATCAAAACAGGAAATAGATAGAAAGAATAATCAATTCTTGATCCGCTCCCAGTTTTTATCTGCCTTGGAAACCAATTCGTTCGGAGATTCGTTGCGCCAAAATTCCAAGGTGTTGTTTTTGCCTTTATTATAAAATAGATAGAGTTTATCTTCCCTGATTTCATAGGTAAGTGGGTCTACACTCACCTTTTTACCATTAACGGCAACAGCATAGGCACAATAGCCCCCATATTGTGGCAAATAGGCCTTTGGGTTGCTCTGAAAGGTTTCCAAATGCGCTTTGCTGGCAAATTTGAATTTGGTTCCGTCATAGGTTGTGGTAAACTCCTTTTTTCCTTCCAACGGTTGCCCTTGAAAATAGGAGACGACATCGTAACCTTCCACGGCATAGCCCCCTTTGGTGTTGTAATCCACGGCTTGGGCAAAACCAAAAGTTCCGATTAACAGAAAAAGTACCTTAAAAATTATGCGCATAGTCTTCTTTATTTGATGATTTGTGTGGTGAATAAGTTCACTTCTCCACCTTTAGTCCATAACCAGATACATTCCTTTCAGTTGATGTGCTGAATAATTCAATTTGAAGCGAAGCGATGCTTCAATTTTTGGATGATGTAATACTTGTAATGAGATAAAAAATGGCCAGAAGCATTAAAATTTCGTAGGATAAATCTTATTCCATTTTTCACAGATCAACCCAAAAGGCCCATCCGTCAATTCAGAAGCATCATCCGTCAATTGGCCCAAAATCGGACAAAATCTCCGTCTAACTTTGGCCCTAAAATGAACAACCTCCATCTAGGATTTTGGCAAATGAAGGGCCGTGAAACAGTCCGAAACCAAGTCCAAAATGGAACCTTAACAAAAATCAAAAATTATGAAAACAACAACTTTGAATTTTTTGAAAATGGGTCTGTATGCGATTATGGGCCTAAGTGTACTTTTAACCTCCTGCTCCCCAGAAGACGGCAAAGACGGGTTGGATGGTATGGACGGGGCCCAAGGGCCTGCCGGACAAGATGGCAACGCCAATGTGATAGCTTCGGATTGGCAGACAATTCAGTGGAGTGATGATTCCATTCCAAATTTAGCATCCATGCTATTAGAAGTAAATGAAGTGGACGTAGAAGAGTTTATAGCATCAGGGGGAACTGCTATGGTATATTTTAAAGTTACCAATGATTCAAATCAGGAAATACATGGGTTACCATATATAGATCCTTTCAACACCTACTTTAGTTTTTCCATTTTTACCAACACCTTAAATTCCGGGATAAAATTTAACGCCAGTAATGCGGAAAATAGTGTATTCGGATACCAGAACATTTCACAGTTTATGATCCGCTATGTTCTGGTTCCGGCAAACGTAGTCGAAACAACCGGTTTAAACCTGAACAACTACAAGGAGACATCCAAATTATTGGGATTCTAAAATAGCATACTTACCTACCACATATGGAACCAACAACTGACCCGATGCACCAAAACTGAGTGTATCGGGTCTTTTTGCTCAGAAAAGTTGAAAGTTTACAAAAAGCAAAACTGATATTCTAAATAAAAAAGCAAGCTTTACGATAAGCTTGCTTTTTTTGTGGTGACCTC
>CAYFJL010000431.1:0-1753 GCA_964343335.1 uncultured Polaribacter sp. | reverse complement strand
AAAATATAAATAGAAAAGACAACGTTTAGATTTTATATATTTGTTTCGGTCAAAAAAAGGATAATGAATTTTTTACGCTTCTTAATTAGCAAGGTTTTTTTCAAACAATTAGCAATAGCCGTCATTGGTTTTTTTGTTTTGGTGTTTGGCCTTAAATTTTGGCTAGGGTTTACAACGAATCACGATCAGAAAATCCAAGTACCCGATTTGCACAAGTTGCCCATCGAAAAGGCTGCTGAATTATTAAAGGAATCCAACTTGGACTTTATTGTGATTGATAGCGCCAATTACAACCCTACTTACCCAAAGAAATCTGTGATTGAACAAAGTCCGGAAGCTGGAGATTACGTCAAAGAAATGCGTAAGATTTATTTAACGTTGAATCCATCTAAATACAGAGACATTACCTTACCAAAATTGACGGGTAAAACAAAACGGCAAGCCATTTCTAACCTAAGATCTATTGGCATCAACGTTAGTACCAAATTCACCTATGTGACGGATATTGGGAAGGACGTCGTTCGAGGCATCAAGTTTAAGGGGAAAACCTTAAATCCAGGAGATAAAATTCCTTTAAATTCAATAGTTGACCTCATTTTAGGGGATGGTAAGGGCCGATAAGCATTCAAGCCCGCAATCTTAATTCTATGCAAGAAAATTCGAGAACTTCTGAATTCGATAGTGACGATTTGTACGAACATTATCGATTTATTGCTAGCGACGGACAAGTTCCATTGCGGGTTGATAAGTTCTTAATGAATTTTATTGAAAATGCCACTAGAAATAAAATCCAGCAAGCCGCCAAAGCGGGAAACATTTTGGTAAATGAAAAGGTGGTTAAATCGAACTATAAGGTAAAACCAAAGGATGTTGTTCGCGTAGTATTGTCTCATCCACCGCATGAAAACTTATTAATTGCTGAAGACATTCCGATCGATATTGTTTACGAAGACAAAGAAGTAATCGTCGTCAACAAACCAGCTGGAATGGTGGTTCATCCTGGACATGGAAATTATACGGGAACCTTGGTCAACGGATTGATTCATCATATTGAAAACCTTCCCACCAATAGCAACGAACGACCTGGTCTCGTGCACCGAATTGATAAAGACACTAGTGGATTACTAGTAGTCGCCAAGACAGAGTATGCGATGGCACATTTATCAAAACAATTCTTTGACAGAACTACCGAGCGCTTGTATTACGCACTGGTTTGGGGAAATGTAGAAGAAGATTCTGGAACCATCGAAGGTCATATCGGACGACATTTTAAGAATCGATTGCAAATGGATGTTTTTCCTGATGGCGAATTCGGCAAACCAGCCATCACACATTACAAAGTCATAGAGCGATTGACTTACGTAACATTAGTCCAGTGCAAATTACAAACGGGTAGAACGCATCAAATTAGAGCCCATTTCAAACACATTGGTCATACGTTATTCAATGACGAACGCTATGGAGGAGATCAAATCTTAAAAGGCACTACCTTTAGCAAATACAAGCAGTTTGTTGATAATTGTTTCAAGGTACTTCCGCGACAAGCTTTACACGCCAAAACACTCGGTTTTACCCACCCCACAACAGGCGAATTCTTACAATTCAACTCCGAAATTCCAGAAGATATAGCGGCTTGTTTGGAGAAGTGGAGAACCTACACGCGTCATATTGACAAATAGTTTGCTCCAAGTTTAGTATCTTAGAAGAGCAAATCTTCGGATTTCAATCAACCAAACCTATTTCATGCAGTACG
>CAYFJL010000430.1:0-1756 GCA_964343335.1 uncultured Polaribacter sp. | reverse complement strand
AAAATATAGACTTACTTTGTTTTAATGCGCATAAAATTTACGGACCTAAAGGCATCGGTGGCTTATTAGTCAATACAACTGCTAAAACTAAATCTGGTGTTTCTGTTAAACACCTTATTGATTCCGTAAATTTAGGAACTCAGAATGTCCCAGGAATTGTAGGCCTGGGAAAAGCTAGCGAAGTGGCAATGTTTGAGATGGAAACAAATTACCAGAAAATTCAAAAGTTGAATACTCAATTACAACAAAAATTGCGCCAATCAAAATTGGGTATAGTTAATGCAGTTTCAGCTAATAGAAGCCCCTTTATTCTTAATATACAACTTGCAAATCAAGATGCCGAGTCATTTATATTAGGAAATAAAAACACAGTTTCGGTGTCAATGGGCTCTGCCTGTAATTCTAGATTGTTGCAACAATCCCACGTACTTAAAAGTATGGGGCTAATTAAAGAAGAAGCCGCAAGTAGCATCAGGGTTAGTTTTGGAAGTCCCACAACTCAATCACATTTAGATATTTTAGTCAATGCCCTTAAAAACGAGAATAGTTAGTTTCAAAAGAATTTACTATTTCAGCTGCTAATCTTTTGATTCTCGAATTTCCTGTTCTAGGACTTAGTCTTACCCAAGAGATAACATCAAAAGTTGGATTAAGTTTTCCACGCAACAATATAAGCTCCTTCTGCACTAAATATTCTACAGCTTCTCTATAGGATTTTTCTACAGATATAAATTCTCTTGTTTTTGGCAAGGGAAATGATAATAGAAGTATATCATCTACATTATTGACTTCATAACCCCTAGCTTCACTAAATCGCTTTCTTAATGTCCCTTTTCTATTAAAATGGCCACTAGCTCTACCTATGGTTCCTGTATAGCTATTAGTCATTCCTACGTAAACAATTTTATGCTTTTTGGAAAGCCAAATATAGATATATGCTTGATCCGAACCATTAAAAGTCCCCAATATACTAGTTTCAAGCATACTTTTCGTCACTGTAATTTGGTGGCAAATCGTTTTCTAGTTTTCTACACATATTAGCTAGAAATTCCGATACTATCCTTCTGGACTCTCTTAAAATAACTTTTAAATCGTCGTATTCATATTTTTCAATATTCTTGTAGGCGTATAATTCGGAATCGGCAAATTGAAGCATCATTAAATCGAAGAGAATCTGTAAATCTCTATTTTCAGCGTTATCTTCATAGATTAATCTTGCAAATCGGTGAATTTTATTAATCCTTACACAATTCCCTAAATCGGTATCATAGTAAGGTTCCCATAAAAGGTTGTCCTCAACAGATGATACCCTGAATATTTTAGTGAGGTTAGGGTTTTTTTCACCTTTCACGGCCTCTTCTTTTTCATCTTCGGTGTAGTCATCATCCACATCATCCACCTCTTCGCCTTTATCCTCTTTCATCATTTTAATTATCCACTTGATTTTCGAGGTCATATCGTCCGTAATAGCTTTTAAACGCTCTAAAGCTACTTCCTCATCAGGTAGGTCATCACCTGGTAGAATTTCAATCTGTTCAAATTCTTCTAAGAGTTTATTGGCAATTTCATTTGGTGCTTTATTTATAATGTCACGACTTATCTTACCAGCATTTTTCCAAGCTGCCTTGCTTTTACTTTTAGCTTCCTTGGTAAAATCACTGATATTTCTAAATGCTTCTTCAGAGAGGGTTAACGATGATTTTTTCACATCAATATTAAAGAAATCGTCTGCCTCGTCATTAATAAGTATTCGTCC
>CAYFJL010000429.1:0-1758 GCA_964343335.1 uncultured Polaribacter sp. | reverse complement strand
GAGCCTTGGTCGGTTTCATTATGGAATTATTACGTTCAATTTTACTATTGTCGTTTGCACATGAAGGTAAACATATCATAGTATCATATCTCATCCCTTCAATATTTATATTAATAACTATACAATGAATATTTCTGAATAATAGTTCATATTTCCTAGGGTCTTTCTGCCTCAAAATTTTCTACAAGCTAGCTATTGCTGATAGAGCTGCATTAATATGAAATTTTTGTTAGTGACATAATATTCAGTTTTCTACATCATAATTGAAGAGTGTATGGGAAGGCCCAGGTTTTTTATCAATGTGAATCTCATTTTCAAAAATGATCAAAATTTTTCATAATCCCAACAGCAATGGATCAAATTCCCTCCAGTCGTAAAAAAAGGGACCGTACGTCTCCAAATCACATCGAAAGTACATTTAGTGCCCAGGATCTTCTTGCCGAGGCTGATTCAATGATTGAATCACCCCAAAAACGGTCGACACAATATCTTCATCAGCAAATTTTGAAAAGGTACGAAAGAATCATGAGCGAATTCAGTATCAACCCTTGGCCTTCTTCTCCTTCGAAATTGAAGATATACTGTGCATATCTCACCAAAAAAGGCGGGAAAAGCGGGGGGCCATGTACTTACCGAACTTTATATACTGCAGTAAGCCCTATCTATCAGTACAACTGGAAGCACTATGGAGTAGCATTGAAAGAGCAGTTTCAACCTGATTTCAATCTTCTTCTAAAGAGTTTTGCCAATAAACACGGTTCAGGGACCATAAAAAAGAAGATTTTCACTGATTCTGACATTGGTGCTCTCTTCTCAAATCTTGAATCAGAGATTGAAGATGCGCAGAAAAAAGGTAATGAACGGCGATATCTTACTCTTTTACGATATAGATCAATGATGAGCCTTCAATTAGCTGCCTGTCTGCGGGTTTCCGAGTTGCTGAATTTAAAATGCAATGATCTCGAATTAAGTCAAGACAAGGTTGTGATCAAGCTTGAAAATACCAAGACTGACACTTCGAAACCAACGGTACAACTCTTTCCAATGAAATACTACTGTCCTATCGAATATCTGAAAACTTATCTCAAAGTATCAGGACTTCGAACCTCATATCCGGGATATCTGTTCCGCCGACTGGGTTCAAAAAAGCCATTGAAATTCGTCAACAAACCTATTAGTTACAGTTCATATAGGCTAGCAATTTCTACTTCTGTCAAGCGTATCGGTCTTGATCCAACGGAGTACGGTAGTCACTCTTTTCGGAGAACTGCTGCAACCAATATCATACGCAACGGTGGTTCTGCACTGGCATTGAAACGTCATGGGAGATGGACATCTCATGCAGTTGAATCCTATGTGGAATTGGGCTCAACAATGAAGGAGAAAGCATCGACTCTGACATTCGGTGATATATCTTCAAATTTGTAATCGGAGAATTCTCTCTTGTATCTTCTTCCTTTGTTTATATAATAATACTTCAAGGGTCGCTAACTTGCTTACGAAAATTATTGAGGGTCAATCCCCTGGAAAATGAACTATTATTCTAGTCGAAATATTCTTGTAGAGTTACAAATAATATGACAGAGTCGCTGCGCAACCTGTCATATTATGTAACAATATGATTATAATATCAAGAAAAGAAAAGAAAGTCATGTACCTTGAAATGGTTAGTTGCGACCTTATTCTTCTCCGGGAAAAAGTTGATTGTGGGGTTATACCAAGCAGCTATCCATCCAGAACCAAAAATGCGAAAAAAAG
>CAYFJL010000428.1:0-1767 GCA_964343335.1 uncultured Polaribacter sp. | reverse complement strand
ATATTTCGAACCATCGCCGATTTCAATAAATCGTAACGACTGTCCATTTCAATACAGAGTGAATTCAGGGTATTGATGACCTTGGTCGTATCGGTAATGATAGCCTCCTCTGAATCTGGTAGCTTCGCCAAGTAATGTCTTTCAATCTTGTTAAAGAGCGTCAATTCTACCTTCTTTGGATCTACTAAAACAAATTTTACTTCAGCTGGGTGTTTTTTATAGAGTAGGGAAGTAAGGATCGCATTCAGCCCTACAGACTTACCTTGACCTGTAGCACCTGCCATTAACAAGTGTGGCATTTTGGTTAAGTCAACCACAAAGGTTTCATTGGAAATGGTTTTTCCTAGCGCAATAGGCAATTCCATGGGTGATTCCTGAAATTTCTTTGAGGCGATTACAGAATGCATGGATACTACTGTCGCCTTTTTGTTTGGAACTTCAATACCAATGGTTCCTTTACCAGGTATTGGAGCGATGATTCGAATTCCTAATGCCGATAGTGACAAAGCGATATCATCCTCTAGGTTTTTAATTTTCGAAATTCGGACTCCAGCTTCTGGAATGATTTCATAAAGAGTAATCGTTGGACCAACCGTGGCTTTGATTTTATCAATACCGATCTTATAGTTCTTTAAGGTCTCTACGATTCGATTTTTATTCTGTTCTAATTCCTCAGGGTCGATGGAAATACTTTCGTTGTATTGTTTTAATAAGTTGAAGGTCGGAAAACGGAAACTACCCAATTCTAATTTTGGGTCGAATTCCCCAAAGTCTTTGACCAGTTTATCGGACAAATTCTCAGTAACACTCTTTTCCGTTACGCCTTTTTCAATATTTACCTCTACCTCATTTTCCTTGGGAGTGGGTTCTACCTTGAGGGTAGGTTTTAAATCAACAGTGCCAGTCGTCTCTTCCTCAATAGGAATAGTGGCTTTTGTCTCTTCCTTTTTGCCCAAATCAGAGGGCTTACCAATGGTAGGTTGTAGGTTTTCAAGCGATAATTCAAACTGCGACTTGGGCGATTCATCCAAGACATTTTCCTCAATCGGAGTTTCGATTTCATCGGTTATGGCTTCTGTTTCAGTATCCTCAGTTTTTGCCTCCCTTGAATTTTTAATGTAATCAATCAGCTTATCAAAAGACACCTTGTAACGAATTGCTAAATAGCTGATGCCTAGAAAAATAATAATGATTATGAGTCCGGCTTTGCCAAGATAAGTCTGTAAATAGTTATTGATTTCATAGCCAATAACCCCGGATAGTAAAGCATATTTATCATTCAAAAAACCAAGTGCGACGGATAACCAAAGCATGCTTAAGATGCCCCAATTCCACGAAATAACGATTCGAGAGAATTTCTTTTCAAGTAAAATGTAAATCCCTGTGAGTAAAATTTTGTAGGATACAATGAATGCCGCTAAACCAATGCCGTCATAAATGAAAAAATGACTTAGGTTGGCTCCGAATTTACCAAGAAGGTTTTTGGCAGAAACACTTTTATCCAATAGATAATTCAAACTGCTTTGATCCTCTTGCCAACTGAAAAAGAAAGAAATAAAGGCAATCCCTAAAAAGATAGCTAATAGGATAAAGAATGTACCCAAAACTGTTCGGAATTGTTTTGAAATAGTAAGGGTAGAGATTCGTTTAATTGGAGATTTGGTCGATCGTTTTTTCTTGGCCATTAATGATGCTCAACTTTATTGAGTAAATATACATATTTGCTTATAAAATCATAGCTATTTTCGGAAGGTATAAAATCAATCC
>CAYFJL010000427.1:0-1770 GCA_964343335.1 uncultured Polaribacter sp. | reverse complement strand
AGTGTTGTTAGGGAACACCAATCAAGAAACCTTTAAAAAGTCTGTTGTTTTTATGGTATTTACTAAGCACGATTGTATTCAAAAACTAATGGAATGAAATAAATAATAAATCAAGATTTGAAAAGTTCATCAGAGAGTGAAGGTTCATCACGGGGTCTCTTAGACCGAGAGGAGTCGTGGTATTCTAGAAAACGATTGAAGACAGGAATCATCCCCTTTCGAAGAGCGAGATACTCTTCTTCACTTTCCAAACGAGGCTTGCCAGATGTCTGAAAATAGAGAGAGCAAGCAAAAAGAAAGGAATCAAACATTTTGTTGAGATCTTCTTTAGATGGAGCTGAAGGTTCTACAAAAGATGATGCCATTTGATTTGGGATTTTGATGGGAGAGGGTGAAGGGGTGGGAGTGAAAGAAGAAGAACGACGCAAAGAAGAGGCAATTTGATTCATCATCTGAATTGCACCCCCTTTCAGGCCGATATTGGAAAGTTCAGACACATCCATCGTTTTTAACTGTTCTAAAGAAGTGATTTCTTTAGAGACAGCTGAAAGGCCGCGATCGATCTTTTTCATGTAGGGTGCCATATCAAGGCAGAAGATGACGAGCCATTCAGACTTTTTTGATATGGCGTTTTGGAATGATTTAAAGACGATTTCATCGGATATTGATTGATCTCGAGCAGACGTACCACGCCGCAAATACATTTCGATTTTGTTATTGATTGAGCTGTCCGGTAATTGCAGTCTTTGTTCTCCAGCAGCTATGGCAGATGAAATATGAGCTTTAATAGCAGAGCTCAGCTGCCCGATTGTGGAAATGGAGGTATCGAAACTCCAAGTGGCAATATAAAATGCCCGATTGCCTCGATCAATCGAAGATTTTGTATAGAATCGCACCTGAGCGAAGACTAAGAGTAAAAAATGGTTGAGATTTGAGCTAAAGGTAATGATAAGAGATGTAAGAGGTCAATATCTCACGCAAAAAAGGAGATAATTTATTCATGTTAATCATTTTTGAAGAAAATGATCACGTTCGATGTGGCAAGAGGAGAATAACCTGACAATAGAACTTGACCCTTGACATTTCACATAACATATTTTGATAATTAACTTACTTGTAGAAGACATTTTTCAGGAATAATTGGAGAGGTGAGGAAAAAGAAACTGAAACTAATTTATCATTCTTTTGAAATTTATTATATTACTCTTTCATGTTCGATTTCAAATGAAAACGTCAATAAATATAAAATAATAAACGGCTAAATTAGAATTTGAATATAAGTCTCAGTAGAGCTTTTAATATGGTTTTCAGTGTGTAAAATAGTAAATATAGAATCAAAATAATCATTGAAAAGTGTTGGGGCGATGAAGGATTATATTTGAGGCCGTATGAGTTGTGGCGAAATGGACTATTTTCAAAGAAGATGAATAAGATGACGCATTATCATTCTTTTGAAATCTTTTAGATTTCTTTTTTGGTGAATCAAATACCTACTTCATTTTCCCCCAGACAAATATCATCAATGCATAACCGAGTTCGAAAGTACCTTAGCAAGCACAACCATCCCCAGCCCATCATCGATCGTAATCATCCTGTTTTACTCCCTGAAATCGAATCTCAGAATCGAATAGCCGAAGCCACTCAAAACTTGCTTCAAACAAACCTTTATTCTCGAAATGACCTTATCAATCAAAAAAGAAATCATATCCAGCAAAATATCAACGAAATGAATCATACTGGTAGCTGTGCTATCATCCGCAAACATATTCT
>CAYFJL010000426.1:0-1780 GCA_964343335.1 uncultured Polaribacter sp. | reverse complement strand
TAGTAGTAGACGACGAGAAGTCAATGAGGACACTCTTAGAGTTCTTTCTGAGCTCAAGGTATGATATAGTTTCATTACCCTCTGGAGAAGAAGCGCTACAATGGTTGAATACAACCATCCCAGACTTGATCATTAGTGATATTGAGATGGGAGACATGGATGGCTTCGAGTTTCTTCAAGAAGTAAGACTTCGAGGATTTGCCAAGCACACTCCGGTAATTATGTTATCTGCAAAGTCAGAAAGCAAAGAGCGAGTAAAGTGTTACCAGTTAGGAGCACAAGATTACTTAACCAAGCCTTTTAATCCGGAAGAATTAGACGAATTGGTGAAGAAAAATTTGAATCCTATTCATTACGCCAGTGTTTGGTAGTTGAATTATAGTAATTCAGTAATTGTAAAATAAGAATGTTATGGAAGTTCTACATATAGGAATTAACAAGGAAATTACAGGTGCCTTGAATGGATCGAAGGATCTATGGGTGGTAGATAAGCCCAACAGCCTTGAGGCTATCAATCATCTGAAAGAGAATAACAATACCGATTTGATTATCTCTGAATATGAGTTGCCAGGAAATAATGGTCTTTACCTTTTTGATGAAATTCAGAAGGAGAAATCATTCAAGCACATCCCTTTTGTTCTATTGCAAAAAGAGTTCGATAAGAACAATTTTAAAAAAGCTTTTGAAAGCGGGATCAAAGATTATTTCGTGGTAGGAAGCACACCGATTGAACAAATCATTGGCAGGGTTCACTCAATTTTAAATGAGGAACCTGTTGAGGAAGTTGAAGAAAAGCCGGCAGAAATATCAATTGCGGAAGAATCTGTAGTTGAAGAAGGATTTAAAATGCCGTGGTCTAAAAGACTGTTCGATATTTTGGTTGCCTCCATGGTCTTGTTATTCCTTTCACCCATATTGCTGATCGTTATTTTGGCAATACGATTGGAATCAAGTGGAAAAGTGTACTACACTTCCAAACGTGTCGGACGAAAAACATTTGATTTTTACAAACTTAGATCGATGCGTGTTGGTGCTGACAAATTGTTGAAGAATCTTGCAAAGAGTAACAACCAATATCAATCGAAAACAGCGAAAGCCATCACCGATTATCATTCTTGCGAAGAATGTGAGAAATTACCAGAAGGTGAGAATTGTTCCCCATTAAAATATGATGGAAAAGAAATGATCTGCGATCGAATGTATATTCAACGCAAAAAAGACCAAGCGAACGAGAATTCAAGTTTCATTAAGATTGTTGATGATCCACGAATTACCAAAGTCGGTAAGTTCATTCGAAACACAAGTATCGATGAGCTGCCTCAATTGATCAACGTACTTAAAGGCGATATGTCTCTAGTAGGTAACCGACCTTTACCAGTGTACGAAGCCGAATGCCTCACCAAAGACGATTTGTCAAAACGATTCTTGGCCCCCGCAGGGATTACCGGATTGTGGCAGGTAGAACTTCGAGGAAAAGGCGGTAATATGTCGGAAGAAGAACGAATCCAATTAGACAACAAATACGCCGACTATTTCACCAACGATAGATACTCGTTTTGGTTTGACATGAAAATACTTTTAAGAACCGTACCCGCACTATTTCAGCAAAGTACTGTATAAACTAAAAGTAATCTTGAGAGCTGCAGCACCAGAACCTTGGTGTTGCAGTTTTTTGTATTAAAACAAGGGTTCAATAGACCTATAACTTTCGGTGAATGACAGCTATAAATATGTAAAATTGGCTTATCAAGGCTAACGTTTCATTCGTCTACACTTAACC
>CAYFJL010000425.1:0-1781 GCA_964343335.1 uncultured Polaribacter sp. | reverse complement strand
AATGAAAGAGCTAACTCAAAATCAATTGGTTAAACAAGAAAATTAATTGAATTATTCTTGAAATAGGTTTTATAGAAAACATTTTTTGTTATCTTTGCACGCTAATTTGACCCACCTATGAGAGAATTACGGGAATACACAATTCAATTTGAGGGGCTAAAATTAGGAAAGCATCAGTTCGAGTATGTAATTGATGATAAGTTCTTTGAGACTTTTAACTTTGATGAATTCAAAAGTACTGCGGTCAACGTAGTATTAGACTTTGAAAAAAAGGGGAATTTATTCAATTTGTTGTTTGCCATTAATGGTAAGGTTGAGGTGCCGTGTGATGTTAGTAATGAATATTACCACCAAGAGATTGCAACCGAATTACCGTTAATCGTGAAATTCGGAATCGAGTTCAACGATGACAATGAAGAGATCCTTATTTTACCTCATGAGGCTTATGAATTAAATGTAGCACAATACATTTATGAGGCAATCATTTTGGCGGTTCCATCAAAGCGAATTCATCCGAAGGTATTGGATGGCTCATTAGAGTCAGAAACCTTAAAAAAGTTGGAAGAATTATCAATAGAACAGAAAGAAGAAAAAAGTACAGAAGATACAGACCCTAGATGGGATAAATTAAAAGATTTACTAATAGACTAAAAGATACAAAATGGCACATCCTAAACGAAAAATTTCGAAGACCAGAAGAGATAAAAGGAGAACTCATTACAAAGCTGCGGATCAACAAATCGCAACCGATCCTACAACTGGTGAAGCTCATTTATATCACAGAGCCCACTGGCATGAAGGAAAGCTTTATTACAGAGGTCAAGTAGTTCTTGAAGGAGCTGCTTCTGAAGAATAAAACAATATTTTTAAACGTGTTCGAAACTCTCATTTTTGAGAGTTTTTTTTTGCTTTTTAGTTAAAAACAGACGATTTTCACCTTTTAAAGTCAAAAAAGGGGTTTTTTTCACTACTTTTGACCACTGTAAAATTCTGATATATTAATCAATTATGGCCAAAATAACTGCAGCTATTTCAGCAGTAGGAAAATATGTTCCAGATTATATTCTAACCAATAAAGAGTTAGAAACGATGGTAGAAACGAATGATGAATGGATTACTACCAGAACCGGAATAAAGGAAAGAAGAATTCTTAAAGGAGAAGGTTTAGGAACTTCTTTTATGGCTATCAAAGCAGCCCAAGATTTACTTCAAAAAGGCAATATCAATCCAGAAGAAATTGATATGGTGATTGTGGCCACCGCAACACCAGATTTACCCGTAGCATCAACAGCCGTTTACACAGCTTCACAAATTGGAGCGGTGAATGCCTTTGCCTACGATTTACAAGCCGCTTGTTCGAGTTTCTTATACGGAATGTCAACGGCAGCAAGTTACATTGAATCAGGTCGTTATAAGAAAGTACTTCTTATTGGCGCTGATAAAATGTCGTCCATTATCGACTACACAGACCGAGCCACTTGTATCATTTTTGGAGATGGAGCAGGAGCGGCACTTTTTGAGCCGAATGAGAACGGATTTGGATTGCAAGACGAATTTTTACGAAGCGATGGTGTTGGAAGAGAGTTTTTAAAGATTGAAGCTGGTGGATCTATTTTACCTCCTTCACTAGATACTGTCAATGAAGGAAAACACTTTGTACATCAAGAAGGACGCACTGTATTTAAATACGCCGTTTCAAGCATGGCCGATGTTTCAGAAAAGATATTGGAAAGAAACGGATTGAATCAAGAGAATATCGATTGGTTGGTTCCGCATCAAGC
>CAYFJL010000424.1:0-1783 GCA_964343335.1 uncultured Polaribacter sp. | reverse complement strand
GCTAAAAATCCAGAAAAGGTCAAGGCATCCGAAAGGATAAAGAACCACATCATCATTTTACCATAGCTCACATTGAATGGTCTTGTACCTCCACCCCAGGTCTCTTTTTTGTTTGAAGAAATAGCAACGTTTGCGTCCATAAAAGCTTATCTAATTGAATGAAAAATTTCGGCTAAAAATAATCAATTTATATTATTTGATGAAATTGAAAAATAAAAATAGGTAAATCCACAAAATATCTACAAAATGCCAGAAAATAGCGCCTAATTCGAAGCCCAAAACATCTTCTGGATGATACTTTTTTCGGATTTGATTTATGATTAATACCATAAGGACCACAATTCCTGCAATTAAGTGCAAAACATGCATGAAAGTGATACCAATAATAAAGGATGTAGAGACGGTACTATCTGGTCCCGTGAAATACAATCCGATACTTTTTAATTCATTGAAACCAACATATTGCAACCACACAAATACCAATCCCAAAATAAAAGTTACAACCGTAAATATTAATGATAGTTGCAGTTTGTTTTGTTTGATCAATCGCTTAGCGATAATGAGCGTAATACTACTCAGAACTATAGCCGCCGTACTTGTATAAAAAGCCTGAGGTAAGTCAAAAGACACCCAATCTTCTCTTTTCATACTGATCACATAAGCACTTGTTAATCCAGCAAAAAACATGATCATACTAATGATGGAAATCCACAGCATGGGTTTAGCTGTTTTTCGCTGAGCTGTTCTTAATTCTTGTTGTAAGGTTTGTTCTTCCTGCATCTAATGTAAAAATTTATCTACCACATATATAACCTGTACTACAGTGATGTATAATACACTGGACAGCATTAATTTCCTCGCATCTTTATTGTCTTGAGATTTATACAATTCGATGGCATAAAACATCATTACCAATCCCAGAACAGCAATAATTACTGCGGTAATTGGATGAATGTAAAAATCTCCTGTCACCTTTAGCACTGGGGATACAGATACCAAAATCATGATAAAGGTGTATAGCATAATTTGTTGAACAGCTGCCTTGTTTTTCTCAAGCATGGGCAGCATTTTAAATCCGACTTTCTTGTATTCTTCGTCTTGCAACCAACCAATGGACCAGAAATGGGGAAACTGCCAGAAAAACTGAATCATGAATAAAAATCCAGGTTCAATTCCGAATTCATTCGTTGCCGCTACCCAACCTAGCATAAATGGTATGGCACCAGGAATAGCCCCTACAAAAACTGATAGCGGCGTTACTGGTTTCAATGGCGTATACACTGAGGTGTACAAAAAAATAGAAATCGCTCCGAATAATGCTGTTTTCTGATTGATGGAATACAAAATAGACAAACCAGCAACTGTTAAAAGGATGGCAATAGTCAAGGCCACGCCTACGGACATGCGTCCTGTTGGCAATGGTCTGTTCATGGTTCGCTTCATAATCGCATCTGTATCTTTCTCAATCACTTGATTAAAAGCATTGGACGCACCAACCATAAAATAACCACCGATGGCCAATAAAACTAAAATCGTGTAATTTATGGTTTCAGCACCGAGAAGATAACCGGCAATTGAAGAAAAAACCACGCTTATTGAAAGACCCATTTTTGTCAATTCTTTCAGGTCTGAGAATAAGGTTGTTCTTACCATTTTTTTAGTTGAAACCGTCGTGTATTCCATACAGGCTTGTTGGGCTGCAAAGATATTTCATAAAATTCATTTAAGCTATATGTTTAACACCTTTTTAAATGAAAAAACCCGCTCAAAAAGAGCGGGAAAA
>CAYFJL010000423.1:0-1785 GCA_964343335.1 uncultured Polaribacter sp. | reverse complement strand
TAGCGTACACGCATGGGGTGCGTGTGGTCGCTGGTTCGAATCCAGTCATCCCGACCAACCACCGTTTAGGTTAAAATAAAGCACTGTTAATTGTATGATTATCAGTGCTTTTTGTTTTTTATGTATCCATTTGATATCATCTGAATCCAAATTTTAGGTGTGCAATAAGGTGAGCACACCAATGCACAGATTGTTGTAGTTTTAAGTATGGGCAATTGAGGATTAAGGGCAGTCCGACCACTAACATTTGTTCAACTTAAACTATTACAACATGCGGACAGACAGTACTTTAGGAATTAATTTCTTTGTCAGGAAAAAGCGCAATGACCCGAACATGTATGATGTCTACCTGCGCATTACGGTAAAAAAATCGCGTGCAGAGGTCAGTTTAAAAAGGTGCATAAAGGTGTGCAATTGGGACAAAAAGCGCGGAAAAGCCTTTCCTAGGAACAAAACCATGGAAGATTTGAACGCCTACCTTGACACCGTATATGGTGAAATCCTCAATGTTCATAGGGACTTGCACATGGAAAGGAAATTGATAACCGCTAAATCTATCAAGGCTAGGTACGTCGGGGAGGATGAATTGAACCATACGATTCTTGAGCTTTTTGAATACCACAATAAAAACATGGTCCATGCCCTCAAGCCGGGTACCATGAAAAATTACTATTCCACCGAGAAATACTTAAAGAGCTACATTACCACAAAACTCAAAACCAACGATGTATCGTTAGGAGAATTGAAGCACAAGTTCATTTTGGACTTTGAGAACTACATCAGGACCTTTAAGCCCAAGAAAAATCGAAAGACCTGCTCTAATAACGGTACAATGAAACATCTGGAGCGTTTGATGAAAGTTACTAAACTGGGTGTCCGGTTGGAATGGATGGACAAGGACCCCTTTCGAAACTTCAAGTTACGTTTCGATAAATTTGACAGAAAGTATCTTACCCAAAGGGAAATCGATTTGATTGAGGATACAACTTTTACAAGTTTGGGTAAGGAACGGGTAAAGGATGTATTTCTTTTCAGTTGTTACACCGGGCTAACCTTCATGGATATCAAATTACTGACCAGGGACAATGTAAGTAGGGGGATTGATAGTAATTATTGGATTTACACCAAAAGGATAAAGACCGATGAGCCCTTGAAGATCCCTATGTTGCCCAGAGCTGTGGAAATCATGAGGAAATATGAAGAAAGTCCAAAGAACGATATTAATTTGTTACCTGTTTATAGCAACCAAAAGACCAATGCATATTTAAAGGAAATTATCAAGGCTTGTGGCATACACAAGAATATTTCCTTCCATACGGCCAGACACACTTTTGCCACTACCGTGACCTTGTCCAACGGTGTTCCCATTGAAACCGTATCTAAAATGCTTGGGCATACCAAACTTTCTACCACGCAAATCTATGCCCGGGTTTTAGAAAACAAGATTGGGAAGGACATGCAAAATCTAATGGATAAAATGGAGCAGGTAAAAAGCAAACATGCATTTGGAGATTGAAAGGTTATTCATTTAAAGTCAATTTTAAACTGTAATGAAAATTTACCTTGAGGATAAAGAGTTGGAAAGACAAACTTATGGCATGGATTGCTTTAGCCTATTGCGTTAAATGGTGATTGGTAGACACGTGAGACTTAGGATTTGATGCAGCAATGTTGTGGGGGTTCGAGTCCCTTCGCCCGTAAGAATAGCCGAAGTTATCGCTTCGGCTTTTTTATTTGACACTATCCCAATAAGTGTGTAAGTTGAAAATAACGGGGGTTGGGCTT
>CAYFJL010000422.1:0-1787 GCA_964343335.1 uncultured Polaribacter sp. | reverse complement strand
TAATTCTACTTTACTTTAAAAATGCGAATACGGTCGCATATATTTAACTACGCCTTGGCGATTACAACTTAAAGAAAAATGTAGAAACAAATTTGAGAAGCTAACGGTTCTCCTTGCTACTTATCTTTTCCACAAAAATGCAGAAAGGATTTGGCACCGAAATCAGACTAGAGCTGAAAGGTTGCCAAGGTTTCTTAGGGCCTATCCCTCCACCTTTCTTTATAAGTATTTCAATCCTGTAAGAACGCGATACAAATGTAGGAAAAGTATTCAAACAAAATCAAAAAGAGATCAGTTTTGCTTACTCTTTAAAATAAGAATATATCATAGTTGACTTTGTTCGGTCATTATTGGAATATCGATCTAGCTGAACCAGTAAACCTTTTTCATTGTGGGTTTTGCGCAAACTGCTATGTGATTTAAACAATCCATAATAAATACTCGTTCTTGCTACCATGCCTAATTCGGGTTCTATAACCTCTGTATAATAACTTCGGATTTTACCATTGTCTTTATACACAACAACTACTTTATGATGTTCGTAATATCTTGTTTCATGTTTCAATCGGTTTTTCTCATCATATGTCTTAGCTTGAACTAATACACTATCAGCATTAAAATATCTTTCAAACAAATTGACTCGTTTGCCACGAAGTGTTCTGTGATACAACGTGTAAGAACCATCACTATACTCACCCTTCCAGCTGCAAGAACTACTTTGAGGGATGCCCTCTTCTGTTTTTTTAGGCTTTACTTCAACTCCTTTGTCAGAGCAATCATACTCCCAGACTCTTTCTGGTTTGTCATTTGTATAGTAGTCTATTCGCAAAACCTTTCCCTTATTATTAATTGTTTTAAGCATCTTAAAAGTTTTTGGGTTGCGCTTACTGTGGTCTATTGAAGCGAGTTCTAATAAATGCCTCCCCATATATTGCTTTGTTATCTCATAATGATTCTCACCATTCTTTACATGCAATAAGTGAGTAAGGTTTCCATTTGAATTATATTCGAAAGTTACTACATTATGATTTTTATGGTACTTTGCTTCATATCGGGTTAACAGTGTATCATCCTGGTAACTCAAAACAATATAATACTCTCTCCCTTTAACATCTATTCCTTTATGACTCGTTACCCTACCTTTCCTGTTATACGAAGTACTTGTAGTGTTTAGTGTGTCATTCTTTTCATTTACTCGAACACTCAACCGCTTTTTTACTTGATTTTTAGCCCTGTTTTCATATATCAACTTTAGGTCTTTCTGTGAGGATGATATATAATTCAAATCCTCGAGTTGATAAATGTTGTAGTGATAACTAAACTCTCTCGAATAGTAGCTTTGGGCTTGTAATCCAAATTCAATAAATAATGTGGTGAATAATAGTAACGTTGATTTAAGTTTCATAATTATTGTTTTTCCTATTAATGCACAATTGTATGATTGGTTACATAAAAAGGGGTGAATGAAAATTAAGTCCTTGAGCAAAAAGGAACTGACAATAGGAGAAAATTTTATTATTTTACCCTGAAATTCTAAAATCCGAATGAGCTATTTCATAGACCGTATTGCACAGTACATTTATGATGAAGACCTACCTTTATCAAACCTTACAATTGTGCTTCCTTCTCAAAGAGCGAAAAAATACTTACAGCGCGCACTTTTTAAGGTCTATGAAAAACCCATATTCTCTCCCGAGATCATTACTATGAATCGCTGGATACAGGATTTGAGCCCACTTCCGATAATTGACCCATATGGATGTGAAGAGTTCGGCGGCGCGCCAGAT
>CAYFJL010000421.1:0-1800 GCA_964343335.1 uncultured Polaribacter sp. | reverse complement strand
CACTCAACTATTAATAAGAACTTTTTGTTTGCGATTGTTATTCGTAAAGCGGTTGGAGTTGTTACCTTTACTCGGACACTAAAATTAAGACCGTTTGTTACCAAACAAATATCTTAGAAACATGAAAAAACGTATTTACAGTAAAGAATTTAAAGAGCAAACCGTTCGCTTAAGTTATCAGCGAGCTAACATTAAAGAACTGGCAGATGAATTGGGTTTAGATCCACAACGAATTTATAAATGGCGAAAAGGAGCTAAACAAATACTAGCCCCTAAACAACAAGTCATAAAAGACGATTCATTAGAAGTTAAACGCTTACGCAAAGCCCTTAAAGAAAGGGAATTAGAGCTTGAAATATTAAAAAAAGCCGTTCACATTTTCTCCAAGAGCGATGGGAAGTCTATCAATTTATAGCCAGTTATCGACATTTATATCCTATTGAGAAGATGTGTGAAGTTTTAAAAGTAAGTAGAAGTAGTTATTACAGATGGTTTAGTCAAGGCCCATCTAAACGAGTACTGGAATATAGTTTGTTTACTGATTTGATAA
Organism: uncultured Polaribacter sp.; assembly: GCA_964343335.1. Lineage (GTDB taxonomy): Bacteria > Bacteroidota > Bacteroidia > Flavobacteriales > Flavobacteriaceae > Polaribacter. Next base: position 1,250 of record CAYFJL010000421.1, on the reverse strand, counting down.
AAAAAGAATTTGAATTGAGTAAACAAACCTATGGTTCAACTAGAATTACCGAGCAATTAAGACGAAATAACTATTGTATTTCAAGGAGAAGAGTAGCTAAAATTATGCGAGAAAATAACTGGATTAGTAAACATAAGAGGAAGTTTAAAATAACAACAGATTCCAATCATAAGTATCCTATTTGTAGAAATGTATTAGATAGAAACTTTACACCTAATGGGTTGAATGAAGTTTGGGTATCCGATATTACTTATATTAAAACAAAAAAAGGTTGGTTGTATTTAACTACAATCATCGACTTATATGACAGACAAATTATAGGATGGTCATTAAGTACCGGATTATATACTAATCAAACCATTATTCCTGCTTGGAGGATGGCTGTCTCTAAAAGAACGGTAACAGAAAATTTACTTTTTCATTCTGATAGAGGGGTGCAATATGCATCTAGAGAATTTAGAAAAATAATTAAGGGTAATTCTTTAATTACACAGTCTATGAGTAGAAAAGGGAATTGTTGGGATAATGCAGTAGCAGAATCCTTCTTTAAAACACTAAAAGTAGAATTAATCTACGGAAATGAATTTAAAACGATAGAACAAGCTAAAACAACTATTTTTGAGTATATAGAATTATGGTATAATAAAAAACGATTACACTCATCATTGGGATATAAAACTCCGTATGAAGTGGAACAAGAATTTTATCAATTTAAAAATGTAGCATAGGTCTTACAAAAAATGTCCGACTTTTTGTTGCAAGTCCAATACTTGGTTGGTATGCTTTTAATATAGCTTTCATACTTTCATTGACACTATCTTCTATTTGTTTTCCGGAACTAGGGGTTCTATAAGCTTGATAAATTACAAACCTCTTTAATAATATATAGCCATTTGTACCTTTTGGTGGTGGGTATAGTAACTTTTCTTCAGTCCAATAATAAAACATTTTAGCAACTTCGCTTTCCATTTTGGCCAAAGCATTTTCGATTACCTCATCTTCTGCGTATAGATAGTTTTCACAACCTTGGTGTTTTATTGGTGCTACTTTGATAAAAATTTTATTCTTATGATTGTATAAGCCTATGTTTTTACCTGTTTCGCCAATGGAAAATCTTTTTAAGTAAAATCTTGGGATAAAGTGATGCTTCTTCTTTTTAGACATATTTGAATTTACAGGAAAAAGAATGTGCTAGTTAATTTATTTCCTTATGATAAAATTCAATATTTTCAATTTCATAGACTTGAGTA
>CAYFJL010000420.1:0-1811 GCA_964343335.1 uncultured Polaribacter sp. | reverse complement strand
AATCAGTTAATGTCATAGTTGACAGAAGTACCCCCCAAGAAACTTTCGAATCCCAGTAAAACGGGATTCGAATTTTCATTTTTAGACAGGTCCCTATTATTCGAGACTGTTTTTTTCCATTCTGTTTTATCTATTCAAAGAAAAACGATACTTTTAAGTGATTCAATGTTTCAATCGCAGACCATTCAAATCAATCAATTAAAACAAAACCAATGTACGATTACTCAAACACCATGGTCCTTATTGGAGGAATAAGTCTTATTCTATTTCCATTACTATTATCCATGAAAAGAAAGTTCCGACTTATTTTTATTTTTTGCGGATTGGGCGCCATTGCGACTTCCTTTTTAAAAGAAGTGATTCAGTTGGATTATTTCTCACTTGTTTTTTTGGCGATTCCACTGCTTATCGCATTTATAAAAAAGGGTGATATGCTGAAGAAAAAATCGGAGTAAGTTTAGAAACTCACTACTTCCTTCCGAAATCTGCTGGAATTTCGCCCCAAGCCTTGGTCTCCCATTTTTTTATAGGGTTGGAGTAAGTATGATTGTGCAACCAGACTTCAGCTCTTACAATCAAATTCTTTAGTTCTTGATTTTCTTTGGTGAATTGCAATTTGGTTTTACACTTCTTTTGACGTACCCATGACATGGCAATCTTCGAGTCTGAGTATATCGGAATGTGTGGTTTGTTCTTTTGTTTTAAATAAGCAAGGGCATGAACCAAAGCTAAAAACTCGCCTATATTGTTGGTTCCTTTTGCAAAAGGTCCTTTTTTAAACAAGCCCTTTTTGGTTTTGGTATACACACCTTGGTATTCCATGATACCTGGATTCCCAGAACAGGCGGCATCTACCGATACACTTTCCGCAATAGGCTGTCCGAATTTGGCTTTTTGTTCCGCGGTAAGCTTTGGCTTTTTGGTGTCTTTTCCTCGGTAATCTTCATACTTTCCTCTGAAAGCAGTTTCAGCATCGTCTAGACTCCCAAAGGACTTATATTGAGCACCTTCAAAACCTTCAATTTGTTCTTTGCAGACTTTCCATGAGGTAAAAACTCCCGTTTTTTTGCCCTTCCAAACCACATAAAACTTCTTTTTAGGCATGTTTTGACAAAGTTTCTTCGATTACCCTTGGGAAATGAGCATATTCCAATTCGTGAACTTTTTGCGCAATACTTTCTGGCGTATCATTATCCGTAACCTCAGTTTTAGCCTGAAAAATAATTCCGCCTTCATCGTAATGTTCATTCACAAAATGAATGGTAATTCCGGTTTCGATCTCCTTATTTTCTTTAACAGCTTGGTGAACATTCATTCCGTACATCCCTTTTCCTCCATATTTGGGGAGAAGCGCTGGGTGGATGTTTACAATTTTATTCCGATAAGCTTTAATGATGTTTTCGGGTATCTTTAGAAGAAAACCAGCGAGAACAATGAAATCAGCTTCGTTCCGAAGTATTTCCAAAACAGTATCCGATTCAAAAAACTCGCTTTTTTTGAAGTGTTTGCATGGGATATTTAGCCTTTTACATCGCTCAAATACACCTGCTTTTGATCTATTGGATAGCACCAGGCTTACTGTGGCGGTATTTCGATTGCTGAAATAGTTAATTATGTTTTCGGCGTTAGATCCCGATCCTGAGGCAAAAATGACGATTCGTTTCATAGTTTTCAATGCACTACAAAAAAAAGAATAAATATTAACAACCCCTATAATTGTTGATAAACATTCGTTTTTTTTGCGTATTTTCAGGGGCACAATTAACGGGTAAAAAATTAGGACTAATTAATAAGATTTGTATTTTTGCCCC
>CAYFJL010000419.1:0-1829 GCA_964343335.1 uncultured Polaribacter sp. | reverse complement strand
TTATGAGCGTTTATTGCAAGCGGAAAAGGACAAAGTTGCCTATTTGGAAAAGCTAACCAAATAGATTGTTTTAAGCTGCGATTATTCCCACCCTTTATTTGCTCTTGTCAATTTGTAATATCTTTATATCATAGAACGGTAATATGTAAGAATATGCAAGTTCAATTTCGCACCAAAGATGAGGCCAATAGTGAACAGGAAAGAGATTTCTTGGCACTTTCTCCTATTGAGCGTGTTTACCGTTTCTTGGATTTGATGCAGCGCATCAACCGATTTCCCACAAAAGCCAAACATGATGGAAATAAATTCATCATACACATTAGTACAGGAAAATGAGGCAACAGAAAGAGGACATCCATCTTTTTTTGGAAATGACCAACAATAAAACTAGTTAGAAAAGTCTATATCTTCTAATGGTTATGCGTTGGGTTCCCTCTCAAAAAGGTTCTATTGAAACTCTTTAAAGATTAATTGATTTTGCCTCGCTCAGTAAATTAGTTTGTGTAAGATTTGGGGCTTGCAGCACTTCACTTCACTTCGTTTCGTTCGCTTTTATTTCGGCTTCCTTTTGCGAATTCGGGAGCAAAAGCAAGATTGTCATGACAATGACACATCTTTATTCAATCCCAAGTATTGGGATTTCATAGTATTGAAAGGTTTATTCCAGAGGGGATAAAGGTCACACCCTAAATAGAATTAAGTTCCAATTGATAAGTGTCAAGTACATTGCTAGGCAAGGACTTAAGATAAATTTGGGTGGTACTGAGTTTATTATGGCCCATCATTGCGGAAATGGCTTCCAAAGGAACTTTTTTGAACATTGCATGGGTTGCAAAACTATGCCTTGAAACATAGGAAGTCAAACGCTCTTCAATCTTACATTCTTTTGCAATTTCTTTTAAACCAATGTTGTAACGTCTAAGCTCCCATTGGGCATCTTTGTACTGCAATTCCAAAGTGTCCCGATAAATTATGGGCAATAAAAAACCAGAGGGGTTAGGATTGTCCAGATAGTATTGAATAATGGGTTTAATCTGATCGGTTATAATTATATCATAGCGTTTTCCTGTTTTACGTCTTTGGAATTTAACACGACCATCGATGATATTATCCCTTTTCAGAAATGCCATATCAATAAAAGACATACCCAACATCAGATAGGAAAGAATAAAATAATTGCGATAGTGAAAATGATTGGAACCAATCTTGGTTTCCATTTCAAGTATTTTCTTGATGCTTTCAATCTTAATGGCTCTTTTCTCAGTAGGCTTTGTTTTTATGGTGTAGTATTTAAAAGGGTATAGGGATTCATCCACCATACCTTCCTTGATTCCTTTATTATATATCGCCTTTATCGTTCTCATATAAGATGCAATTCCATTGATGGTATTGCCTGGTTTTGACAAATGGTGCCTTTCAAACCGTTTTAGGAATTCAAGATTGAGTTCATTGAACTTTAAATCTCGGTTGTTGGTAAACACCTTTAGTCTTCCTATGATTCCGGAATAATTTCTGGCCGTACCAATCCGTTTTTCCCTTATAAGCTCTTCTGCTTTTTGAAGACCGAACTCATAGAACGAGTTTAACCTTTTTCTATTGACAATTTTATCGGCTATATCTTTTGCGGTAAGTCTGTCCAATTGGTCATTATCGGCCAGTCTATTGATTACTTCTTGTGCCTTGAGTTGTTTTTTTAATAAAAGGGTATTCATCAAGTGAACCGAATCAACATCTGGAAAATTTCTTTTTACTTTGCATCTGTGATGATCCCAGTATTCCTCTGGGACATAATGACCTGTTTTGATCGAAGTGGTTTTTCTAAAATGGGT
>CAYFJL010000418.1:0-1853 GCA_964343335.1 uncultured Polaribacter sp. | reverse complement strand
ACGAGACCGTTGTAAGCAATTAAATAAAAAATAAAATGATAAAAAAAACAACTATTACTCTAATTGGGATTCTATTTTTTCATTTAGGAAATGCCCAAAACGCATTGATTATTCCAGACACTTTATCTGGGGTAAACATCAATTTAACCCTACAAAATGGGACAAAACAATTTTTAAGTGGATCGTCAACCAACACAATGGGTGCAAACGGCAATATTCTGGGGCCAACATTAATACTTAATCAAGGTGATTTTGTGAATTTTAATGTTACAAACCAATTGGCAGATACAACTACTATTCATTGGCACGGTATGCACGTATCAGCAGAAAATGATGGGGGACCTCATACTACAATACCACAAAATACAACTTGGTCGCCAAGTTTCACAATTTTAGATAAAGCTGCAACTTATTGGTATCATCCACATTTGCATCACTTTACAGATAAACACGTTTCAAAAGGGATTGCTGGAATGATAATAGTAAAAGATAACGCAGAAGCGGCTCTTGCTCTACCAAGAACTTATGGTGTTGATGATTTCCCATTAGTAATTCAAACAAAAGATTTTGACAGTAGTAACCAAATCGTAGTACACTCAAATTCAGATGATATTGTAATGGTCAACGCAACAATAGACCCTTTCTTAGATGTGCCGTCTCAGGTAGTACGATGTAGAGTTTTAAATGGTTCATCACAAAGAGCTTTTAATCTTGGATTGAGTAATAATCAAACTTTTCATCAAATAGCTTCTGATGGTGGATTGTTGTCAGCACCTGTTCAATTAACAAGACTATTGTTAGCACCAGGAGAAAGAGCAGAATTACTTATAGATTTTTCAAGTATGAACGGACAAACGGCATTTTTAAAAAGTTATGCTTCTGAATTGCCAAATGGAATATACGGTGCGACAAATCCAGGTATGGGAGCTGGAATGACAATGACTGGTTATAATCCGAACCCATTGAATGGTGCTGACTTTGATGTTCTTCAATTTAACGTAGGAGTACAGACAGTTAATCCCATATCATCAATCCCATCTGGTTTGGTAACTGTTACTCCTATTCCTGAAATTAATTCAAATATTACAAGAACACTGACTTTTTCACCAGTTACTATGGGACCAAATCAGCTTAATGGTGAATTCTTGATAAATGGAGCAACAATGGATTTAAATGTCATTAACTACACAATACCACTTGATAATACTGAAATTTGGGAACTGACTAACCAATCAGGAATTTCGCACCCATTTCATATACACGATGTACAGTTCTATATTTTAACAAGAAATGGAGTTGCTCCCGCAATTAATGAGCAAGGAAGAAAGGATGTAGTTCTGGTTAGACCACAAGAAACTGTACGTTTCATAGCAAAATTTGAAACGTTTTCGAATGATTCTGTACCCTATATGTACCATTGTCATATGCTGACTCACGAAGATGGTGGAATGATGGGGCAATTTGTTGTTTCCAACCCTTTGTCAGTTACAGACAACCTAATTGACGATTTGGGAATAAGTATTTTTCCGAACCCATCCATTGGAAAAATTACCATTAATTTTAGTGAACGCCCATCGAGTATAATCGTATATGATGTATTGGGAAGAGAGCGAATGACAATCAAAGAATTTGATAATTCACAACTAACTATTGAAGAAATGCCTAAAGGGGTTAATTTCATAATGTTCGAATATGGTAATGACCGATTTGTTAAAAAAATAATCGTGAATTAAAACTGCTTACAACAATATGTATAGTGCATAGCACCCTGCGGGATGCTACGACACCATACACGGAACGTTGTAACCAATTGACGCAAAGATGACGTTAACTTGACGTAATCAGCAAATATG
>CAYFJL010000417.1:0-1861 GCA_964343335.1 uncultured Polaribacter sp. | reverse complement strand
TGACTTTATTTTACTATTCGTGGGGATAGCTCAGTACCTAGCGGTAGTTGATGATTAATTTCAACTCAAGTTAGATACAGTTTTGAGCCTCCGTTGGAGCATAGCAATCATCAGAACCGCATTCTTCAGAACCACCGTCGCAATCGTAAGAAAAGCAATCGTAACTCCAGCAGTCATCGCTTGCACACATATCACTCATACAGTCGTCACTCCAGCACCAGTCGCTTACGCAACCGTCGCTCCAACAAAAACCTGAGTCATCCCATTCAGTCTCGTAACCACCTTTAACCAAGACGGTCTCGTCGTCCGTGAGCATAGTCACATTTCGCTTCTTAAGTTTTAACATATATATATTCCTTAATTAAAAAGTTAATAGATGAAATTATCTTATAATTAATATTTAAATTACCTCCTTGTTGTTGCTTAAAAATCCTTTACAACTTAAGATACCTCTTTGTCTCTGAGTAGTAATTTTTAATATTCTTCACGTAAAAGTGTGGAGTGACTCCGTTTTTAATTATTTTCATTTTGTAATCAGTAAAATATCCAATTGCAACCCTCAAAGTTCCCAAATTATCAAACTGTATGCTTTGAACTGCCGTAGTTAATCCTGCAGTAGGTCTACCAATTAATACGCAGTTCCTTTGAGATGACAGTGCTAATGCCAGCGCTTCGCCCGCACTAGCCGTTCTTTGATCGATCCAAACGCAAACTTTTGCTTGGTCGCTAATTTGGCTTAGTAACCCTGAACTAAGATACCGCCAAGGATGGAACTGTTCATTTATATTGAAATAACCTACTGGATTCTTTACGAGGAAGAACGATAGAGCTGTTAGCAATGGCCACATATTTCCTCCTTTAAAACCCTTGAAATCAATGACGTAGAATAAAATGTCAAGCTCAATACATTGTTTTAAAAATTTGTTATATTGGTCTATGTAAAGATCAGCTTCGCTATTTTTACTACCTAAGAATGGAGATGGTTTTATGTAAGCTATTCTTTTATCAGAGCGAAATTCGAATATAGTTTTATGAATGCTCCCAGAACGAAAATTTCTAGCTGACTGTACTGAGGGAGAACTATATGAGCTATGTCTATCAGGTAGTTTTCTTAAGGCTTGGTCAATAGCCTTATATAGGAAAAAATATGTAGGGTTATTCAATAATATATTTTTAATAACCCTCAAATTGAAATTTATTTTACGATCAAAATACAATTCTTCAAAAGTTTTACAGACTTTTTCATAAATATTTAGGGGGCTGTTTTCATAAAAATCATCATGTTGTTCGAATCGGACCTTTTTGATATTTACGTAACCCTTACCTTTAAACTTAAATCCTAGATAAATAGCTAAAGCATCTACAGGTAAAGAGACATGAACGATAAAATTATATGGAGTGAATTTTTTGAAGTGTCTTTCCTCATACTCAAGTAACTTTCTATTACAACCGTTGATTCTAATGAAAAGTGTGAGTTTATCAAAAGTGGTGAAAAAATCTGTAAAAGATAAAGAAAGTAAAACAAAAGGGCCGGGTATCACTTTTGAATAAATATAAGGTGTAGAGTTCGAAGAACCTTCTTTATTATTGAAGCGAATACTCAAACCGCTCTCAGAAAAAAAACAGCCGTTCGATTGCCAGCTTTTATAAAAAAAGTTTTTCGAAAATGACCATTCTGAGAATTTTATTATTCTGTTCGACATGTTCTACTCTACATTGCTTAAAGCAATTATTTTTCTATAAATTCTTGCTTGCAGGCCCCACACAAGTGACTCTTGCTTTCTGTGTTCTTGAGTAAAGAGTCTGTTAAGGAAACTGCGAATAAGCCCCGCAATTTAGTTCTTGAACCAGCCTTCGCGTT
>CAYFJL010000416.1:0-1865 GCA_964343335.1 uncultured Polaribacter sp. | reverse complement strand
TAACTGTTGCCATATATTAACTTATAAAAGGATAATCTTCTTGTTCGTAAACTACATCGTACAATTGTTGTGGCTCTGGGAATGGTGATTCATCAGCGAATTTCTCACAGTCTTTTACCATTTGTTTCACCTCTTTATCAATTGCTTTGATTTCTTCTTCAGTAGCGTAATTTTTTTGTTCAATGATGTTTAATACCTGAGTAATAGGGTCAATTTTCTTGTACTCCTCAACTTCATCTTTTGTTCTATAATGCTGTGCATCAGACATTGAGTGACCACGATATCTGTAGGTCTTCATTTCTAAGAAAGTTGGGCCATCACCACGTCTTGCTCTTTGAATTGCATCGTCCACTGCTTCAGCAACTTTCACGGGGTTCATTCCGTCTACTGGTCCACAAGGCATTTCGTATCCCAAACCTAATTTCCAAATATCATTGTGGTTTGCTGTTCTTTCCACGGAAGTACCCATGGCATAACCGTTGTTCTCACAAATGAATACTACTGGAAGTTTCCATAACATTGCAAGGTTGAAGGCTTCGTGTAAAGAACCCTGTCGTGCAGCACCATCACCAAAATAGGTTAAGGTTACCGCATCACTTCCTTTGTACTTATCACCGAAAGCAATTCCCGCACCTAGTGGAATTTGACCACCAACAATTCCATGACCACCGTAAAAACGGAATTCCTTAGAAAAAATATGCATCGATCCTCCCATCCCTTTGGAAGTACCTGTTGCCTTTCCGTACAATTCGGCCATCACACGTTTTGGATCTTCACCCATTCCAATCGGTTGCACATGATTACGATAGGCGGTAATCATCTTGTCTTTTGTTAAATCCATGGCATGCAAAGCACCAGCTAATACCGCTTCTTGCCCGTTGTAAAGATGTAGGAATCCTCGTACTTTTTGCTGGATGTAAACAGAAGCCAATTTGTCTTCAAATTTTCTCCAAAACAGCATGTCTTTATACCATTGTAAGTACGTCTCTTTAGTGACTTTCTTCATTTTCAAATGATGTTGTTAGTGTTTGTTTTTTTCCTCTAAAAAAATAGATTGAAAACAAAAATAAATCTTTTGACTAGAATAAAAAAACGGGATTCAGTCCTTTTTAACGCTAACGTTTTCGGAGGCGTTTTATTTGTCTTTCGCAACCACTAAAGTTGCCTTTGCTCCGGTAGCTAAGTTCCATTCATTGGAAGAGAGGAGCATGCCAGCATCGTTGTAGACTTTGAAGGCTGCTGTATTCGGACCAGAAGTGCCTTGATTCAATGCCATAAAGGCAATTCGGTTGAGTCCGACCTCAAGCGGAATGTTGAATTTCTGGTAACGTTGTTTCAAAACAATATTCATCACAACAGGTACGCCATTGACTAAAATGGTCACGCGGTCACCATCAGGATATTGGAAATCGCGGCAAATGATATTCACACTGGCAGAATTGGTATGTACACTTCCTAGATCTTGATCAATTTTTGGGTACATGTACTGTCCGTTGATTTTTTTGAAGTTTTTCATGAAGCGCTCTTCACTCAACTTGGCTTGGGTCAAAATACCCTTGTTGTTGATTTTCTGATCTTGCTGTTGTTGGCGAAGTTTCTGCTGTTCTTTTTCATAGGCTTTTTGAAAACCACCTTTTCCATTCAAATCGATGGATTTAGGTTTGTTTACTTTTTTGGCATTTTTCAATACGATTGCCTTTATTTTTCCTTTTTCACCGCCGCTCTTCGTTTTGTCTAATTGAGCTGAAGTTTGCAGTGTAAAGAACAATAAACCGAATACTACTATGTGAAATCGAATGTCTTTCATATGCCAATTATAGCATCAAAGATAATGCCTTATTTGAACTAGATTGTGTAAAGAATGT
>CAYFJL010000415.1:0-1866 GCA_964343335.1 uncultured Polaribacter sp. | reverse complement strand
GGGCTTAGTTTTGTCTAAAAAATTGGCTAACATTTAATTGTTTTCTTACTTTTGCGATGTAAAGATAATTAAGTTATGATAGCAGGCAACATATTTAAATGGATCGGGAGTTTATTTACTGACGTTTTATTTTTACCATTTGAATTTCTTCGTTTATCAATTGCTACCGCCGACTTTGGCTGGTGGACTTCGAACCTTATCAATTGGGGATTCTTAGCGATTCTTTTAGTGCTTTTCGCATACTGGATGAAAGAATCAAAAAGATTCATTGAGGAAGGTACAGAAGACCGAGCATAATTTCTACCTTACATTTTGGGAAGTAAAAACAAATTAAAGCGTTTCAAAGAAAATGAAACGTTCGCTAATGTTATTCAGCCTACGCGACAAGAGGTGGTTGATGGCTTCTCATTGAAGGGAAAATGGAATGCTCACTTCAATAATCAAAATCCGATTGTTTTAGAATTGGGCTGTGGAAAGGGTGAATATACGATTGCGCTTGCACAGAAGAATCCAGATAAAAACTTTATTGGAATCGATATCAAAGGAGCTCGATTTTGGCGTGGTGCTAAAACTGCGTTGGAAGAAAATTTGACGAATGTCGCTTTTTTGAGAACCCAAATAGAACTCATTGATTTGCTTTTCGCAGCTAATGAAGTTGATGAAATTTGGATTACTTTTCCAGATCCTCAGATCAAATATAAAAGAACCAAGCATCGCTTGACCAATCAGGTTTTTCTTGATAAATACCAATCCATTTTGAAAAAAGACGGATTCGTAAATCTGAAAACCGATAGCGAATTTCTACATGGATATACTCTGGGCTTGCTTCACGGACTCGGATTAGAAGTTGACTACGCCAACCACAACGTATATCACAATTCCGGCGCTCCAGCCGAGGTTGTCGAGACCCAAACTTTTTATGAAAAAATGTTTTTAGCTGAAAATAAGGCAATTACGTATTTGCGATTTCAGTTTAAAAAGGCTAAAAATTAAAAGGTTAAAGCTCTGTTTTACAGATAATTAACAAATCTTCATTTCTGTATATTCAACAAAAGGCCGTTTTTTTTGCTGAAAACGTAATTTTCGCCCTTTAAAACTAAAGACTTCTAAAATTATTTTGCTATTTTGCGTGTTATTTAACAAATTAATTCAAATTATGTCAAAAAGATTATTATTCATTGCTTTTCTGTTCTTGGGAAGCGTGGCTATGGTTGCTCAAACCACGGTTACGGGTACCATCAAAGATGCAGGCTCAGATGAACCTTTACCAGGGGTAAATATTAAGGTTGAAGGCAAGGCTATCGGAACCAACACTGATTTCGATGGAAAATTTGTATTGAAAACTTCATCCGTTAGCCCACCATTCAATTTGGAAATCTCATTATTGGGTTACAAAACACAAATGGTGCAGGTTACAAAGAACAATCAGGTAATTAACTTATCATTATCTGAAAATGAAACTTCTCTTGATGAGATCGTAGTATCTGCATCGAGAACACCAGAACGTATCATGGAATCTCCAGTTTCTATTGAGCGTATGGACATCAGAATGATTAAGAATACCTCAGCTCCTTCATTTTATGATGGATTAGAGAACTTAAAGGGAGTTGATATCAACACCAACTCATTAACCTTTAAGTCTGTAAACACAAGAGGTTTCGCAACATTTGCAAACACCAGATTTATGCAGTTGGTAGATGGAATGGATAATTCTTCTCCAGCACTAAACTTTGCTATTGGTAATTTACTAGGGATATCTGAATTAGACGTAAACACGGTGGAATTACTACCAGGTGCGTCTTCTGCACTATATGGTGCAAACGCATTTAACGGTATTATGTTCATGAGAAGTAAGAGTCCTTTTGA
>CAYFJL010000414.1:0-1867 GCA_964343335.1 uncultured Polaribacter sp. | reverse complement strand
GCAGGCATTGGTAAAGTTCCGTTTTTCATACGCTCGTACAAACGGTGAACTCCAGTTGTCGTCTCTTCCGACAATCCGTTGATTCCGTCTACCAATTCTGGATAGTTATCAAATACCATATTGGTCAAATCACCACCATCATCTAAAATCATGTTTAATGGCCTGCGATCTTCACCGAAGAATAAAGTTTGCTCGATACACCAGTCAAATTCTTGTTCATTCATTCCTTTCCAAGCATACACTGGAATTCCAGCAGCAGCTATGGCGGCAGCAGCCTGATCTTGCGTAGAGAAAATATTACAAGAACTCCAAGTCACTTCAGCACCCAAAGCAATCAACGTTTCGATTAAAACTGCCGTTTGAATGGTCATGTGTAAACATCCAGCAATTCTCGCTCCTTTTAAAGGTTGAGAATCTTTATACTCTTCTCGTAATGCCATCAATCCTGGCATCTCAGCTTCAGCCAATTCGATTTCTTTTCTTCCCCATTCAGCCAAAGAAATGTCTTTCACTTTGTAAGGAACGTATGCAGTTTTTGTGCTCATTTTCTTATCTTTATTGTTTAAATCGGTCTGCAAATTTACAACTTCCTTTTTATTTCAATATGCCTTTATTCAAAACAATTCGAGTTAATGATTTTACAAAAGTCTGCATTTGGAAAATCGAAGAAGCGCTAGAAGAACTTCAGGCAAACATCGCACTATCCCAAAGAAGTAGTGACCGTTTAGAAGCCATGAAATCTGAAATTCATCAAAAAGGGTTTTTAAGCATCCGTCATTTGCTAAAAATTGAAGGGTATCGTGATGCAGATTTGCGTTATGACGAATTCGGAAAACCACATTTAAAAGACGGAAATTTCATTTCCATTACCCATTCAGGGGAATACACAGGCATCATAATTTCCCAGAAAGCGCCAGTTGGAATAGATATCGAAAAACAGCGCGAAAAGATCTTGCGAATCGCACATAAATTCACGCCCTTAGAGGAATACCGAACCATAGCCAATACAGAGGCTTTGATTCGCAAATTAACCATTGTTTGGGGCGGAAAAGAAAGCCTTTACAAAATCTACGGAAAGAAAAAGTTGTTGTTTCTGCATCATATCTACATCGAAGATTTTGCTTTTATCGATCAAAAAACAACCGGAGAAATCAGATTCGAAGGAGAGGATGCTACCTACGACATTCATTTCTTAGAATTTGATGATTATACTTGCGTATATGCCTTTCAATAGTGATACTTGCACTCAGAATGACTGAGATTATTGACTTTTTTATTGACGCCTACCGAGAAACTTCTACTCTTTTTATTGTATTAGAAGCCATTGCCTTCTTCTTCGGAATCGCATCCGTGTGGTATGCTAAAAAGGAAAATATTCTGGTCTATCCCACGGGACTGATCGCCACCACCATCACTGTATATTTGCTGTACAAGGCAAATTATTTCGGAGACATGATGATGAATTTCTACTATTCCATCATGAGTATCTATGGCTGGTGGAACTGGTCTCGAAAGAAAGGAGCCGAATATGTAGTACCTATCTCAAGAACCAATTCCAAAGAAAAAGGCATCGGTTTCGCACTCTTTGTAATGACCATGTGCATCACCTATGGGGTGTATCGTTTTTTCGACTATGAAATTGAAACTGTCAATTATATCGACATTTTTACCTCAGGTATTTTCTTCACTGCGATGTGGTATATGGCCACTAAGAAACTTGAGAATTGGACCCTGTGGATCTTTGCAGACATTATTACGGTTCCGTTGTATGCCTATCGCGGATTGGGCATGTTGTCCTTACAATACCTTATCTTTACAATTCTAGCCATTCAAGGCTATTTAGCATGGAAAAAAAGCTTAGACAAGA
>CAYFJL010000413.1:0-1908 GCA_964343335.1 uncultured Polaribacter sp. | reverse complement strand
TCTTTTCAGTATCCAATTACAAAAGAAGAACTAACGAACATACAAGGAGTAGGTCAAGGTAAGGCACGAAGATATGGTGCGCCATTTTTGAGCCTGATAAAGAATTATGTTGAAGAAAACGACATTGAACGTCCTCAGGACATGGTCGTGAAATCATTGGTCAATAAATCTGGGTTAAAGGTTCAGTTAATCCAAAACATTGATCGAAAGTTGCCATTGGAAGATATTAGTAAATCTCAGGGTAAATCAATGGATGAGATCATCGAGGAAATAGAAATGATCGTAAACTCTGGTACTAGGGTGAATATCAATTACTACATAGATGAGATTCTCGATGAAGATAATCAAGAAGAGATCTACGATTACTTCTCTGAGGCTGAAACTGATTCCTTAGAAGAGGCATTCGACGAATTTGACGGCGATTATACAGAAGAAGAACTAAGATTAATGAGGATCAAGTTTATGTCTGAAATGGCGAATTAACATTCTGAATTATAGGATTTTAGTTATTTTGAGTTGTTTGTAATAGTTGAATTGGTTACCAAGGCAACCTAATTCTCTTTATTGATCGTTACAGTAATATGAAACGTGCTAAAATCATACTTATTCCCCTTTCAATACTCATCGTACTGTATGCATGTGTAAAGGAAGACTGGAGTCGGGAAGTGAATATCCCTTTCAATAGTTCGACTGATTTTGAGAACAATGCTGAAATCGGAAACAATCGTTTGCTTGTGGATAGCTCGATGTTGACTATTTCTTCAATTCAAATCCAGGGTGAAAGACTTCAGGGTGATGACATTAATAAAATTATTTCCTCTAATCAAATATTAGATCTTGTAAATGATAGTGGATTGAAGGATCTTAGGCTTCCTATTGGAACATATACTTCTCTTAAGTTGAAGATTCAGCTAGGAAACAATGGTTATTTATCTGGGGTGGTTGAAAAGATAAACGGAAATCCACAACCTAAGGTTCTTATGCTCCCATTAGATTATCAGGGTGAGGAGATTGAGTTCTCACTGATTAAGGAAGGAGAAGTCTTGTCCATTGAAGAAAACAAACAAGCGTTTAGTTTAACATTTGATTTGCAAGAGACTCTAAATGATGTTGGTAATGGTCCGTTCAACGGAATGCTAGCCGCCAGTCAATCACAAACGAATATTGATGTAACAACAATTGCAGGAGGAAATTTTTTGACTAACTTTAAAGAACAATTGCTTGAAAACTCAAGTCTGATAGTAGAATAGTTTGGACAATACAAATCGTAAAAAACTGGTTAAGAGGTGTTTGAGAGGGGATTCTTCTGCTCAAAAGGCACTCTACGATCTTTTTTCTGACGATATGTTCAAAGTATGCCTCATGTATTCTGCTGATTATGATGCAGCTAACGATCTACTTCAGGAAGGTTTTTTAAAAGTTTTTCAAAAATTAAATAAGTACAAACCCTCAGGTTCGCTTGGAGGATGGATTCGTACAGTGATAACGAATACATGCATTGATCATTACAGGACAAACAAATGGGATAAGAACCGTAAATTGCTCGATAATGATTATGAAATGGATACGCTGCTTGTTTCATTCAACGAGGTTGAAAATAGATTTAAAGAGGCAGATTTTTTAGCCATTATAAAAGATCTACCAGAGGGGTACAGAATGGTGTTAAACCTTTATTTTTTAGAAGGCTATAAACATCAGGAGATTGCTGAGATGTTGGATATCTCGATTGGAACGTCGAAATCACAACTGTTCAAGGCAAAGAAATATTTGAAGGAAATTAATAATATATTAAGGCTTTAATTACATCTAAAAGTACCTTTAGTGTTTTCAAAATCAATTGTACTAATTTTCACTAGGGTATATTTATTAGAACCACAGGATTTTATTAATTTTTCTTTAATTTTTGAA
>CAYFJL010000412.1:0-1923 GCA_964343335.1 uncultured Polaribacter sp. | reverse complement strand
CTTTATTCTTTTCTTCAATCCATTTGCTTAAATACTTTGAACTTTTCATGGTGTGATATTGCAGCATGCTCCCTAAAAAGTTATGTTTTCGATGGGTTTCAATGTGGGAAAAAAGATGCGTTAACACCTCAGTGAAATGATTTAAAAAAGGCTCTTTATTGAATTGCTGCAATAATTGAAATCCTTTTGATTGAGATGCTTTCCAAAGACTTTTATCCGAGTACAATCGAATGCTCTGTTCAATAAAATCTGACCAATCGTCAGCGACCAATCCGCCCCAATTTTCTTCATCAGCATATCCTTCAATACCGATTGAGGTTGTTACCGACGGACAACCATTCTGCATACCATCAACAAACTTTCCTTTCAAACCTGCACCAAATGAAAGTGGCGCCAATAAAACCCTTGCTTTTTTGAGAACTTCATGTTGGTTATCCACAAAACCCTTTACTAGAAAACCTTCTTTTACATTGTTCATCTCCCTAGCTTGCTGTGTTGGGTAAGCACCATACACATGCATCTCGGCCTGAGGTAACTCTTTTCGAATCTGTGGCCAGATCTTTGTTTTTAAGGTTTTTACCGACTCCAAATTTGGCGCATGTAAAAAATTTCCAATGGAAATAAAATGTTCACGCGCTTCAAAATTGGATGATTCTTTTTGAATTGCCTTTGAAAGTAAAAAAGGCAAATAGCAAAGTAAGGAAGGGTCAATTTTGAAGAAATCGGTCAGGATTTCCATCTCCACCCTTGAGATCATTAGTGACAAATCACATCTCAAAATTGACGCAATTTCTCGTTTGGTAATTTCTTCGGATACTAAATCCGCCAACTGAAATGGTTCACCTGCTTTGTATTGTTTTGCTCGTACTTTACGAAGGCAGTGCAGGTCTTCGGTATCTAAAATTCGAAGAGCTTTTGGTTGCACTTCCGCAACACGCCAACCAAATTGTTCTTCGGAAATGAATCGATCAAAAAGAACAATATCAGGATCAATTTGCTTCAGAAGATCGTCAAAACTGGAATCATTGAGTAGTAACTCTACCTCTTGAACTCCCAAAATTTCTAAATCTAGACTTTGATCGTTCTTTTGGGCCGTGGTTCCAAATACGATTTTACAACCTTGAGATTGAAAATATTCGATAAGTTGGAGCATCCTGCTTCCAGCGGCAGACGAATTGGGTTCTACCCATACAGCTCCAATTATGAAAACCGTTTTGTACAATTATTTTTGAGCCTGAGTCATTTGCGACTTGTAATCAGCCTGAACTTTCTTAGCCCAAGCAACTACTTTATCAATTTGATCCTGAGAAAGATCGGCATCTCGGTGCACCCAAGTATAAGAATTTAAAGGCATGTGCTTCTCGGCTACTTCTTCCCAAATCTCTTCAAACTTGTGCTCTTTTTTCTTCAATGAATAACTACTCCACTCCGAAAAATTCACTTCGCTTTTTCCGTGTTTCACGTGATCATTGATCCAATAATTCACAGGAGTAATGTTATTATACCATGGATATTTGGTTACATCCGAGTGACAATCAAAACAAGCCTGCTTCATAATTTTATGAACCTCTTCAGAGGGCTTTGTCTCGGAAATAAATGGCTCTAAACTGGCAGGATCTCCTTGGTTCAATCTCGGGCCAAAAATTTGAGCAACGGCAAGAACAAGAAGAATGGCTAACAGCGCTTTTTTAAGTAGTTTCATGGTTGTTAAGTTTAGGTCAAAGATAGGAATTAAGTGGTTTTCTTGAATGTAAAATCCCCCAGATTACTTACTTTTGCATCATAAAATTTTCAAAAAAGAATGAAATACGATTTAGTTGTTATTGGATCAGGACCAGGAGGTTATATTGCTGCCATTAGAGCATCTCAATTAGGGAAAAAAGTTGCCATTATTGAAAAATATGCAACGCTTGGTGGAACTTG
>CAYFJL010000411.1:0-1934 GCA_964343335.1 uncultured Polaribacter sp. | reverse complement strand
TCAAAATGGGGAAAATAAGGAAGACAAGTCTTTTCATGTTAGGTTTCAATAGCTCATCTAAGATACGGATTAGTGGGAAACCTTGGGGGTGCTTTTGTCGAATGATTGAAATTATGCCTCCTGTTTCCGAAACAATAGATAGGAATACAGCACGGGTACCAATACCATTATTGCGGTTATGCACATAAAAACAATAAAGTTGGTTTTGCCATCCAGAATGAGACAGGATAGGATGATGAGCAGCCCGCCCAAGAACCAAATTTTACCGGCAAGTTTATGGGTCGCCTTCCAGACACTTTCGGATTCCAAGGTCCATGGAGTTCGGATACCGATAAAATAGTTCGCTTTTAGGGTTTTAAAGTAATTTCCTAAAATAAGGAAGAGAACTCCACAGCCTAACAAAATATAATCTGGGTCTGTCAAAGTTTGATTTTTGGCAGTATAGATGATGAACAGCGCCAAGATGGACATGAATGTGGTGATGATAAATTTTAAGGTATCATACTTACCGCCCATTTTTTGAATCTGTTTTTTTGGGTCGATATAGGGAACTGCCAAAAAAATTAGATAGATGAGCAACGAGGTCATAATTGGAATCAAGATGAGTTCGGACTTATTGCCATACCGGTCTATTTCGCCCTCAATATTATAGTGCATAGGTACTTGGGCCGGCAGTTGGTTCCAGATATAGGCCAGGTAAACAAAGGGTAGCAGCACGATTCCGATAAGCGGTAGTTCCTTTTTAAGATTCATAATTTATTTCTTTAAGGTTAGTATCCAGTTGATCAAATCTTCCAAAATGGTGGTGTTGAGGGAGTATTCCACAAACTGCCCCCTTTTTTCGCTACTCACCAAGTCGGCTTGCTTCAGTATGTCCAAATGATGCGAAATACTCGGTTTTGAAATATCAAATCTTTCGGCAATCTCTCCAGCGTTCATGTCTTTTTCCTTAAGCAGTTCCACAATTTGTCTTCGAGTTTCATCATTTAGGGCTTTGAACAGTTTGTTCATCCATTTAGTTATTTAGATAAATATCTAAATAAAATTTCAATTTTCAAAGTTGGATTTAAAGGAAAGGTGTTGAACTATGACTTATGCTTTATCGGAAGCCAAAAGCTTTCTTCCGAGTCTGGATGCTCTCCTTTATAAGCTTCACCCATGAGTGCAAAAAATGGTCGGCCATCCATCTCGTATGCTGAATTTGGCAGCCATTCCCCATACATATATTGGAAGGTATCCATGGCCTCGCTTGGCTTTCCTTTGTAATGGAATACCGCATATAGTCCTTCGGGTATGGTCAAGGCCTCCATGTCCTTTGGTATTTCTTCTATTTTGGAAACTGAAATAGCCGCCCATTTTTCAAATGTCTTTGTTGGGTCAAAAGCATCAAAAAAGGAAGAGTTGGGGTAGATTTCAACGGAATAGAGATTATCGTCCTTTTGGTGTCGTACTTCTTTTTTACGAGACATAAAACTGCGCCAGAGCTCAACGGTTTCGTCGTTGGCAAAGGATGTTTTGATGTTCTGGCCTATTAAATGGATCTTGGGTAAAGTTGTTATGTTTGGCGTCATGATTTTTCTGCGTTCTCTTGGACCCTAAACCTAACAATTTGTTCAATGAGGTCAAAAGGAATAGTCTGGTTCAAAGGAAACTGTACGGAACCCTTTCCTTGTTTGTATTTTGAAAGCTCTTTTTGAAATGCTTCGTGTCCCGATCGGGTTGCGTAAAAACCGATGTGGTTTTTATATCCAGCAAAGTAAACCAAAGGTTTACCATTAGTTTTGTATCCAGGCATACCATAAACTATTTGCTCCACTGCATCGGGCGCTGCCTTTTTGATGATGGTCCGTATAAGCTGTAATTGCTTTTGGACCTCCATCGGAAACTGACTTATATACTGATCGATTTCGTTCACTTTCAAATTTCTTCCACCT
>CAYFJL010000410.1:0-1935 GCA_964343335.1 uncultured Polaribacter sp. | reverse complement strand
TTTGGAGGACCATAGCATAAGTAGGTTAAGTTCATGGTAAGATTTGGGGAAAGAAGGCGGAGAATACTCCGCCTTCTTTATGTTTGAGAACCAAGTATTTAACATTTTTATCGACGAACTGCACGTTTTCTTTTTCCTATAAAATTCAAAAATTTATCCCAAAACCTTTGTTATTTTACACAATACCAGTATTTTAGTCTCGCCATAGCATAAGTAGGTTAAGTTTATGGTAAGATTTGGGACGAAAAGGGTGAGGACTTCCTCGCCCTTTTCTATTTTGAAAAAATTCCAAACAAAAAAAGCCGTGCACCAAGTGCACGGCTTTTTATTTATGAATGAACTAGTTACTATTTACTAGCTGCATAATTTTCGGAAACCTTGTCCCAATTGATCACATTAAAGAATGCAGCAATGTAATCCGGTCTTAGATTTTGGTAGTGCAAATAGTAGGCATGTTCCCAAACATCCAAGCCCAAAATTGGGTATCCCTCACAAGCTACTCCGGGCATAATGGGGTTATCTTGGTTAGGAGTGGAGCAAACTTCCAATTTACCGCCTTTGTGCACGCACAACCAAGCCCATCCAGAGCCAAACTGCGTAGCTGCAGCATTGGAGAACTTTTCTTTAAAGGCATCGAAGGATCCAAAAGCCTCATCAATAGCAGAAGCCAATTCACCGGATGGTTTTCCGCCTCCGTTTGGGGACATTACTTCCCAGAACAGGCTGTGGTTAAAAAATCCGCCTCCATTGTTCCTCACGGCTCCGTTGGACATGTCCAAATTGGAAAGAATATCCACGATTCCCTTCCCTTCCAAGTCCGTTCCTTCAATGGCACCGTTCAGTTTGGTGGTATATCCATTGTGGTGCTTGGTATGGTGGATTTCCATGGTTCTAGCGTCTATATGAGGTTCCAACGCATCGTATGCATACGGTAATTTAGGTAATTCAAAAGCCATAATTATCTTGTTTTTTTAGGTTATTAATCTATTCCTGTAAAAATACGGATTTTAACATTTATATTCCGCTAAAACCATGTTAACATGAGGTAAGGAATCCTTATTTTGCAGGAAAAACGATTTTGGAGGGGTCTAATTTCAAAATATACAGCGCATCAGCCGGTTCGGGCAAAACCTACGCCCTGGCCAAGGCCTACCTCACCTTACTGCTCTCCAACGATTCCCCGGTTAAATTTCGTCAAATACTGGCCATTACCTTTACCAATAAGGCGGTGGAGGAAATGAAGACCCGGATCCTGGACAACTTGTTCGCTTTTGGACAAGAAACTGTGCCCGAAAAACAGAAAAGTCTGTTCGTTACCCTTTGTGAAGAACTTTCCTTAACGGAGGAAGAATTGCGACAACGTTCCCAACTCATCCTAAAACGGATTCTTCATAACTATTCCTTTTTTGAAATTTCTACCATAGATAAGTTCAACCACAAAATCATAAAGACCTTTGCCCGCGATCTCCATCTGTCCCAAAATTTTGAGGTAGAGCTCAATCAGGATTTATTGTTGGAAGAGGCCGTAGGGCGCTTGTTGCAACGTGCAGGAAACGATGAAGAGCTCACCGAAGTACTGATTGCCTTTTCCCTCGAAAAAATTGATGATGATAAAAGCTGGGACATTACTTACGATTTGATGGAAATCGGGAAACTGCTGTTTCAGGAGAACCATGCCGAGCACATTGAACCACTCCGTGAAAAATCCATTTCAGATTTTACCCAAATTCAAAAGCTGATTGCCTCAAAAAGCAAGGCCATTCAGGAAAAAGTGAAACAGCTTGCGCAGGATACGCTTTTGGAGATTCAGCGACAAGGTTTTGAGTTTGCTGATTTTCCGCGGCAAACACTGCCTAACCATTTCAAAAAAATGGTGGATGGAGAACTCGACCCAAAAAAATTGTATGCCGCAAAAACATTGGAACCCAATCTGAT
>CAYFJL010000409.1:0-1936 GCA_964343335.1 uncultured Polaribacter sp. | reverse complement strand
GGACCTTTTTTTATCGTATTAATTTCTTGTACTTGATTCGTTTTGGCATCACATCTGCTCCAAGTCTCTTTCGTTTGTTTTCTTCATAATCAGAGAATGATCCTTCGAAAAAGTACACTTCACTATTCCCTTCAAAGGCAAGAATGTGCGTACAAATTCTATCTAGAAACCATCGATCATGCGAAATAACAACAGCACAACCCGCAAAATTTTCCAAGCCCTCTTCCAAGGCTCGTAATGTATTTACATCCAAATCATTGGTTGGTTCATCTAACAACAGTACATTTCCTTCTTCTTTCAAGGTCATGGCCAAATGAAGTCTGTTTCTTTCTCCTCCGGATAAAGCAGCTACTTTTTTATTTTGTTCACTACCTGAAAAGTTAAAGCGACTCAAATAAGCTCTTGAATTGACCTGTTTTCCACCCATCATCACCAAATCTTGACCATCAGAGAAGTTCTCCCAAATCGATTTATTCACATCGATATTGGAATGGGTTTGATCTACATAGGCGATTTTAGCAGTTTCGCCCACGGTAAAGTTACCCTTGTCTGGATTTTCTTCACCCATAATCATTTTAAAAATGGTGGTTTTACCAGCACCATTCGGACCAATAACACCTACGATTCCGGCTTGAGGAAGGTTAAATTCTAAATTTTCATACAATAGTTTTTCCCCGAATGCTTTTGATACTCCCGTAGCCTCGATCACATTGGTTCCCAATCGTGGACCATTCGGAATGAAAATCTCCAATTTCTCTTCCATTTGCTTTTGATCCTGATTCAAGAGCTTGTCGTAGTTTTTCAAACGGGCCTTTTGCTTCGTCTGTCTTCCTTTGGCACCTTGTCGAACCCACTCCAGCTCTCGTTCCAAGGTCTTCTGACGTTTGGAAGCTGCTTTACTTTCCTGTGCTAATCGTTTCGATTTCTGATCCAACCAAGAAGAATAGTTTCCTTTCCATGGAATTCCCTCTCCTCGATCCAATTCTAAAATCCAACCAGCCACATTATCAAGAAAATAACGGTCGTGTGTAACTGCAATGATCGTTCCTTTATATTGTGCCAAATGGTGCTCTAACCAGTGAACCGATTCCGCATCCAAGTGGTTGGTAGGCTCGTCTAATAAAAGGATGTCTGGCTCTTGCAATAACAATCGACATAAGGCAACACGTCTTCTTTCTCCTCCAGACAAAACACCAATCTTTTTATCTGGTTCTGGTGTTCGAAGCGCATCCATAGCGATCTCCAATTTGGTGTCCAATTCCCAAGCATTTGAAGCATCAATTTTATCCTGAAGCTCTGCCTGTTTGTCCATCAATTTTTGCATTTTATCAGCATCTGAATACACCTCTTCCAAACCAAACATATCGTTGATTTTGTTGTATTCATCAAGAATGGCAACAACGTCTGCAACGCCTTCTTTCACCACTTCAATGACAGTTTTTTCATCATCCAACTGTGGCTCTTGTTCTAAATATCCAACTGTATAACCTTGGGCAAAAACCACATCACCTTGATAGTTTTTTTCAACACCTGCGATAATTTTTAATAAGGTTGATTTACCCGATCCGTTCAGACCTAGAATACCGATTTTAGCGCCATAAAAAAAGCTGAGATAAATATCTTTCAGGACTTGTTTTCCAGTTGAAGCATAGGTTTTAGAAACCCTGTTCATGGAGAAAATGACTTTCTTATCGTCACTCATGATGATTAAAATTTTAGATTAAAAAATATGAAAGTTATACCCTTCCTTTAAGTGCATTGAACACCCAAGCAATACAAAAGAAACCAATTCCGACAGTGGCGAAACCCCATCCTGCTACATCATCATAGCGATAAGCTCCCATTAAGATTAAGATTACGCCCATCGCGATCATTAAAATCGTTGCCCATCCGAGAACGGTATTTTTGTTCATTGCCATAAAAGGTAAATTTGGTT
>CAYFJL010000408.1:0-1952 GCA_964343335.1 uncultured Polaribacter sp. | reverse complement strand
GACGATGGTTTTCAAAAATCACGTATACTGAACAAGGCGGTGGAAGCCTGCAGCGCGGACTACATTATCATGACAGATGGCGACTGCATTCCACGGGAAGATTTTGTCGAGGTACATTACATCAACAAAGAACCGGGTTACTTTATTTCTGGGGGATATTACATGTTGCCCATGAACATTTCCAAAATGATCACTTTGGAAGATATTGAAGAACAGAATTGCTTCGATATTAATTGGCTAAAGGCAAAAGGGATACCCAAAACCTTTAAAAACAATAAGCTCACCGCTAGTGGTATGATTTCCAAACTGCTGAATACGATTACTCCGACCAATGCCAGTTGGAACGGCCATAATTCATCGGGCTGGAAAAAGGATATTTTGAACGTGAACGGTTTTGATGAGCGAATGCAGTATGGTGGGCAAGATCGTGAATTGGGCGAGCGTCTGTTCAATTTTGGGATTAAATCCAAACAGCTACGTTATAGCGCGGTTTGTGTGCACTTAGACCACAAACGGGGTTATAAAACACCGGAATCCATTGCTAAAAATCAGGCTATCCGAAAAGAGACAAGGTCTCAAAAATTGGTGTGGACACACTACGGCATCACCAAGTAGTAGGCTAGTTCATTCTTCTTTTCCAAGCGTTTCAGCTCCCTGAACCGTTCCAGAACACCAAGGGCGTTCAAGTAACATATGGTCCATCCTTTTTTGCCATCAAGGATTCCTAATCGGAGAATGTAGTGGTTGAAGAATTTCCAGATGGGTTTCACCGTCATTAAAAGGTAATTGAAGTGCCGCTCCTTATAAAAATCCTCTTTGGCCTTTAAACGACCATACTTGAGCATTTTTCCCTTGTAATCTTCGTAGTTTTTGTAGCAAAAGTGGATTAATTTTTCCTGTAGGATGCTGGATTCGCCATCCACTACCAATGTTTCGTGTACAATCTTTCGGTCCGTAAAATGGGCTTTGCTCTTGCGGAACAGTCTATAATTTTTATCGGTTTGCCAGCCACTAAAGTTAAGGGGTTCATCTTGGAACATAAACTTTCGGTAAAACCAGTAGGCTTCTTTGGCATCGGGCTGGTTGATGGTATCCAAAATTTCTTTTTCAAGACTTTCGGTAACTACCTCATCCGCATCCAAAAACAAAACCCAATCATTGGAAGCCTGTTTTAGCGTGAATGATTTTTGCGCGGTGAAATTATCAAAAGGATTTTGGATTACGGTCACTTTTGGGTGGTCCAAAAGGTACTCGTAGGTACCATCGGTGCTATAAGAGTCTACTACGATGATTTCATCAGCAAAGGAAACGGAGTCGATACACTTTTCAATGTAACCCATTTCGTTGTAGGTTATGATCAGTGCTGATAATTTTTGCTTTGGGGTGCGCAATCCAGCCATATTTATTGGTGTAGTGTTTTGGTATTTTACAAAGCTATAACAAAAAAACAGGTTAAAAATTGTTTATGCGTGACTTTTTCTTACAAACAATCAACTGGACAATTTCCCTACCCGTTTTATGTTAAAATCCTCTTTTTGATATTCTAGGTTTACTATGAAGACGAGAAAATGTATCTTGGGTTGCTTTAAAAATCATGAAATTCTTTTAGATGGATATACTTCTTTACGTAGTTGCTTTGGGTGTTGTTGCCTTTTTTACGGGTAAATTTATCAAGCATAAATCGTTGTACCCCTTTATGCCCTTTACATACGATTTCCGAAAAAGGCGAGATACTTTCCTGAAGACCATGGAGTTGATGGAGCACATCAACGCTAAAGTGATTATTGAGACTGGCACCTCGCGTGAAGGTTTAAAGGGAGCCAAGAGCAATGGTGCGGCCACCATCGTATTTGGAAAATGGGCAAAGGAACACGGTGCAGTGCTCCATTCGGTGGACATCAATTCGGAATCCATTGCCAACTCCAGTGCAGAAGTGGAGCGACAGGGCCTGC
>CAYFJL010000407.1:0-1965 GCA_964343335.1 uncultured Polaribacter sp. | reverse complement strand
CTTCGATATTAACGTTTACATCAATTTATTTGATCAACTCGTAACTGCGTTTGATGAAGTTGGTTAACTCTTCACCATGTAACAAGTTTTGAGAAAGCTTCGCCAAATCAAAGGCTTGTTTAATCAAGCGTTGTTGCTTTTTCTCAGTCTTTGTGTTTAAAATTTCAGAAACCAATTCGTGATTGGTGTTCACCACCAAATTGTACATGTCTGGCATATTGTTCATTCCAAACATTCCGCCACCGCCAGTCGCTTGCATTTCCTTCATTCTTCTCATAAACTCAGGAACAGTGATGATAAAAGGCGATGCTGTAGAATCCATGGCTTCTAGTTGAACCGTATAGGTTTCAGACGGAACAGCAGACTCAATCATTGGCTTTAATTTCTCTTTTTCCTCTTCAGAAAGCTTCGAAATGGTCGTGTCATCTTTCTTGATCAAATTGTCAATATGATCGGCATCGACTCTTGTAAATTGAACTTTTTCACCTGAAGTTTCAATCTTCTGCATTAAGTGAGATACAATCGGAGAATCTAATAATAGAACCTCGTATCCTTTTGCCTTTGCTGCTTCGATATAACTGTGTTGTGCCTCCTTATTTGCTGCGTATAATAATATGTGATTGCCGTCTTTGTCTACTTGCGTATCCTTCGTTTTTTCAATCAACTCATCATAAGTAAAGTAGGTGTCATTAACCGTTGGATACAGGGCGAATTTTTTCGCTTTATCAAAGAATTTTTCTTCGGATAACATTCCGTATTCAATAATTACCTTGATGTCGTTCCATTTCTTTTCGAAATCTTCACGGTCCTTTTTGAATAATGAACTTAGCTTATCAGCCACTTTTTTGGTGATGTATCCAGAGATTTTTTTCACGGCTCCATCAGCCTGTAAATATGAACGAGAAACGTTCAATGGGATGTCTGGAGAATCGATAACCCCTTTCAGCATCTGTAAGAAGTCAGGTACGATTCCCTCAACATTATCGGTTACAAATACTTGATTTTGATAGAGTTGGATTTTATCCTTCTGCATGTCTAAGTTCTGAGTCAACTTAGGGAAGAATAAGATACCCGTTAAGTTAAATGGATAGTCAACATTTAAGTGGATATGGAATAAAGACTCCTCAAATTGCATTGGATACAATTCTCTGTAGAAGTTTTTATAGTCTTCATCCTCTAAATCAGCAGGTTTTCGGGTCCAAGCCGGATTAGTGTTGTTGATGATGTCATCAACCTCTATTTGTCTATGAGGTTCCTTGGTTTCCTTTCCATCTTCTCCTTTGATCATTTGAGGTTCATGGTCAGGATCGTTCACCTTTTTCATTCCGAATTTAATCGGAACTTGATTAAAACGATTGTACTTGGTTAATAAACCTCTGATTTTTCCTTCCTCTAAAAAGTCAGTCTCGTCCTCGGAAATGTGTAAAATGATTTCAGTTCCGCGATCCGATTTGTCGTGCTCAACCAAGGTATATTCTGGTGATCCATCACAGGTCCAGTGAGCTGCAGGTTCATCTTTGTACGATTTGGTAATAATTTCAACCTTATCAGCTACCATAAAGGCAGAGTAGAAACCTAGACCGAAGTGACCAATGACACCTGTTTCATTTTTGTCATCTTTATATTTCTCAAGGAATTCCTCGGCGCCTGAAAAGGCAATCTGGTTGATGTATTTCTCAACTTCTTCAGCCGTCATTCCCAAACCAGCATCTTTGATGGTTAAGGTCTTGTTGTCTTTGTTAATGCTAATTTCAATCTTGGCATCTCCCAATTCTGTTTGAGCTTCACCAATAGAAATTAGGTGTTTTAATTTGGTAGTTGCGTCGGTGGCGTTTGAGATCAATTCTCTTAAGAAAATCTCATGGTCTGAATACAAGAATTTTTTGATCAGTGGAAAAATATTTTCAACCGATACATTGATGTTTCCTTTACTCATAATGATATATATTTTTGATAGTTATTTCT
>CAYFJL010000406.1:0-1975 GCA_964343335.1 uncultured Polaribacter sp. | reverse complement strand
AAATAGGCAATAATCTCTCTACTCATTTAAGGACTCAAGTCTTGAATATCGAAAACATCATTTATTGTAGATCAGAATACGGATATTTTCATAGACTTATTTTATGTTAGCTATTTGTCTAATGTTATTAAATCTTATGACCTTTTAACCACTTTTCCTTAATTTTGCACCCGCATTATGAATCAGTACAAGAAAGTAGCATTTTATACCTTGGGTTGTAAGCTGAATTTTTCAGAAACGAGTACAATTGCTCGAAATTTTGAAGATGCAGGTTATTCGAAAGTTGGATTCAACGATTTTCAAGACATTTTTGTGATCAATACATGTTCTGTAACTGAGAATGCAGATAAAAAATGTCGTCAACTGGTTAAAAAAGCTAGAAAGATCAATCCAGAGAGCTTCATTGCGATCATTGGGTGTTACGCTCAGTTGAAACCTGAAGAGATCAAGGCTATTCAAGGGGTAAATATTGTACTCGGAGCAAATGAAAAATTCGATATCGTTGATCACATTGAGTCCCTTGAGTCACCTTCAGATGAAGCTATCGCTAATTATGGCAAGATTAAAGAAGTGAAAGAATTTGTTCCTTCATATTCCTACGGTGATCGAACAAGATCTTTTCTTAAGATACAAGATGGTTGCGATTATTTCTGTACGTTTTGTACCATCCCTCTTGCTCGCGGAAAGAGCCGAAATGCTTCAATTGAAAAAACTGTTGAAGAGGCTGATGAAATTGCAGCAACAAAGATCAAGGAGGTCGTTTTAACAGGGGTTAATATCGGAGATTTTGGACAAGGTAGTGAAGAGAACTTCTTTGAACTCATCAAAAAATTGGATAAAGTAGACGGTATAGAACGATTTAGAATCTCTTCGATCGAACCTAATTTATTGAGTGATGAAATCATTGACTTCTGTTTAAAAAACGCAGATAAGTTTGTTCCTCACTTCCATATCCCATTGCAGTCAGGCTCTGATCTTCTTTTAGAGAAAATGCGCCGAAAATACACAAGCAGTCTTTATACTGATCGAGTTCAACAAATAAAAAGACTAGCACCAAATGCATGTATTGGGGTAGATGTTATCGTTGGTTTCCCAGGTGAGACGGATGAAGAATTCATGAAAACATATAACTACCTCAAGGACCTGGACATTTCATACTTGCATGTTTTCACTTATTCTGAGCGAGCGAATACAACAGCAAACAAGATGAAAGACATTGTTCCTGTTCACGTCAGAAAAGATCGAAGCAAAATGCTGCATATTCTCTCGGATAAAAAGAAAAGAGCATTCTATGAGTCACAACTTGGTGAAAATTTGACTGTTCTTTGGGAGAGCGAAAATCACGATGGCTGGATGCATGGCTTCACTCAAAACTACGTAAAGGTTAAAAGACCTTATGATGCAGCCTTAGAAAACAAAATGCAGGATATCACGCTTGAACAGATCGATAGTGATGGTATAGTAAGTGTGAAGAATGTTATTGAAAAGGCGACTGCTTAGCGCTATTGTTCAATTGGACCTTCATTAAACTGTACTCCCTTCTTTCGCTTATTATTGTGAAAAAAGTATTTCAGATCGAAAGAAAAAGTAGCTCCTTCCACCAAACCAAAGGATACAATATCATAGGTGTCGTAACTATATTCTGCGGCTACTTGCATTAAAGGTCTAAAGGGAATCCTTCCAGAGATGCCCGCGTAGAAAATACCGCTTTCTTTTGTTCGATATTCAAAACCTACATTGGCATTGATGTGAAAATCAAAAAAAGCAAATCTTCTACCTTCAAATATGAAAAGATGGGCTCCTTCAGGATTCGAACTTGTTCTAATATTTGATGGGTTGTAATTGGCTGAAGCACCTATACTCGTATTCATATAAGCCTGCCTACCAAGCTTGATGTAATCTAACGCATTAACGGGTACTTCAAAATTCACAAATCCGAAATTGTCTTGCCCCGCAATATTGACATCAGCTACTT
>CAYFJL010000405.1:0-1979 GCA_964343335.1 uncultured Polaribacter sp. | reverse complement strand
TTGCTGTACTATATGTAGGAGCCGCTTCTGAAGTTGAAATGAAAGAAAAGAAAGATCGCGTTGATGATGCTTTACACGCTACAAGAGCTGCTGTTGAAGAGGGCATTGTCGCTGGTGGTGGAGTTGCCTTAGTGAGAGCTAAGAAAGTTTTAGAAACCCTAGAAACTGAAAACTTAGACGAAACCACTGGAGTTCAAATCGTGAACAAAGCGATTGAAGCACCGTTAAGAACCATCGTTGAAAACGCTGGTGGTGAAGGTTCTGTAGTAATCAACAAAGTATTGGAAGGAAACAATGACTTCGGATACGATGCGAAGGCAGATGAGTATGTAAACATGTTAGATGCTGGTATTATTGATCCTAAGAAAGTAACCAGAGTTGCTTTAGAAAATGCAGCTTCTGTGGCCGGAATGATCTTAACTACCGAATGTGCATTGGTTGACATTAAAGAAGATGCACCAGCTGGAGCAGGAATGCCTCCAATGGGTGGCGGAATGCCAGGAATGATGTAATTATTTCTTATTAAATATTATCATAAAGTGCGGTTCATAATTGTTCCGCACTTTTTTTATGCCCGATTATGTCGTATTTTTAGATAAATCATTGCTTTTGAAAAAAAACGACTCCCACCTATTAGCTTCACTCCAGAAATCAAATGAGGGCATACCTCATCCAATTCAACATATAAGGAAATCTTATGATAAAAATTTTTGGCATAAGATTTGTGTATAATTATAAAACCTCACCATCATGAAAAACATCCTCACACTAACAATTTTAGCGATTAGCTTTTTATTCACAGACAACATTAATGCTCAGGTATCAAACTATGTGAATACTGATAACGAAATTCAAGTCTTTGATAAGCTTGAAATAAATGGAGAATTCAGAAAAAGTCTTCGTGTTCTTGACTTCTTAAGAAAAGATGGGAGATTCGGACTCAACACAAAAATTACGAATTCACTAATAAACTATAATAGGAGTCCCAAGCGCCCTGGTGAATTGGAACAAAACTATTCCATTTATTGGTTGTATTTAAATGATGAATTGATACTGGGGGACGGATTAAACCGACTATGGGAGATTGATCAAATGAGATTGAACGAGGTTAAAACGGTAGCGGTTCGCAAGGAAGGCGGTCAGCGTATCGTTTTTATAACCACAATGGACACGGATAGTCAAATCAAATTTGTAAAAAGCCGATGATTACTAAGTAAAATAATTACTAACGATAAAAAGACCAACACCTATGAAAAACAAAATTCTACTACCTTTATTAGCCATAGTTTTATTTGTCTTCAACAATACCAATGCTCAGTTATCTCAATATGCTGCATCTAACAATGAAATACAAGTTTGGGATAAAATAGAGATGAATGGAAAATTTAGACCCAGTTTGAGGCTATTGGATTTTCTAAGAAAAGATGGAAGATTTGGACCTCGATTTGCAACAAAGCAATTATTAAAAAGACAAGTTGTTTCCAATACATATAACGCAAATAGCAATAGTCCTAACTATTGGCTGTATTTCAACAACGATTTAATTTTAGGTGACGCCGTCAATAGGCTTGATCTGATTGATCAAATTCGATTGAAAC
Organism: uncultured Polaribacter sp.; assembly: GCA_964343335.1. Lineage (GTDB taxonomy): Bacteria > Bacteroidota > Bacteroidia > Flavobacteriales > Flavobacteriaceae > Polaribacter. The sequence goes on along the minus strand of CAYFJL010000405.1, from coordinate 381 downwards.
AAGTAAAAGCAATTGCTAAAAAAGTGAATGGCGCCCAACAAATTATTTTTGTAACTACAATGGACTTTGATAGTAAAATCACTTTTGTAAAAAAGTAAGAATAAAAAAACCGTTGGTAAAACCAACGGTTTTTTATCTAATGCTTCATGCCTCCCATACCTTTGTGGTCTTCCACCACTTTCTTATCTCGGTATTTACAACAAGCATTTACCGCATTGTAGGCATCAATAGGAGCAACCATTTTTCCATCTTTTAGAATCACATCGTGACCAACATTTACAATGTTCTTTTGAATTTGAGCTAGGGTGGTCTTTCTCTCATCCATCACTAGGGTTAATTGATGAGTTTTAACACTCCATGTAGCAAATTTTACTCCTTTGG
>CAYFJL010000404.1:0-1984 GCA_964343335.1 uncultured Polaribacter sp. | reverse complement strand
TTTTCCACGCAATAAAACCATTCGACCTGAACCATTTTTTGGAAAACAATGGGAGAAGCGCAAGATCGAGGAGATTATGCGCAATGAAGAACAGAACGATAAATGGAAATAATCATGGAAAACTTTAACACCGAAAAATACAATAGGGCCAAAAAAAGGGTCGACGAACTCAAGGGGTTTTACATCCACTTGGCCATTTACATCGTGATAAACACATTTATCTTGATCAACATCTTTCTAAGAACGGATGATTTTTGGAGATGGGAACATTTTATCACCTTGTTTGCGTGGGGCATTGGGTTGTTCTTCCATGCTTCCAAAACCTTTGAATTCAATCCCCTTTTGGGAAAAAACTGGGAAGAACGACAGATCAAAAAGTATATGGAAGAGGACAAGGAAGAAATGAAGAAGTTTAAGCAAGGCCATGACAAATAGAAATTTTGCTCGGGAAGCTGCGGAAAAACGTGTCAAGGAACTGAAGGGATACTATCGCCATATCGCCATTTTTGTGGTCGTTAACGGTATATTGGTATTGCTTAAGTGGGGAGTGCTCAACTCGTTTTTGCCAGAAGCCTTCCCAAAAGAAGCTTACTTTTATGATTGGATCAATGCAAATATTTTGATTTGGGGAGCGATCTTGCTTGTACACACCATTATTGTGCTTCGTCACAAATTCTCATTTTTCAAAAAGTGGGAAGAGCGTCAGATACAAAAATTTATCGATGAGGATAGGGGCCATGTTGATAAGTACAAATAAGAATTTAACCATGGGAAGCTGACCTTTCCTATTTTAGGTGAACCTGATTAGCCATAAAAACAAATACAATAACCACCATGAATGTCCTGATCATTGAAGACGAAAAACCAGCGGCACGACGATTGTCCAGATTGCTTTCGGAGCTCGAAATTGAGGTGTCCATCATGCTGCATTCGGTTGAGGAATCCATTGCTTGGTTCCAAGACAACCCACATCCCGATCTCATCTTTTTGGACATTCAATTATCGGATGGACTTTCCTTTGAAATTTTTGATGAAATAGAGGTGAAAAGTGCCATCATTTTTACCACGGCTTATGACGAATATGCACTGCAAGCATTCAAGCTGAACAGCATCGATTATTTGCTAAAACCGATTGATGAGGAAGAGCTGGAAAGTGCCGTAAAAAAGTACCGGAATTTTAAGCCCGAAAACCAAAAGATCCCCATCGATTTTAACGACATCAAAAACCTTTTGGTAAACCCCTTGGAACGGGAATACAAAAAACGATTTACAGCTCGGGTGGGGCAGCATTTAAAAATTATAAATGCCGATGATGTGGAATGTTTTTATAGTGAAAACAAGGGTACTTACGCCGCCACTTCGGACGGAAGAAATTATTTGCTCGACACTACATTGGAACAGTTGGAGGAGGAGTTGGAGCCCCAAACATTTTTCAGGGTGAGCCGTAAGTTTTATGTGAACATCAATCACATAGGCGACATCATTTCATACACCAATTCAAGGCTTCAGCTTAAGATGAAACGGTTTGATGAACACGAAATCATCGTTAGTAGGGAACGGGTAAAGGATTTTAAGTTATGGTTGGAATAATTCGAGTTAAGATTTTGGATTCCAATTGTTTAATAAAAATAAAAAAGTCACTATAAATTTTTCTTATAGTGGCTTTTTTGGTTAAAAAGGGCTAGTTGTCCTCCACTCGGTTGTCATCAAATGCGGAAGGGAGCAGTTTCGGAATTAATTTAATAAAAATGGGCAAAAGAATGGCTCCTCCGGGCAACATAAAAATGGCCAATGAGGGTATGCTCTTAAAAATATCCAACAACTGGTTCTGTACTTTTTTCTTTTCTTCGGCATTCAAATCCTTTACGGTGGATTTGGATAAAAGGGACACAAGTTCACGACTTTGGGTCAATTCTTTTTTGAGTCTTTTGCTGTTTCTCAAAATCAGTTTGCTCACATTTTTGGACATGCCATCATAGAATTG
>CAYFJL010000403.1:0-1989 GCA_964343335.1 uncultured Polaribacter sp. | reverse complement strand
ATACATACTAAAATCTTCATTTACATTCATTTTTTGGTTGGAGCAAAATTAAGTCTTTTTTTTAAAAAATACTATGCATGCATAATATTTTTTTGGTTTTTCATGGCAAGCCGAAATCGATTGCGCAATTCTATGAAAGAAATTGGATTATTCTAAAATTTTGATCAAAAAAAATGACAAATATTTCCTTATTTTTGCTCCGATCATAAATCTATTTTGAATGAAGACTGTACAATTTAGAGAAGCCATTGCAGAGGCCATGAGCGAAGAGATGCGAAGAGATGAGAGCATCTATTTAATGGGTGAAGAAGTTGCCGAATACAATGGTGCCTACAAAGCGAGTAAAGGAATGTTGGACGAATTTGGTCCGAAGCGCGTCATTGATACCCCAATTGCCGAATTAGGTTTTGCCGGAGTCGCTATTGGTTCTGCCATGAATGGCAATAGACCCATTGTAGAATACATGACCTTCAATTTCTCATTGGTAGGTATTGATCAGATCATCAACAACGCAGCAAAAATCAGACAAATGTCTGGCGGACAGTTCAACTGTCCTATTGTATTTAGAGGTCCAACTGCTTCTGCAGGTCAATTAGGAGCAACACATTCACAAGCCTTTGAAAATTGGTTTGCCAATACACCAGGGTTGAAAGTAATCGTGCCTTCGAATCCATATGATGCAAAAGGTCTATTGAAGGCTGCGATTAGAGATGACGATCCAGTTATCTTTATGGAGTCAGAACAGATGTATGGTGATAAGATGGAAATTCCAGAAGGAGAATATGTATTACCTATTGGTGTTGCTGATATCAAAAGAGAAGGAACAGACGTAACTGTTGTTTCTTTTGGGAAGATCATCAAAGAGGCATATAAGGCTGCGGAAGAGTTAGCCAAAGAAAATATTTCCATTGAGATTATTGATTTGAGAACGGTAAGACCTATGGATCATGCGGCTATCATTGAGTCGGTTAAGAAAACCAATCGATTGGTAGTTCTTGAAGAAGCATGGCCATTTGGAAGTGTCGCTTCAGAAATCACTTTTAGAATTCAAAATGAAGCCTTCGATTACTTAGATGCTCCAATCAAACGAATTACAACAGCAGATACGCCGGCCCCTTATTCTCCAGTATTGTTAGAGAAATGGATACCGAATCATACGGATGTCGTCAAAGCAGTAAAAGAAGTCTTATACCTATAAACAGAAGGAGAAACATCAAAAGTGTTTCTCTTTTTTTTAGCGCTTTCCCCATCCACCACGGATGGATTTTCCATCGTTCAAACCCAATCTTCCAAAAGAATCAATAACATGTTGAAAAATATGGTTTTTGAAGCTTTAAAAAACCTATGAAACCATCAGTTCAAGATTGGTTTAACCATCAGAAAAAGAACAATTTAACTACAATAGTAACCTGAGCTAATCATGTATAAAAAGTTGAGCCCTCATTAATTAAAGATTACTTTTTTTATCCCCCTAGTTTTTAGTACTTTTAGCCCCGCGAAAATTAAATTAACTAAATTATATTATGGACTTTATAGTAAATTTTTTACCTGCATTTGGTGTCCTAGCACTTTTATTTGTGTTTGTAAAGAGCGCATGGGTAGGTAAACAAGACCAAGGTGATGACAAAATGAAAAACATCGCCAAAAACATCGCTGACGGTGCCATGTCTTTCTTAAAGGCGGAATACAAGATCTTATCGATTTTCGTAGTAGCCGTTGCAATTTTATTGTATTTCAAAGGAAATGCTGAAGAAGGATCTAACGGGGTGGTAGCTATCTCCTTCATCGTTGGTGCAATCTGTTCTGCTTTAGCTGGTTTCATTGGTATGAAAGTAGCTACCAAAGCAAATGTTAGAACTACAAACGCTGCTCGAACTTCATTAGGAAAAGCATTAGAAGTTGCTTTTGCCGGTGGTGCCGTAATGGGACTTGGGGTTGTAGGTTTAGGTGTTTTAGGATTGAGTGGTCTTTTCATGATTTACAGTGAAA
>CAYFJL010000402.1:0-1991 GCA_964343335.1 uncultured Polaribacter sp. | reverse complement strand
CAATTTTTTTGAATGAATAGTTGAGCTAATAATTTGATTTTAAATAGATAAGAAAACCACATCCAAAAGGTAGGCTAATTGGCTATATTTGTGCTTGTTAAAATTTGAAAACTTACAATCATGAAACTAAGCGATATTGAAATTGCCCAGAAGAATAAGATGGCTCATATTCGAGATATAGCTGCCAAACTTAAGGTGGATGAAGATGATATGGAGTACTACGGAAAGTACAAAGCAAAACTTCCGCTTCGTCTGATTGATGAAGAAAAAATAGAGCAAAATAATTTGGTTTTGGTCACGGCCATAACGCCAACTCCAGCGGGTGAAGGAAAAACCACGGTTTCTATCGGATTGACCGAAGGGCTTAACAAAATAGGCAAGCAAGCCACGGTAGTTTTACGGGAACCTTCTTTAGGACCTGTATTCGGAATCAAGGGTGGTGCGGCCGGTGGTGGTCATAGCCAGGTAGTTCCTATGGAGGACATTAACCTCCATTTTATGGGTGATTTTGATGCCGTTGAAAAAGCGAATAATTTGCTTGCTGCACTTATTGATAATAACATTCAAAGCAAAGTAAACAATTTGAATATCGATCCGAGGCAGGTGCTGTGGAAGCGGGTGATTGATATGAATGACCGAGCCTTGAGACATATCACCATCGGTTTGGGCGGAACGGCAAATGGAATTCCGCGTGAAGACGGATTCAACATCACTCCGGCTTCGGAAGTAATGGCGATTCTGTGTATGGCTACCGATTTTAAAAATTTAAAGGAGCGATTGGGTAATATTTTGGTTGCATTTACTTATGATAGGCAACCGGTTTATGCTCGGGATTTAAAGGCAGAACATGCCATGGCCATCCTATTAAAGAAGGCTATCAAACCAAATTTGGTGCAGACATTAGAAGACAATCCTGCAATTATTCATGGGGGTCCTTTTGCAAATATTGCGCAGGGAACTAATACCATAATTGCTACAAAGATGGGCTTGTCATTGTCCAATTACGTGGTAACTGAAGCAGGGTTTGGGGCCGATTTGGGAGCGGAGAAGTTCTTGAATATCAAATCACAATTCGCCAAACTGAATCCGAAATGTGTGGTATTGGTTGCAACCATTCGAGCTTTGCGTCATCACGGAGGTGCCAAAAAAGAAGAATACAACACACCGAGTATGGAGCGTGTAATTCTAGGTTTTGGTAACTTGGAGAAGCACATTGAAAATATTCGAAAGTTCAATATAGAGCCCGTAGTGGCTATTAACTCTTTTGATTCAGATTCAGCTGAAGAAATTGATTATGTGATCTCGAAATGTAGTCAACTAGGAGTACAGGCCATTCTATCTCAAGGATGGGCAAAAGGTGGAGAAGGAACCAAAAATTTAGCCAAAGCTGTTGTTGATATCGTTGAGAATAAAGCAACGCAATTCAAGCCCTTATATAAGTGGGATAGTCCAGTTAAGGAAAAGATCTACAGAATTGCAAAAGAGATTTATGGTGCTGTAGAAGTTGAATATGATAAAAAGGCCCAGTTAAACCTAAGGCGTATCGACCGATTAGGTTTTAGTGGTTTTCCAATCTGTATGGCGAAAACGCAGAAGTCTTTTTCCGACAACGAGTCGTTGATTGGCCGCCCAGAAGGTTTTAAGGTGACTGTCAGAGAGATTGAAATTGCAGCTGGAGCAGGATTCATCATTCCGATTCTAGGAAAAATGATGCGAATGCCCGGATTACCATCGATACCTGCTTCAGAGAAGATGACCATTGATGATAACGGAAAGATTTCTGGATTATCTTAAACATAAAAAAGCCCTGATTACTTCAGGGCTTTTTTAATTCAACTATCTATGCCTTGACTATACGTCAAGTAATCCATTCGTTTTGGAAACACCTGCAGCAGATTCTGCTAAGTGCGCTTTTTCCGCTTCGTCTAATTCAATCTCAACGATTTTTTCGATACCGTTTTTTCCTAACATTACAGGAACTCCGATACATA
>CAYFJL010000401.1:0-2009 GCA_964343335.1 uncultured Polaribacter sp. | reverse complement strand
GTTCTACCGTCAGGTTTTTGGCGTTGTATTTTTTGATTTTGGCCAGGGTTACTTCAAGATCATCGGAATCTATGGGTTTTAAAAGATAGTCGATGGCCTCGTTCTTCAGGGCCTGTAGTGCGTATTGATTGTAAGCCGTGGTGATGACAACGGGAAAATCCTTGTTCTTTAGATTCTTGATGAACTGAAAACCGTCCATGGAGGGCATTTCGATATCGAGGAACAAACAATCGGGCGTGTTTTGTTCCAAGTAGTTCAAGGCTTCGCGGGCATCTGTAAAGGATGCGATAATATCCACCTCATCGCTCAAATTGGTCAGCTCCCAACTCAAACTCTGAAGGGCCTTGATTTCATCATCAACGATTACGGCTTCTATCATAAAACTATATACCTAAATTCAAATTTAGAATTATTCTTCACATAGTGCTAAAATTATGTGTTAATGGATCAGCAGCACGTATAACTGGTATAAAAATCAAAATCAAGGGAAAAAGCCGCATTTTTTAAGAGTATCAAAATCAAAAAACAAGAAAAGGATTACAAACGGCGAAAAAATGGCAAAACCAATTATACATAAAATGATGCAATTTATACATAGAACCCTTATTGCATATTTGTTGTTAATTATCTTCGGCCTGACTAAAAAACCAATAGATACTGGAGCCATGCGAAAATGCATTGTTTTGTTCTTGATTTTTGTTGTAGCCTTGATCTTTGCCTCGGTGGCAGAAAAGAAAGAGACTAAATGGAACGAGGATTGGAAGGAAATGGTCGTGAAGAAATAGCTTAGGCTCCAAATGTTCTTTAAAAATTTGTATTACCAAAAAATTGTACGGCCACAGCAACCAATCATCTGATTGTATAAACCGCTTGCACAATTCATCTTTGATCAGGGTGTGATTCGGATTTGATTTTAGGTTTCGGGGGAACTACCTAGAACGAAAAGAATCTTTTAAACCAGGATTGAAGAGGCCGTACTCTTTGGTAATATATGGCTTTGGCCGGTTCATCATAAAAGTTTGACCAAGTAGGGATGTTAATTCCCTTCTTGGTCTTTTTTGTTTTATGTGGTTCTATTCCCGTTAGTCAACTCGATTTCTTGCTTTCCTCTAGATGTCAACATTTTATGTTAAAAACTTTGTCGTTGTTTCTGGCGTAGCCACTTTAGAATTTGACCGTATTTTTAAATCTTTGTCCACGCAAACCAAGACTTTCGTTTTCCATTAAAAATGGATGGAAATAAAGAAAAAGTTAACTGGGACGGTTAAGGATTTTGTTGCAGTGATGCCTATTTTTACCACCAGTTTTAGTGCTGGATTACAGTACGTGTGATAGTGTTTATTGATTTAATACCTCGGACAAGTTCACCCCACAATAGAACATTCCGGGGTATTTTTGTTACTGTGGATAACTAAAAAAGCCCCCAAAACTGGAGGCTTTTCTAATTTGAGTGCTTTGCGATTTACAAAGACCAAGCCTTTCCGCCTGTCAATGTCTGCAGATCGCCGCAAGGGATGTACTCCCCTGGTATGGGTGCATAGGCCAGCACCTCTTCACCAATATATTCCGAGGATTTATAGGCCCAAGTGGCCAAGCCCCTTAAATCGTTGGCAAAGGAGAAGCGGACAACCTCGTCATCCAGAACTCCTTCGCCGCCTTCCATAATAGCCTCCATATAGTTCATGATGGCTTCGGAGTGGGCTTCCTCTTCCTCTTTCGTCCTTTTTCTGAGGTACGTTTTTAAGGCGGGTTCTATGTCTGCTGGTTCTATATCCATCAAAGTTTCTTTACCAGAATCGGCAAGAACCTTATCATAGAAATTGTTCATTTGCATCATTACAAACTCCCGCTGTTCCAAAGGCATCACTTCGTCCAAATATGCGTCAATGAACACGTGTACGTTCATCTCGGTGGCAGAAGGTGTATCCGTTTTTGGCAGAATTACGTCCAGGGTCTGTGCCAAGGCGTAACCGTGTTCTTTGCTAAGGAAGCTTGGTGTCCATTCAGCA
>CAYFJL010000400.1:0-2109 GCA_964343335.1 uncultured Polaribacter sp. | reverse complement strand
TTTGCCATGGTCAGTTTCATCCGGCGAAGGTGGGTCAGTTTACCCGGCTTATCCAGAAAGCTTCAGTGCACTTGAAACTGATAGTGATTTGATTGGTCTAAAAGCGTATAATGATTCCATTTTTATACGATTCTTACGTTCTCGGGAAGAGATGTTTCCATTAACTGGCACACGCGCCCTTGGTAACGCCTACCCTCACATCAAGACCTTATATGTCGTATCCAATGAGACCGTCAAATCACCAATAAAACATGAACTGATGCATTTGATAAGTATGTTGGAATGGGATTATCCAGAGACATCATCCAACTGGATGAACGAAGGTTTGGGAACCTTCGCTGAGAACGATTGCAGCGGATGGAATGTTTCCGAAATCTACAGATATCTGCTTGAGACAGACCAACTCCTTTCTATGGAATCATTAACAACTGATTTCTATGGTCAGCCCGAAATGCTTTCATATCACCAATCAGGATATTTGGTTGAATATCTTTTAAAAAATTATGGTATAGAACGTTTTTCAAAGCTTTGGAAAAGTGGATTTGGTGAATTTGAGAGAATCTATGGTCTTCCTTTTGAAAGGATAAAAGATGAGCTGGAAAAGGAATTATTGGTCAAATATCCAAAGTCTCCTAAAATCGATCAAGACACATTCAATAATCCTTGTCAATAATTGTTTTTCGTTGAGATTAGTACCCTAGAGAAATATTAACGGCGTTAGCTCTAAGGAATGACAAAGCATGTGCAATTTTAACTGCTACTAAACGGATTTAAACCATCAAGTTTTTTTATCAATAGTATGAGTATAAACCAGACTAATCTGTGGTATGCGGAGTTATGGAGGTTTTGTCGCTTAATTGTGTTCCGACTGCTTTTCTGTAAAACCAATTAAAGAATATGATAAAAATCAGCGTGCTATTTCTTGTTCAATAGCTTTTCCAAGTAACTCACTTTGTCTTTTTCAGCATGCAGTAAACGCTCGTAAAGCTTCTTGTTTTCTTCGTGAGCTTCCATTAGCTTATCTAAAGGATTGAAAGTAGGCATATAATTAAAAAAGGCTGCATTATCATTATTGGTTACGGTGTTGCCTATAATATTGAAAACAGCTTCTTCCGAGAAATTCTCAATTCCCTCTTTGGTAACTCCCAAAGCCTTGGCAATCTCTTCCAACTTCACATCTTCCACTTTTTCACTGTTCTCAATGTTGGAAACGGCCTGTTGGCTGATGCCCAATTCTTCGGCAAGAGTTTCCTGTTTCATTCCCCGGAGTTCCCTTATCCTACTAATCTTTCTACCTATATGGTTGTTCTTGGTTTTTGTCTCCATAACTCAAATATAGGGTGTTTCCCACAATAATCCGATTGTAAAATACAAAACAGCAACAATAAAGTACAAGTGCCAGTGGTGGGATACTTGGAAATGTGGCCTTAATATGGTGGATGATTCTCGAACCCTTTAATACACATTTCTATGACACACGGCACAAACATACCAAAACACTTTGAAAAAGCGGAAGAGCTGTCCGAATTGCTCGACAGCATCCTGAACATCATAACCATTGACAGGGCCTTTCTATCCCGTAAACAAAATGAGGGCAATTCTGAATATTATTTACTGACCCTTTTTGTGGATTTCAACAATGACCCTCTTCCCAATGAGGTCCGATCACTGGTTGCAAAGAAAGGAAAGAAGTATCCTGACTTCAGGATTAGGGTCTACACTGAAAACCAATCCGAAACAGGTCTTGAAAGAGGATCACTCTATTTCTTGGAACATTGCTGTCTTGGGAAGACCGTCTTTGCCCATCCGGAGGGGGAGAACATCATGGACTATTCAACAATGGCATACGAGACCTTAACGAAGAGGGCCACTCGGTATCATAAATCGGAATTAGCAAAAGTAAATGCCTTTGCCAATACTGCGAACATTTTGATTAAGGAGGGGGACTACGCCATTGCCACTTTCAACATGCACCAGGCCTTTGAACTTTCGTTTCGGTTCATCGAACAGATGTGCATAGGGAGAAGTATGGTTACACACAGTATCATCAGCCATATCAACTATTGCAAACAGTTCTTTCCCACCCTGCAACCTTTTTTGGAATCTTCC
>CAYFJL010000399.1:0-2130 GCA_964343335.1 uncultured Polaribacter sp. | reverse complement strand
CTCAGACAAATAAATCAGCTACTACGCTTTAAGCTGAATTTGCAATTGTTCGTTGGCAGTCATAAAGAAAAAAATGAAAAAAGGTAGAAGAAATAGAAATCCGAAGATTTTAAATCGAGCAATTGTTTTACCAATCGGAACTTTGACAATTGTAGGGTTGATATTCTTTCTATCAAGTGCATACGAGCCAAGTTGGACTTTTAATTGGCAAGAAATCAGACCTGAAATTAGAGATACCGTCAAATTAATTGAAAGATACGGAAGTGTTACGAGTGGAATTGTAGGATATGCAGGGCAAACACCTCAACAATGGCACAGAAGGAAATGGCTAATGAAAAATGCCACTGAAGATGAATTGACAAAACTAATTGATTATCCGAGTGGAACCGTAAAAACAATTGCTTACGAAGGATTAATCAGGAAGGAGAATTCAGATAAATATAAATTGATAAATCAAGCATTGAACGATACAACGACATTTTTCAATTACCAATCAGGATGTGATGGGTTTACAATGATGATTGGGGAATATTTAGTGGAAAATGTAATTCCGATTTCAGATAGAGTTCCGCCACTACCCCCAGAAAAAGTAATTGAATACAATTTGTCAGATACAGAAATTGTAAATCTCAGAGAATTGTATAACAAGAGAATTGATAAAAAAGAAGAATATCTCAGAAAAATATATGAATAGAAAAAATAACACGAACTGCCAACAAATAATAAAACCCATGCTGGGCTTAGTGGGACTGGAAGGTTTTGGGCAACTTATATTTCTTGTGTCTTTCGGACACATTTGTTGCTGTTAAACCAGCACAGTTTTTATGTAGGCGTTGTGCACAAGCTGAAAAGAAAAAATGACTAAACCCAAATTTCCAATAATCACAGTTTACAAAGACTTTCCTGAATTGGTTTTAAGCGAAATAGAATTAGAAAAGAGTAATGCATTGGCAGTACTGAAATTAAAGAATGTTAAGGCTTACGATGCGGAAGGAATTAAATGGAGATATGATCTAAAATCAGAGCAGGTTAAAAACAATTTTTGGACGAGACTTACAGCTAACACGTTCTATAATCCGACTGTACAGACACAACCGATCTGGACTAAAATGGACTCATACACAATTGAGGAAATTCAGGTGAAACTGAAGGAATGTATCAATAAGGATGATGATTTGCTCACCCAATTTATAGGGTCGGAAGAATTGATTAGAGCAATTGACAAAGCAAAAGATTTCAAAGATCTATGCTCTATTCTTCAAAAATTGACAATTGATCCACTTGAATATGAAGAGCAAAAAATCTAAAGCCTGTGCACAACATAGTTCAGCCCCAAGCCTAGCAATAGTGAATATGTTCTTTTGTTGCTCTAAGTATGAAAATTGATAGTTGAAAGAAAAACGCAAACATGCCCGGCCTGTGGCTGCACTTGGCCGTTGTATGGCATTGAAAAAATAAAATGATAGAATTCACAAAATCAGAAATAGACGACATTGATTTCATTTCTAAAGTTCAAATTTTGACGAATGAAATCATCAAGGACTTGAATCCAAATGAAGTCTACCTTTTCAAAGTAGATAATTGGTTTGACACTAAGTGGTTAAGCTTTACAGGAAAGATTCTTGGAGTACTTGGAACTTGGAATTATGATGATGATTCAAGGATTCCGCCTTTTAGCCCTAATCGAATAATTGAAAAGGCTTATTATGAACTAAATGAATTAAAGACTTATGAAAAGCTAAAGTCCAATCTTCAAATTCATAAGAAACAACCAGCAGAAAATAATCTTAACAGAAGAATTATAGATGTTAGTGACTCTGCAATTTTTGTCTGGTATAGTTCAAATACATTAATGAATGGGCAAGGTAGCTTGATGGTTTACCCTGTGGAAAATGAAAAGTGTCAGCCATTTTTTGTCGGATTTAGAAAAAATATGGATTGGGATATTATTAATGCGCCTGGGTCTAATAAAAAGATGCTTGAATTCTATCTTGAAAGAAATAAAACGCCATTCAACAATGACTAAAAATCATAGAGCTAACCAACTAAATTATTTCTACGCTTTTTAGCCGGAACGTTAAATCTTCAATTGCATTTTCGTGAAGGAGCTATTTTGATATTTCGGGATTA
>CAYFJL010000398.1:0-2159 GCA_964343335.1 uncultured Polaribacter sp. | reverse complement strand
CTTAATGCAGACTTTCTAGCCAATCTTTTCAAGTTTTTGTTCAACTTGAAGGAATAGCTTCTTGGTCTAGGGCCAAAAATTCTACCACCACCTCTAAATACTGGCGATTTAATAGAACCTGCACGTGCCGTACCAGTTCCTTTTTGCTTTTTAATCTTTCTAGTAGATCCAGCAATCTCACCTCTTTCTTTAGACTTGTGTGTACCTTGTCTTTGATTCGCTAAATATTGCTTTACATCTAAATAAATAGCATGCTCATTTGGTTCAACACCAAAAATATCAGCAGAAAGTTCAACTTTTCTACCTGTATCTTTTCCTTGAATATTTAAAACTGCTACTTCCATTACTTCTCGATGGTTATGTAAGAATTTTTGTGACCAGGAACTGCTCCTTTTACAACAAGCAAGTTCTTTTCTGGAACCACTTTTAAAATTCTTAAGTTTTGAACCTTAACTTTTTCGCCTCCCATTCTTCCGGCCATACGCATTCCTTTGAATACTCTAGCTGGATAAGAAGCTGCACCAATAGAACCTGGCGCTCTTAAACGATTGTGCTGACCATGAGTAGCTTGTCCTACACCCGCAAAACCGTGGCGCTTCACTACCCCTTGAAATCCTTTTCCTTTAGATACTCCCGAAACATCAACAAACTCTCCTTCTTTGAAAAGTTCTACTGTTACAGTATCACCTAAATTATACTCTTCTTCAAATCCTTGGAATTCAACGACTCTTTTCTTAGCAGTAGTGCCAGCTTTCTTAAAGTGACCGTCTAACGCTTTGTTAGAACTCTTTGCTTTTTTGTCATCGAAACCAAGTTGCAACGCATTGTAGCCGTCAACCTCTGTGGTTCTGACTTGGGTTACAACGCAAGGACCCGCCTCGATAACGGTACATGGAATGTTCTTTCCATTTTCGTCATACAAGCTGGTCATACCGATTTTCTTTCCTATTAACCCAGACATTTTTAATTAATTATTATTACTATTTAAAAAAATGGCGCCAAAAACAATTCGACGCCGATTTTGTTTTTTCCGTTTTTCCTTAGCCGATCACTAAGGACATGTTATAATTTTCTTCGAGTAAACCCGAAGGACTTACTTACACTTTGATCTCTACCTCAACTCCACTAGGCAACTCTAATTTCATCAAAGCATCAATTGTTTTTGATGAAGAGCTATAGATGTCTAGTAACCTTTTGTAGGCTGCAAGTTGAAATTGCTCTCTCGACTTCTTGTTAACGTGTGGAGAACGCAATACTGTAAAAATCTTCTTGTGAGTTGGTAATGGAATTGGACCGTTTACAACAGCACCCGTACTCTTTACCGTTTTTACAATTTTCTCAGCAGACTTATCTACTAAATTGTAATCGTAAGACTTTAATTTTATTCTAATTTTTTGACTCATCGTTTTCGTTTTAGTAGATTATCCTTTAGCTGCTGCAATTACTTCTTCAGAAATATTTGAAGGAGTTTCTGCATAGTGTGAAAATTCCATTGTTGATGTTGCTCTACCAGAAGATAAAGTTCTTAAAGAAGTAACATAACCGAACATTTCTGATAAAGGAACCAAAGCTTTTACCACTTTTGAACCTGCTCTATCACTCATGTCGTTTACTTGACCTCTTCTTCTGTTCAAGTCCCCAACGATATCACCCATATTCTCTTCTGGAGTTAATACCTCCAATTTCATGATAGGCTCCATAATTACTGCACGCGCTTGTTTCGCAGCAGCTTTGTAACCTAACTTCGCAGCCAATTCGAAAGACAACTGGTCAGAATCCACAGGGTGGAAAGAACCGTCTTTCAAAGTAATCTTCATTGAATCCATTTCATATCCTGCTAACGGTCCATTCTTCATTGCTTCTTTGAAACCTTTTTCAACAGAAGGAACAAATTCTTTAGGCACGTTACCACCTTTAATGATAGATTCGAACTGTAATCCTTGGAAACCTTCTTCTGCAGGCTCCATAGTAAATACGATATCAGCAAACTTACCACGACCACCAGACTGCTTCTTATAAACCTCTCTGTGGTCTGCTGTTGCAGTCAATGCTTCTTTGTACTCTACTTGAGGCTGACCTTGATTCACGTCAACTTTAAATTCACGCTTCAAACGGTCAACAATAATATCTAAGTGAAGCTCACCCATTCCAGAAATAAT
>CAYFJL010000397.1:0-2160 GCA_964343335.1 uncultured Polaribacter sp. | reverse complement strand
AATACGAATTAACTCACCTCAATAATTTCTACACAATCTTCAAAAGTAGCTATTTTTAGGGAGAATAAAGGGGTGTAAAAGGCTATTTATTAACACCTAAATGATTACAACCAAGACCTATTTTTTATTCTTTTGAAAGGGAATGATTCCGTTGTAGAATTTGTTGATCGGCTCAAGGTATTTGACGAAATATGTGAAAAACAGAATGAAGCCTATTGCACATACAATTGCAAACCATGGATCAAGTGCTCTGTGGAGTATTTTGTTCAAACCGAATCCAAACAGACCTGCATATAAGATCATTACATGGATGATGTATATGGAAAGTGTATTCTGACCGATCTTGATAAACAGGTCATAGTTCCAATTAACAAGCTTCACTGAAGTAATGATAAGCGCAATGAAAAGCATCAATTGACCAAGCGCATTTATCGTCAAAGTAGGAAACAAGTAAAAATTATTGAATCCATAACTGTAAAAAATACACCCTAGGCCAGTAACAGCAAAACCTATAGGTATTAACCAGCTCTTAAAGAAACTTAATTTACGGTGATAAACTATCCTCAAATTTCGTTTATATTTCCCGATGATAATTATGATCGCCAATACTAAAAGAACCTGACCAAATCTGGCAAATAAATAACCCAAACCCACAAAGGGCTTCATCCCCAATTCCATGAACAATGGTTGAATCAATTTCAATATAGGGTCTGCGGCTAGATTTAAAGTTAAACCTATCCCAGCCAACATCAATGGGAACCAATTAGTGTAAACTTTATGGGGTCTGTTGCTTACAAAAGCTCCGAGCATTCCTCCGAGGCAAGCAAATCCTACCCAAGGAATCAATGCGAAAATAGACTTAAATGCGCGGTCATCTGATGTAACAACAAAAATATTCTCGATGATTGGGTGAACGCCTGAAAAATCAAGTGCGTATATCGTTGGCTTAAGAATTATACCTAAAACCCCGAATATTCCGAGCCAAATGTACAGTGGAACAACTCTCACTAGTTTATAGATTCCGTAGACAATTATAACAGTGAAAAGTGAAGCTCCAATACATTGTAAGACATGAAAAATGAAGAAATAACCACTAAACTCACCTTGCAGCAAATAGAAAAGATTTAGTTGAAGCGCATATCCCCAAAGAATAAGCTTAAGAGACCTCTTTACTCCTTTTTTAACTCTTTTATTCTCAAAAAATCCGACATTATTTCTAACCAATAAATATGTAAAAACAAGGCCAGATACAGTAAAAAAAAGCGGAGCTGTAAGTCCTCGAGTAAACCTCCAAATATCATAGAGAAAGTATTCGTTTCCTCGATACTCGTCACTGAGTGCCATTACAATAAAATGGCCTTCAAGCATCATCAGGATCGCGATCGACCTTGCGATATCAATGAAAACTAAACGATTATGCTTAATTGCTGCTGCCATTTATCAGGTTTCGAGCGGCAAATATACAGTATTCTTAGAATTAAGACTTAGGTATAAACGAGCCCTCAAATCGATAACCGATTACACAAACATCGTCAATCTGCTCAAAATCTCCTTTCCAGTTATCAAATGCCTTCCTCAATGTTTCTCTTTGCTCATCCATGAGTTGAGGGTAACTCTCTGCCAAGATCTTCTTAAACTTCCCAGACTTCATTTTCTTGTTATTAGCACCTCCAAACTGATCAGCATATCCATCTGAGAAAACATAAACCGTTTCTCCTTTCGATAATTCAATCTTATGTTCCGTGAATTTGTTCTCTCCGTCAAAAGCGCCAATTGGTCTTTTATCCGCCTTGATCTCAGTTAGTTTTACATTATCTAATTCAACGGTACGAATTCTCTCAGGTGTTTCGGATTTTATTCTATTCTCAATGTTTGAATCGGCCAAAGAAACGATCCATAATGGATTATTTGCTCCTGCAAAATGTAAAATATTTTGCTCATCGATCATGCAAAACGCTAGATCCATTCCGTCTTTTACACTCATTTCCTCATTTGGAGCAAATGATTCTACTACGAGTTCATTCAGCTTTTGTAGTATGAGTTTCGGAGATCGTAATTCAAATTCATTTACAGCACGATTCAATCCGTTGTGTCCAACAATACTTACGAATGCACCAGGAACACCGTGCCCAGTACAATCGACTGCTGAGAACATTAATT
>CAYFJL010000396.1:0-2166 GCA_964343335.1 uncultured Polaribacter sp. | reverse complement strand
TTCTTGGAAATAATCCTCGGCTTCTTTATAGGCTTTTTTATTATCCTTAAAGTTCTTTTTGTCAAAAACAACTTCCTTCTGCGCTAAAGCGGAAACGCTAAAACATAATATCGCTAGTACAATTATCTTCTTCATCTTACTTCTCAATTAGGTTTGCACATCCAGTTTGTTCAAAATAGCGATCTGCAACACTAACTCCGTATGCAGAAGCATTCGCCCAATCTTCGCAGGCCTTATCCAATTTTCTCAGCATTTCATACGCTGCTGCACGATTGTAATAAGCCGAACCGAGCTTTTCATTTTTATCAATCGCTTTTGTTGCGTAATCAACAACCTTATCGTAGTCCTTCATTTTAAGATAAACAGCAGCTAGATTATTATAAGCCGAAGCATATGAAGGTTCTAATTGAGTAACTTTCATAAAATCCTTCAAAGCTGATTTATAATCCCCTGATTCAAAAAAGGCATAACCTCTATTATTCAGAGCTAAATGAAAATCACCGTCAATTGCGATAGCCTTATTGAAGGTTTTAATTGCTCGATCGTGTTGCCCTGCCTCTCGCAAGGTACTCCCCAAATTATTATAGGCTACTACAAACCGAGGATCATTAGCAATCGCTTTTTTATAATCCGCTTCAGCCCGATCCAATTTCTTCATTTTTCGGAATGCACTCCCCCTGTCATTATACATTTCTGCAGAAGTTGTGTTTATCGCCAAACCTTTAGTAAAATCTTTTACTGCAGATTCGTAATCTTGTTTTTTGAAATATTGTATTCCCCTTTGATGATGGTATTTCGATTCAGCAGGATTAGCTTTTATTGCTTCTCCATAATACTGAATGGCTTGATCAAGGCTATCTTTTTTAGTTGCCAAAACAGCTAATTCAAAGTATGCAAAATGAGCGTTTTCTTCATCATTAGTCATTTTTTGAAAGGCCTCAGCAGCTTTGTCATTTTTACCTGCTGAGAGATAGGTATAAGCTAAATTCTTCTGAGCCTTAGTGAAATCCGGAGCGATTGAAAGAGCCTCTTCAAAATTAGCAATAGCCTGGTCGTACTTTTTAGCTTCAAAAGCTGAAATCCCTTCATTATAAGCTTCCTGTGCTTTAGGATCAATCCCCGAAGAATCAACATCAGCATTTTTTGCCACAACCATTTTCACAGAATCTTGTTGCGCCACCGAAAAGTTTATAGAATAAACCAATGCGAACAGTATTACGAATAGGTTCAATTTCATGTTTTATAGTATTAGTATGCTGCACGAATATACACGGATAAAAACTATAATTCAATTCATGGAAGTAATTTATATCAAATTTAACAGGGCCAAAATGTTTAAAAGGAACAATGAATCATTTAAAAAATGACAATTTGTAAAATTCTTCAAAAGCTATTCTGAGTTGAGAAATTGATTTACTTTTGTCGCCGTATTTTTGTTCTAATGCTGAGCGCAAATAAAGATACTTATTATGAAGTTTAATCGATGGTTTGTTCGTATCAACTGGATCACATTGATCTTGATCTATCTAGTTGTTATTGCAGGAAGTTTTGTGCGAATAACAGGTAGTGGTATGGGATGTCCTGACTGGCCTAAATGTTTTGGGCAATGGGTACCGCCAACTGACAAAGCTGAGCTGCCTGAAGATTATAAATCGATTTATAGCGAAAAGAGAAGAAAAAAGGTTGAGAAGTTCTGTTCTTTACTTAACTCGATAGGTCTTTCTGAAACTGCTGAGAAGATCAAGAATGATCCAAGTGTATACATTGAGGAAGATTTCAATGCAGGTAAAACCTGGACTGAATATGTGAACAGACTGGTAGGGTTCTTAGCTGGAAATGGAGTATTACTAATCTTTCTTTGGATCATATTAAAGTATAGAAAACGAAAACTGGTAATTCTTGGAACAGTCAACTTAATTGTTTTGGCATTTCAAGCTTGGTTTGGCTCTATAGTCGTTGCTACTAACCTTGTTCCGTGGACGATTACGATTCACATGTTGTTAGCGCTGGTCATCATTGGAATACAACTATATATGATTCGCTTGGTCGCTCCTTCTCAACAAAAGAACATTCAGGTAAATCGAACCTTTTACTGGTTGGTCTTTTTCATTTTTATCGTCACTTTCGGTCAAATGTTTTTGGGAACTCAAGTACCAGAAGCAATTG
>CAYFJL010000395.1:0-2170 GCA_964343335.1 uncultured Polaribacter sp. | reverse complement strand
TATGTCTTTAGGTAATGAGTTTAAGTACCAAAAAAGAATTTTTAATCGGTTGGATTATCAAATTCAATTAGGTAATGCTTCTCTTAAAGAATATGAAAACATTCCGTATACAATAAATGTAATTAAAGATGAGTATCCTAGCATATCTGTTACTAGTAAACAAGATAGCTTGGTTCCTAATGAATCGTTTTTTTCGGGTAAGGTTCTGGATGATTATGGAATTAATAAAGTTGAAATTGTATATAAGGAGGTCAACGGTAGCAAAGAATCTAGTTTAATACTGGAAAAGAATTTGGGCAGGTCTAATCAGTTTTATTATACTTTTCCTCAGGGTTTAAATTTAAGCCCGGGTAAGGAATACAGTTTTTATTTTAAGGTTACGGATAATGATGGTGTAGTGGGTGGTAAGAGCATTACTTCTGAGATATTTACAACAAACATTTTAAGTAATCAAGAATTGGAGAATAGGTTGTTGGAAACTAGTAAGAGTTTGTCAGATGGTATTAATGAACAAATCTCGAAACGTGAGGAAATAATTGATCAATTAGAACAATTGGATCAGGAATTTAAAACCCAAACAGATTTTGGATTTAATAAAAAAGAAGAGGTTAGAAAAGAATTGCGGGAGCAGCTTGATCAAGAACGGTTAATGGAAAAATTTGCCAACCAATTAAAAGAAAGTCTAAATGAAAAGGATGAATTATTGCGGGAAAGACTGGAAAGGCAAGAAATGCTTGCAAAAAAGAATCAGCAATTATTGGAAGAGCTAGAAAAGGTAGCTGATAAAATAAATAAGGAAGAATTGCAAATGCAATTGGATAAGTTGGCTAAATCCCAAGCAGCCAATAAAAGAAGCTTGGAACAGATTGTTGAATTAACTAAGAGATACTATGTGGCTGAAAAGGCAAAGCAGTTAGCAGAAGAAATCTATAAATTAGGAGAACGTCAAGAATTGCTATATAAGTTAAAGTTAGTGGATAAGGATAACGAATCTTCACAACAATCAATTAAGAATAAATTTTCTCCGATAAAGGAGCAATTTTCCGAATTACTAAAAGAAAACGAAAGCCTTAAAAAAGGTTTTGATTTAGATGTTGATCATGACGAATTAGATGAGATTAATAAGGATTTGGAGGATATCAAAAAGGAGTTTGAAAAGCATAACTTGGATGAAAATGTTGGGAGTGATTTAGACGAACAATCTGGTAGTAAGTTGAAATCTAAACAGCGTAGCGTTGGTGCTAAAATGAAAGAGTTAGGCGACAAAGTGTCTTTCTCTGCCTCAAATAGTGGCTCAACTGTAGCGGAGGATGCAGATATGCTTCGTCAAATATTAGACAACCTTTTAATATTTTCTTTTAAACAAGAAGGTTTAATGGAGCGCATGAATTTTGATAGGGGAGATTTAAATAGTTTTTCTAATAGTATAAGGGAACAAAAGAAATTAAGAGAATTGTTTAGCCATGTAGATGATAGTTTGTTCGCACTTTCATTAAGACAAGTAGAGCTTGCAGATTTTGTGAACGAACAAGTAGAAGAGGTGTATTACAATATGGACAAAGGTTTGGAAAGTATTGCCGAAAACCAACTTTTTCAAGCAAAAAGCTATCAACAGTATGCACTAACTGCCTCCAATTCTTTAGCGGATTATTTGGTGAATGTTCTGGATAATATGCAGGATAGTATGAACCCGGGGAAGGGAGAAGGTAATGGCCAGGATTTTCAACTTCCAGATATTATAAGAAAGCAAGAAGGTCTTAGTCAAAAGATGGGCGCTGGTAATGATGGAAAACAAGAAGACGGGAACCAAGGTTCAGGTATGGAAGGAGATGCTAAGTCTGGAAATAGCGATGGCAAGAATGGAAATTCCGGTAAAAATGGTGATGGCAAGAATGGAGACGCGTCAGATGGCAATCAAGGTAGAACTGGTAATGGAAAGCATGGCGAATCTAACGGAAAAGGTGATGGTAAATCTGAAGGAAATGGAGAGGGTGGTTCAGGTAATGGCAGTGGAATGTCTGAAGAGGAGTTGCAAGAAATATTTGAAATTTATAAAGCGCAACAGCAAATACGTTCTGTTTTAGAAAAGCAATTAGAAGATATACTAAATGATGAGGAACGTAAATTGGCGAAAAGTCTTGTAAAACAGATGCAGGATTTTGAAGATAGA
>CAYFJL010000394.1:0-2170 GCA_964343335.1 uncultured Polaribacter sp. | reverse complement strand
GCAGACCACAAAAATAAAAAAGGACAAAAAAATCTTCGGTGTAGCCTATAAGTTCGTGACCATAGCCGAGCGGAAAAGGGATGGTGTCAAAAAAGAAGGGTATGGCAACCATAGGTACGCCATTACGGACGTGGAGAAAACCTTAGTCGATTGTTTCGATCTCCCCAAATACTCCGGTGGGTATGCGGAATTGATCCGGGCATTTGCAGAGGCAAAGTTGTCTTCCAAGAAGATGATCCGTTACTGCCGGGCCATTAATAATATTGCGGCCACCAAAAGAATGGGTTTCCTGGCCCAGCTTTTCGATAAACCGGGAATGAAAACATTTGTTGGCTATGCCCTTCAGCAAGTCAAAGAGGCCTATAATCCCTTTGATCCCAAAGGACCAGATTCGGGGGAGTATGCACGTGACTGGCGATTACGCTTGAACATCAGTAAGGAAAATTTATTTGTCATTGCTAATAAAATGTTCTAATGATTCTAAGGACTTAGAGCAGAACTCATAATTTTTTAGATGCATCGGAATTGAGATAGCTAAAAAGTCATTCAGGTTCAATAACGTATTTCTCCAAATATTCATAGATAGAATTTCTATCGTAGAGAATAACCCGTTTAGAAGGTTGCGAAAATCTAATCTCCTGGTTGTCTCTCATTTTTTGTAAAGTGGTAGTCGATTTTATCCGAAGTATTTCCATGACCTCTTGAGCGTCTATCCAGGGGTTGGCTTTATGCTCTTCCAATTTAGTTTCTAAATGTTTAAACACCCTGTCTAACAGAGCATAAAACGCTTTTTCTTGAATGCAGATTACTTCCATAGATACCCGAATATATAAACAAATTCTTAGGTTTTGTAATATGAAAAAAGATGAAAGTAGATGAAAGAATTGGCGAAAAAACACTAATATAATTCGCACACTAAATCTTCGTATTTATAATACAACGCGGTATCACATTTTGTGATACCGTGAAAGCAAATGGCGGTATGCGAAAACTAGTGTTTTGGTCTAAAAGAAGACTTGAGATCATTAAAATTAAAAGGGAACAAAATATGGTGTTATAGTTACGGTAACGCGTTTCATGCCAAAATGAAAATAATTAATTTTCATACTATTTAATTAATAGTAATTATTTTTCACGAACAATAATCATTTTTCATATTATATTTGTAATTATATTTCATGAAACGTAATTATGAGTAATCAATTTTCACGAAAAACAACCACTTTTCATGATAGGATTTTACCAGAGGAAGGAATTTTGGTTGGGTATGGTTGGCTGCTACAAATTATCGAGGATACAAGAAATAGACAATTGCCGCTACCGGAGCGACTTGCCATTGTAACGGAAAAACAACAGCGATACAACACTCCCCAATGGCAGGTATTTGCAAAACGGTACATGCCCGAGCATAGTGCCATTGGCCATCTCACTTTTGCGCTGAAGTATGAAGGTATTGATTTGCTCATTTTAAAAGAGTTTTTTTTGGCCGTGGGTCATACCCCTGTAATGAGCATGATGCAGAACGAGCCCACGGGCCAATATTCCAGAAGGGTCTGGTTCCTATATGAATGGCTTTTCGATAAAACGCTGGACATCCCCGATTTAAAAACCGGCAACTATTTTGAAGTTGTAAACCCTAAGTACCAATATGTGGGTCCGGTTGAAAATAGCACGCGACATCGGGTAAAGAATAATTTACCCGGTACCAGGGAATTTTGCCCCATGATACGCAAGACCAAAAAACTGGAGGCTTACACCTCTACAAAATTTCCCGAGATCATGGAAAAAGGATTAAAGGGAAGAAACAAAGACTTGATACGAAGGACGGCCGCATTTCTTTTGCTAAAAGATTCGAAAGCATCCTTTGCCATCGAAGGGGAATATCCTCCGAACATGAGGGCAAGAAATTGGGGCAAGGCCATTGGGCAGGCAGGTAAAAAGCCGTTGACGATTGAAGAGATAGAGCGTCTTCAGGATATTGTAATCGGCACCAAGAAATTGAAGCACATGGGCGTTCGCAAAGGCGAAGGGTTTATCGGTGAACATGACCGTGAGAGCTTACTTCCAATGCCTGATCATATCTCGGCAAAGGCAAAAGATTTGCAATCATTGCTTGGTGGATTGATCGAAACCAACAACCTCCTGCAAGGCAGTGGCTATGACCAAGTTT
>CAYFJL010000393.1:0-2176 GCA_964343335.1 uncultured Polaribacter sp. | reverse complement strand
TGAATCCAACGCATGAAATCTTGAATGGAAATAGCGCTGTCTTTAAATCGGGGATGTTCGATGTAGTAGGCAATATCCAAACTTCCGTATTTGTATTGATCATGCGTCAATTGTGATGGAATAGGTGCCGCATCGTACGTTTTGCGTTTCATTTGATCTACATACCAATCCGTAGCAAATAGGCTTGTATTGATCAACTTAATATCCGTTCGGATGCCTTCTACTTCTTGCATGTACCACAATGGGAAGGTATCATTATCCCCAATGGTAAACATGATCGCATTCGGATCACAGCTTTCTAAATAAGCCTGTGCGTTCAAACGCGTGGTATACCGATTGGATCGATCGTGATCATCCCAATTTTCAGAAGCCATGAAACTCGGAACAAGAATCAATGACAAAACACTAACGGTAATGGCAATGGTTTTTTTATTCGCCACATGTTTCAGGTACTCATACAAAGCATAAACTCCTAATCCGACCCAAATGGCAAATATGTAGAAGCTTCCTACCACCGCATAGTCTCTTTCTCGAGGTTCAAAAGGTTTCGGATTGGTGTAAAAGATGATGGCAAATCCCGTGAATACAAAGAAAATGAGCAAGGCATAAAAATTCTCCTTATCATTTCGGATGTGATACAAGAGTCCGATGAGTCCGAGGATTAAGGGAAGGAAATAGTAGGTATTTCGACCTTTGTTCTCTAAAACCTGAGTCGGCAGAT
This sequence comes from uncultured Polaribacter sp., assembly GCA_964343335.1. GTDB lineage: Bacteria > Bacteroidota > Bacteroidia > Flavobacteriales > Flavobacteriaceae > Polaribacter. The sequence goes on along the minus strand of CAYFJL010000393.1, from coordinate 1,455 downwards.
TATCTTGAGAACCAAGACGCATTTCATCAATAAATTTCACACCGCTCAACCAATTTCCGTTGAAAATATCAAGGTTGCCCTGAATATCATTCTGTCTTCCAACGAAGTTCCACATAAAGTATCTTCCGTACATATATCCAAACTGGAAGCTAAACATGAATTTCATGTTTTCAGCAAAAGTTGGCCTACGCTTGCTATTTGGTTTGATACCTGCAATGGCTTTGTACATTTTCTCTTTGGATGGATCTACCATTCGAGGAATAAAGCCTTTGTGTTTGTCAGACCAATTCGGAACTACATTCTTGTATTTATTGACAATGACATATTTCCCGCCCTTCTTTTCATACTTCGGTTTGTCATCTTTGTATGGCTGATCTGGATCTTGCTGTCTACTGTACGAATTCGAATAATAGGTGTCGTAAAACACATTTGCATCACCGTATTGCTCACGTTCATAATAGGCTAGTAATTCTCTAGCACTTGAAGGATTATTTTCGTTAATGGTTGTGTTCGCATTTGCTCTGATGGGAAGCATCATCCAAGATGAGAATCCAATCATGATGAACATCACAGAAAGAATTAAGGTATTGGCCAATACTTTGTTATTCTGACGCGTCTTTTTCAATCCGAAATAGAAGACTGCGATCAAAATAATAGCGGCAATAATAGATCCTGAATTGTAAGGCAATCCGATGGAATTGATAAAGAATAATTCCGATGCACTAAAGAATTTAAGCGTAAATGGGAATAAGAATTTGAATACAAATGCTAGTATCAATACAGAAACCACTGATGCAATGGCCGTTGTTTTCAGGTTGATGTTCTTATAAGTCTTAAAGAAATAGAGCATTACGATAGACGGAATCACAAGCAATGAAAGGATATGGACTCCGAAAGACAAACCAACAATGAAACTAATGAGAATCAACCATTTGTTTCCACGAGAGGTGTGAATCTCGCTTTCCCATTTCAGACCTAACCAAAATAGGATAGCCATTAAAAAGGAGGACATAGCATATACCTCACCTTCAACCGCACTAAACCAAAAGCTGTCGGAAAAGGTATAGGTTAAAGCACCCACCAAACTACTCCCGAGAATAGCAATGTATTTTCCTTCAGAAAGCTCTCTTCCGCCTTTTGTTGCGAGTTTTATTGCCAAATTGGTAATGGTCCAGAACATAAAAAGTATGGTAAAGGCACTGGCCAAGGCCGACATAAAGTTTACCATTTTAGCAATCTGAGAAACATCGGTTGTAAACATGGCGAAGAAGGCACCCATCATTTGAAATAGTGGTGCTCCCGGTGGATGTCCAACTTCTAGTTTCACTGCCGTTGAAATATATTCCCCTACATCCCAAGCACTAACGGTAGGCTCAAGGGTAAGGGTGTAAGTAATTAGGGCAACTAGAAAAGAGAACCAACCTAAAATTAGGTTCCATTTTTTAAATTTTTCTG
>CAYFJL010000392.1:0-2183 GCA_964343335.1 uncultured Polaribacter sp. | reverse complement strand
TCGATCTATCGATTCTTTCGACTGGAGTTTTAAGTAAGTGCTTATTTACTTAGTATTCGTTGATAAATAGAAAGATAGTTTTTTGCGCCTTTTTCAAGGCTAAACCATTCTTCAGCTCCTTTTCTAGAATTCGAAGGGTCAAACGTCATGTCTTTTCGTTCCCATTTGCTGAATGTGTTTTTGTTTAATTCAGATAACGAACTACCTGCTTGATATTTATCAAGGATCAGATCAGTATCTCCGACGCCTGAATTACAAACAATAGGAATTTTCATCGCCATTAATTCACCCTGTTTCGTCGGGGAAGAAGCGCTTTTAGAGAATGTTGGTCGAATAAAGAAAATGGAATAATCAAAAAGAGAAATGTAAAGTGGAACTTCATTGTGTAAACAAGACTTAACAATGACCTCGTTTAACGGGACACCATATTTCTTTGCCTTTTCCTGAATGTTTTGCTCTTTCTCCCCTGAAATAAATAAGAATACTGAGGACTGCTCTTTTGATCGTTGAATGGCATAAAATTGCAACATTTCATCTAGCATATACCAGGTTCCAATAGAACCCAAATATCCTAATACCGTGGTTTCATTTGAAACTCCAAGAGAATTGCGAAGTTCAGATTGCTGTTCTGAATTGATCGCTTCTGAACTGAAAGCATAGAGGTCAACGCAACACGGAATGACAGAGATGTCCAGTTTTTCATTTTTGAAATCGGGCATATTTGAGATCACTTCTTTCCCCTTTTCGGTGAGTGAAACAATAGCATCAGCCTCGCGAAAAAGGATCGTTTCCTTCGTCTTGAAGTAGGAATATAAAAATTTAAATATGGGATTTGATTTGTTCCAAATACCACCTTCAACACGTTCGTCTGCCCAGAATCCCCGCATGTCAAATAAAAACTTCACGTCAAAATTACGTTGTAAATAATGCCCGATTAATCCAGGGATGTCGCTGCGGCAGTGGGCTATATCGAAAGAATTATAGCGTTGTAATTCAAGCGTCTTTTTTTTCAGTGACTTGAAATTGGAAAAAGCTGAAAAAACAGGAATTTTATCCTGATATGGAAGAGGATGCCAATTGATCCCAGCCGCATCGCAGATGTCTTGTATATGAGAACGAAGTTTTTTGAACTTTTCTTCCTTCTCCAAACTTACAATGTGGAAACTACAACCTTCTTTAGAGAGTTCGGTTAGATAGGGAAGTACTTGAGATTGCCCCAAACTGTCCGTCATTCCATCGTATGAAATATAAATGATCTTCAATTCATTTAATCTATTGATCTGAATCGAAAGATACAATATTACCAGTACCCTATTGGATGGAATTCACATAAATTTCAATTAGTGGACTAAAAATACCGTCCTTTTTTGTATTTATTTCTTAATATTGGTATCCCAAAAATTGTGTTATGAGAAATGAGTTATTAGCCATTCGTAAACTTTTGTTGATCATCATTGTTCCGTTCATTCTTTATTTGTTGAACGTCTTGTCGATGATCTTCATTCCATTTGTGTTTGCGCTATTTGCATCACTGGTTTTTATGCCAATGATGAGGTGGCTAATGAAGAAAGGGGTTCCTAATTTTGTGGGAATTATTCTGGTCGTCATCATTATTTCTGGTGGTTTGAAAGGGGCGTACGAAGTTGTACAGCTATCAGGTCAGGAGATTTCCAATGCCAACGAGGATTTTTATGAAAAATTTGACAGCAGATTAAATGATGTGGTTTCTCCAATTGTTGACGTAATGGGAATTGAGCCTGCTGAAGGAGAAACAGACCTCCACGCTTTTCTTAATAATGAAAAAGTGAGTGAAAACTTGTTTGGTAACGTAGGTTCAGGATTGAACTTTGCCAGGAAGTTCGTCAGTATGTTATTGATGACAATTTTCTTTACGATCCTTCTATTAGCTGGGTCCATGAATATTCAGAAAGTTATGGAGCTTTTGATCTTCAAGCAGCGATTTGCATCGGTAAAGACCTTCAGACAGATCGAGAAAGATATCTTTAAATTCATCGTTGTAAAATTCCTGTTGAGTTTATTTACAGGTGTAGGATTTAGCCTTGCATGTTATGCTTTTGATGTAAGTTTCCCAATATTCTGGGGTTTATTTGCCTTCCTGATCAATTTTGTTCAAATGATAGGTTCAGTGATCTCAGTGGTAGTATTAACTGCTTTTGCTTTAG
>CAYFJL010000391.1:0-2220 GCA_964343335.1 uncultured Polaribacter sp. | reverse complement strand
GTATCTTTATTCACAAAGTTGTGCAACAGGCACACCACCTAAAAAACACTGCAACAATCTCGCTTCGAATGATAAATCATCCTCAGCTCAATCACTCCCCTTTCAAATTATTGCTTAATTTTAAGGATAGCAGCGATTTTTTTAGCTTAGAACGTTAAGTGTAATTGCAGAGTAACCAATAATCATGGAAACGTTAATATACTAAACCACGACAATGAGGATCATATCTCTTTTCATATTTATCTCAATATTCGCTTTCGAGTCTGTCAAAAGCCAAAATTCTGAAATCGTCAATGTTGATATTAAATTTGTCGATGATAATAACAATCCAATCAATAATTTACCGGTTGATATTCGCTACAGGGGCGGTGTTAATTCTCAGACTCATTACTCAAATCAAAATGGGTTGATTAACGTAAACATATTGATACTTAATCCTTTATCCGATAGTAAAATATATGGTTGTTTAATTGATATAGTATTTGAGGATTACATCTTTCAGACAAGTTCATTAAGGCTGAATAAGGACAACTTTCAAGAAGATTCTATCATAACTTATAAACTAGGGAGAATGCATAAGGCAAATTTAGTTAAGGGCAGTTTTGATAATTTGTCAGGACGAATTTCACTTTCAGACTTAGTTCAGCAAGATACTATTTATCTATACGAAAATTATGGCAATCCTTCGGGATTATCTCCCAATATGCTTAGTGTTAACAGACTCTCTAATGAAGTTTTTAGATTTGTTTTCTATTCTCGAGACCCATTAAGTTATAAGGAATATAAAGATGAAAAATTAGGGAAAATAGAACTTGCAAATAATGAATTAGAAATATTTTTAAATAACACGAAACTAAATTTTAATCTTATTGTATTAAGGCATAACTCTGAATATAGATATATGCTTATTCGACAGTAATACACTTAACACTACCTACACTTCACGCCTTTTACGTACATTCGTGGTAGCGGCGCGAAGGCGTAGCTAGGAAACGTTATACATCATGTGCAGTTATGAAGCAACCAAATTCTTATAAATATTTTATTTTAAGTTTCATAACGGTTTCACTTTCTGTTTTTCTCGTAAGCTGTGGAAATTCTATTAAATATAATGCATTAGTATATGATTATGGACTTCAAGATGCTTATGTCGTAGATGACTACCCAGATAGTAATTATGTTACAATCATAGGACATCCAGGACAATATAGATTCAAAACCGTCACTATTACAAAGATTCAGGGTGATGGAGATGGGGTTTACTTAAAAGATGTTCATCACGATAAAATAAGTTTTAGTATTCATACTAAACCAGACTCAAGTTTTTTCATGTTTTTCGTTGATAACGAATGGAATTTTATTCATGTTCCGTATTACTTAATCCAAAATGACGATACTTTAACAGAGACTGATCTTAACTTTAAAAAAATTGGTAAGGATTCTTTAGATTCTGTTTTGGTTTACCCAAATCTGTTATGTGATACATTGCTTAGTTTAGATTCACCCAGAAGTGAAACTGTATACTTCATGTACGAAAGTCAAATAGATATACAAAATAAGTCGTTCTATAGATATTTTTTCAAAAATTACCGGTTTCAAAGCCTTGACAACTTTGACCTCAAAAAACTAGGATTAAAAGAATCTATTGACTTATTCGGTTTTTCCGCTGTTGGTTTGTTACACAAAGAAATAAGTAGAAAGGAATTAGATAGAATGACCAAAGGCTTTAGGAAAAACATCTGATAAAAGATAGATGTATAACAACAAATAAACAAAACAGCGCCGATAGGGCTCAAGGTTTGCGCTACTTTGCTTATTTTAGACCGTTATAAACTATTGCGGATACTAAATAAGGGTGGAGATAATAGTAGTCATATTAATTATAGCAGTTTTGCAGAGTGTGTTTTTTTATTTTTTGAAAAACTCTCGCAATTTTCTAGCACAAGCACTCATTTCATTGACTATTATTACACTTTACTTTACACTAATCCCAAAACTATACGTCTCATTTAAAAGTTTAGAGGGTTGTGCATTGCCTGGTTTAGGTATTCATATGGCTTTTTGGATCATAGGCACAATATCTACTTTGATAGTGTCCATTGTCTTTCTTTATATTAGGAGTAGAAAAATTACGAAGAGTATAATTAATAAGAACAAAACCAGTTTATAACACCAGTAACCGTTGCACATCCCCTTAACCCAACACCATTTTTCTAAAAG
>CAYFJL010000390.1:0-2223 GCA_964343335.1 uncultured Polaribacter sp. | reverse complement strand
TTGAAAAAGACGGCTTACTATACACGCTTTTTGCAGAATCGCAGGGTGAGCTAAATTATGCTTTAGAATACAAAAATCGCCATAACGATATCATAACCATTAAATAAATAACAAAATGAAAACTATATTATTCAGTCTTCCCGGAAACCAGGAACTCACCGAGTTGTTGGCTAAAAAAATGAAAGCGGAAATCGGGGAATGCAACATAAGAAAATTTCCCGACGGTGAATCCTATACACGCATACTGTCTGACGTAAAAGATAAATGTGTTGTCTTGGTCTGTACGCTACACGACCCTGATGAAAAACTATTACCACTCTATTTTTTAAGCCAAACGGCAAAATCCCTTGGTGCTGAGTGTACCTGTTTGGTAGCACCCTACTTGGCGTATATGCGACAAGATAAAATATTTAATGAGGGCGAAGGTGTGACCTCAACGTTCTTCGGAAAGCTGATTTCCGGTTTTGCTGATACGATTACAACCGTTGATCCCCATTTGCATAGAATACATTCGTTGGGCGAAGTATATAGCATTCCGAACAGGGTCATCCACGCCGCTGACGAAATCTCAAAATACATCAAGGAAAATATCCATAATCCGGTACTGATCGGTCCCGATTCCGAAAGCGAGCAGTGGGTTGCAGATGTGGCAGAAAAAGCGGAAGCACCATTTACGGTCTTACAAAAGACTCGCCATGGTGACCGTGATGTTGAAGTCTCGGTGCCTGAAGTAGACAAATTTAAGGACGCAACCCCTGTTTTGGTGGACGACATCATCTCTACGGCCCGTACCATGATCGAGACAACCGAACATCTAAAAAATGCAGGCATGAAACCCGCCATTTGTATCGGCATTCATGCCGTATTTTCAGGGAATGCCTATCAAGATCTCTGGGATGCCCATGTCAAGGATATCATTACCTGCAACACCATCCCCCATCAATCGAATAGCATCGATTTAAGCGATGCCATCGCCAGGGAAGTCAAAGAATTAATGCATCATATATGACAAAACAATGGTACATACCATTTTTTATCCTATTCCATCTCTCGATGTACGGACAAACCGAAATGCTTATTAAGCAGATTTCAGGCAGAACGGTAGTGCGTGAAAATTTTAACAAAGATGGTAAATTACTAAACAAGCAAATTTTTGAGGCAGGAAAAATAATTGAAGAAAATGGGTATTATCAGATTGAGGTGATTACTCAATTGTTTGATGATAAAGGGCAATCAGAAGAAAAGTACACGACGACCTATCGTTGCAAACCTGCTGAAGCAAGTGTTATGGTAATGGCATTTCCGTTTGCAAAACCCAAAGCTAAAGAAACAGAAATCAATACTACCTCGGCAGATTTTAAAGAGTTATACGATTTGAACAATCTCAAAGAGATTGAACTAGAGATGAGTTTTGATTCCGGCTTACTGAACTTTTTTGGTTCTAAAAGCCTTATTAGAATATATGACCGCCAATTGAAAACTGATAAGGCAAACATAGAAATCGAGTCAAAAATTAATATTAAAGCCTATGCGTTGGGTATTCGCATCAAACAACTTGATTATGATGTAGTAGAAAAGTTGAGCGATAACGGTTTGTTGACCTTTCAAAAATTCACAGAGGCAGATGGCAGTTATTTTACAATGACTTATAACTAAAACAAAATGAAGAATTACGATACACTTTCAGAAGCAATTAACGATTTAAAACAAAGAGGCTATGGTTACGATTTTAACCTAAAACCTACGTGTTTGGAATGTGCCTCGCTTAAAATCGAAATCAAACCTGAAGAGTTTAAAGTCGATGAAATCTATCGTTTTGAAGGTATGAGCAGTACAGATGACAATAGCGTTTTATATGCCATATCTTCCAAAAACGGAGTTAAAGGCATCTTGGTAGATGCTTACGGAGTATATGCCGAGAACATCTCGGAAGAAATGAGAAAAAAATTACGATAACCCTTAAATAGAATACTATGGACAATCACAAAGAGCACAAGAACAAAAAAATGGACCATTCTAAGATGGATCACTCAAAAATGGATCACAGTAACCATGACCATGCTAAGATGGACTCCTCCAAAAAGCAACACCAAAAAGAAGACCATTCTAAAATGGATCACGGAAGTGGAGACCATTCGGGCCATAACCCCGCTCATGGACAAATGGGGCACGACCACCATAAAATGATGGTCAAGGATTTTAGAAAACGGTTTTGGATATCTT
>CAYFJL010000389.1:0-2230 GCA_964343335.1 uncultured Polaribacter sp. | reverse complement strand
ACGCGAAGGCTGGTTCAAGAACTAAATTGCGGGGCTTATTCGCAGTTTCCCTAAATAAAGGCTCAAGACCAGGGTTTTATGGAATAGAAAAAATTGCTAGCAAAATTGAAAACTCTATTAGACACCTTCTTGCTGATAAAAAGCCCGAAACAACGACGTTTGAGAATCCACTCAAAGGAGACTTGTTTTTTGAACAACCAAATCAACTATTAAATGTAGAGGATATCGACCTACTTATCAGAAACTTAGAATCCTTAACTGAAATACTGCCAGAACCTTCAGAAATAAAAACATTTATAAAATACTTCACTGAGAAATTTGGAGAATATGATGTTCCTCTCTCGCTTGTTTCAGAACAACTTGTGAAGTTAGGTATAAATGACGCCATAAATGAACCAGCTGCAATTCTAAAATTAACAGGGTTTACGACTAATCAGCATCGATATGATCTGTTAAAACATGTTCCATACTTCAGCACTAGTACTAAATATATTCAGCTTGAAGTGAATGAACAAAACTATAAGAAAAACGATAATTGGAAGCGTATCAACCAACCAATTGTACTATGGCTCAACATACAACAAGAAAATGAAGAAAATGTATACGAGATAAAAGGTATTGGCTGCCAGGAGCCACGGCGAATCATGGGTCGATTTTTAAAAGAGTTGCCAGTACTCAAACAGTCTATTCAGAATGCAAATGATTCAACAGACTTTATAGATGTTGTGCACCTTTCACAATCAGATTTAGACAATGTGTGCGCACGCACATATATAGGACCAAGGGAACTTGGAATTAGAGCCGGCAATAAACATAATACATGTAGATATAAAATTAGCGACCTATTGGTAACAGTAAAATCAGGAATAGTTTATCTAAGGTGTAAGAAATCTGGTGAGTATCTGAAGCCAGTGATGAGCAACGCACACAGTTTTCAATCTAAGAATAATATGCCTTTATACCGCTTTTTAAATCTGATAATAAACCAATATCCTCAGATACGGTCCCTATCCCTAAGAAACAACTTTCCAGACCAACCGTATTTACCAGGACTACGGTTTAAAAAGTTTATAGTATCAAGACCGTCATGGTATTTAAATGAAACAGCCATTACAAACATTAAAAGAAAAAAGTCTACTATACAAAGAAAGTCGGCACTGGATGAAAAGTTAAAAGAAATAAAATGTCGTAGTCGTTTCGTTGTAAAACAAGGTGATAAAACTTTCCCAGTTGATATGTCAATAGACTGGATGGTAGAGGAATTGATCAAAGTTTGCTTGAAAGTTAAAACACTTATTTTAGAAGACTCATTTGAAGAAAAAATTAACTCAGCAATAAAAAATCCATGTGGGAATTACAAACATGAAATTCAGATCCCGATAAAATCAACCAATCAACAACACTACAGTAACTTAAAAGATGAGATTAATCCGATAGGAATTAAGCAGTCGAATTGGATAAACATTAAAATATATAGTGATGTATTCGAACAAGCAAACATACTATTTAAAGTTAGCAGATTTTTTGACGATATTAAAAAAGAACAGCTTTCCGATAGATTCTTCTTTATACGATATAACGACGAGACTGGTTCGCACTTGAGAATTCGCTTTAATTTTATCCAAGACAAAACCACGCTTATACAAAAGATATCATATTTTTCTAGTTATTTGCTGGAAGAAGGTTTGATATCTAGATACTTATTCTCTCCTTATATGGGAGAAGTTAAGCGATATTGTGGGATTGTAAATCTAGAATTCTGTGAAAAAATATTCTCAATAGAGAGTTTTTATTGTATAAAAATAATACAGTTAATCCGAGATAACAATTTGGATTTTTGGGAAGTAGCTGTCGCGGGAATTGACCATTACTTGAACACATTTGGCATTAATACCACGGCTAAAAAGCTGGAGTTTTCAGATAGAGCAGCTAGAAATTTTGAAAATGAATTCAATTTGTCAATTGAACAAAAGAAGAGAATTAGCAAAGCATATAGAAAACTTAAAATAGATATATTGAATGGGAACCTAAACTTTAGAAAAACACCATACTCTAAATTAGTAAACGAATGTAACAGAAATATCTCGGAGTTGGTAGCTGAAAGTAATTTTTCGATAGAAGACATCGCAGAAGACAGACGTTATGGATTTATTTGGTCAATTTTACACATGAGATTTAAGGAAGATGCGAATAAGTCCCCGATGTGAGATCATAGCTGCATAGTAAATCA
>CAYFJL010000388.1:0-2231 GCA_964343335.1 uncultured Polaribacter sp. | reverse complement strand
GTATTGAGAGAACAATATGAGATATTTTTTGAGAGGCATCGGTAAGTTGATAGGAAACTGAACGAGAAATTCGAAATTCAGAATTTATAAGTCTTGCCGGTGATGCTTGCAAGAAAGGGGAATGGCCGGGAGTCTGTGTATTAACGCCATTCATTGATGAATTCATTGATAACGAGCGATCGAGTTCCGCAAGGGCGGCAGGGGTTAATTTGGCGTTAAGGTGAGATAAAGCCAAATCGAATGAAAGAAACTCTGATGTGTGTACCCGAGGAGAATTAGTTGGGGTAGAAGAGGGTAAATCTGAGGTTATATTGTTGAATTCCACCATCTGATGGTATCTGAGGCAATGTCTCCATACGTGACAATGGGTCAGAATGGTGAGATTTGGGAGCAAAAATTGATGGAAAGGCAGAGCACGCCCAATTTTGTGAGAATAAGTCAATATAGACCACAGATGATATTTTGAAATATTAGATTGACAGACGTTATGTGCAACATCCGCGGAAAGGAGAGAATTTCGACTTATCGCATCAACTGTGTGAGAAAAAGCCTCATGACCCAACGCAATCAAAATATCGTTGTTCTCGGTGGAAATAAGAGAATATTGAAGAGAGAACTGTTGGGCGAGGGTTTTCAACACAGAAAATTGATTTGGCTTACAATGGAAGCGCTGCTGAAAATCTCTCATTGTCCGATACTTAACACGATCCATATTAGCCAATTTTGGGTCGAAAACAAAAAGAGGTTCTAATGATGGCGGAGATAGTACCAAATTTTCACTAGGGGCGTTTAAGAAGTTAAGAATACCGGAATTTTCACAAGTGTCGGCACTATTTTGAACCACTGGTAATACTTGATGGTTGTGGTGTTCCTGGACCTGCACCATGAAAATGGGGAAAAGATCAACTGTATACTGTTTAGTAACCCGTAGGGTGACAGGGCACGGAAGAAAATCAAGTTTGTGACGACTGCCATCCGAAGTGACATGAAAGTCTTTTAAGGAAGTGGATTTGATTTTCGGAGCAGAAAATCCACAATTGTCTGTGCAAACAAGACTTCCAGTACAACGGAAGTATGAATGGGTACCACTGTGGTTGGTACGGGTGACTTCAAATCCCAGATTGGATTCGAGATTGTCGAGATTGAAAATCTGAAACTGTGATGAAGATTCGTATAAAAATGAGTGGATAGAAGTGAAGGCTTATATTAGACATGGAAACTTGAAAAAGAAATGACAAATAACAGGAAAATTGAAAAAAAGTGAAACTTTTCTGGTGACGTCATGACCAACTTTTCTCTTTGACTTATATCCCAAGTTGTTGAGAAAGAGAGATATTATACTTTCAAATGAGTTCTAGATACTGTTAATATAAAATTGAGGCACTTTTGCACTAATTGAAGGTTCCTATAATTGAAAAAAAAATAAAGGGATATCACAATTTGGAGTACCGACAAAAAAAATATATTTTTTCATAGAAGAATGACATTTAAAAATAGTCTCAAATCCTTCTGGGAAGTATCAAAGTAAAATGTTTTCGAATATTTGGAGTCGTTTTGAAAGTCAAAATGGAACCAATTTCACAACTAGGGTTTTCAAATTAGGGGTGAAAAATAAGGGTGCCACACTCGCTACACTGAGGAAAACTGATGTAGAGTGTTTGAAGTTATGGTTAATGGGCATAATTATTGAATAAAAGTCGAAAAACGGAAAGAAAACGTTTGTGAGTAATAATATAATAAATGCTACCGAAATAATGTTTCTCTGGGTCTGATGACTATGAGAGTCCTTAAATAAAGCTAGAGCAATGAATGTACCATATTGATGGGGTTAAAATGATTAAGTGAAATATAATAGAGGATTGCCACAATGAGCTAAAAGGGGTGGTTTTGAGTGGAATTTTGTGCAGTACTCGAGCACCTCAAAATACAGTCCTCCAGTAAGCGCTGTGAGTTTGCGTTTGTAACAAAAGCCACGAAATTCAAAAAGAGGGCAAATGGGGACCCAATCACGGACAATACACTTGAAAAATACGTCTTTTTCACTCAGTAAAACCCCGAGTGACATATCTTTGTACAAACGTTGACTGTGACTCTGTAAAGAAAGAAATTCTTCAGGTGATTGAACTTTGAGCAATTCGATTAGACCAATAATCATTCCTTTTAACACCAAGTTTTGTTTTTGGAGAGAATTCATAGTATCAGAATAATTTTGGACACAATAATTTGACACA
>CAYFJL010000387.1:0-2241 GCA_964343335.1 uncultured Polaribacter sp. | reverse complement strand
ATCAAATTAGCAGCAATTACTTTTGGAAAAGATGTTTCTAAATTGAGTTGTTGTGCAAGTTAGAATTTCTGATATGAAAAAAGAAAGACATAAATTACCATCTGACTTAATTTCAGATATAAAAACCAGACTGAAAACATTAAGTGGCCAGATAAATGGCATTGTAAAAATGCTTGATGAAGGAAAAGACCCTGAACAAATAAATATTCAATTCAAATCCATTGACAAAGGTATCCAAAACGCACATTACCTGCTGTTGGATGAAGTATACCGTAAGGCACTTGCCATTGGAATCGTAAACGCAGTGGACTCTTGCCCTGGAAACTGCGGCAATGAAGATAAAATTGAATATTTAAAAAGTGAATTTCCAAACTTGGAATTGTCTGATTTGACTGATAAATTGAAAGAAATCCAAACCATAGAAAACAGGTTAAAAGACTACAACGAAAAAAAAGACTAAAAAAAATTAGGTTACCCCCTACCTTCCGTTCTCATCTTTGTGGTATTAATAATTTAAACTTCAAATAAGATGAAACGACAAATCGAAATATTTACGGCAGGATGTCCAGTATGCGAGCCTGTGGTACAATTGGTAAAAGAGACAGCAGGAAAAGACTGCGAAATTATACTTCATAACTTATCCGAGCAATGCGAAAGTAAAATCTGTATTTCAAAAATGAAGGAATATGGAGTTAAAAGAGTTCCTGCAATTGCTGTTAATGGAAAACTATTAGACTGCTGTACAAACATCGCAATAGCAAAAGATGCTTTGACTAATGCAGGAATAGGAAGCTGTTAGAGATGGGAATAGTTCAATTTAACAAAAAAGCATCTATGGGGACTGCTGTATTTTCAGCAGTTTCCCTAAAGCTTTGCTGTTGGGGACCACTATTGCTGACAGGTGTCGCAGGTATTAGTGGTAGCTCAGTGTATTTCTCTTGGCTCATCGCTTTAAAACCTTATTTGTTGGCAATTGCTTTTTTGTCCTTGGGCTTTGCTTTTTATCAAGTTTACAAAAAGAAGAAGGCTGATTGTGGCAACTGTGAAACTGATAAACCATCATTTTTTAAATCAAAATTCTATGTGTGGTTGGTTGCATTGTTTGTGGTGATAATGACATTGGTTTCGTATTATCCCCAATTGTTTCACAAATCCATAGGAAACAATGCTGTAATTGTAAACCAAACAGATATTCAATCTATAAAGCTTTCTATTGAAGGGATGGTATGTACTGGTTGTGAAGAAAATATCAATTATTCAGTGAAAAAATTAGATGGAATTCTAGAAATCAATACTTCTTACATTAAAGGGACTTCTGAAATTAAATTTGATAGCACAAAAACAAGCGTCAATGAAATAGAAGAAGTGATTCAAATTAAAGGATATAGGATTAAAAAATAATAAAGGTGAATAAACTAATTCTACAACTTTTTCGGCATATTCCATAACAAGTTCTTCAGGCTATTTTCTGAATTTTGTAAATGACAAATCAAAATAGGGTTATGGAGACAATTAACATATTTGAAACCAAAGAAAAGAGCCATAAACAAGGAATAAAAGAATCATTCCCGGTTACAGGAATGACCTGCGCATCGTGTGCAGCAAGCGTTGAATCTGTATTAAAACATACGGAAGGCGTTTTTGATGCAAGCGTAAATTTTGCCAATAGCTCTGTTCTTGTAGAGTACGACAAAGAGTTGAGTCCTAATCAACTTCAAAATGCACTTCGCGAAGTGGGCTATGATATTATCATTGATGCGGAGAATCCGTCGGAAGTACAACAAGAACTGCAGCAAAAGCACTATCAAGAAATAAAAAATCGCACTATTTGGTCAGCCATTCTTACGCTTCCAATTTTTGTATTAGGAATGTTTTTTATGCAATGGGAACCAGGTAAGTGGATTTCTTTACTATTGGCTTTCCCTATTCTGTTTTGGTTTGGGCGTAGCTTTTTTGTCAATGCTTTCAAGCAAGCGAAACACGGTAAGGCGAATATGGATACCTTGGTGGCCTTGAGTACCGGAATTGCATTTTTGTTTAGTATTTTCAACACCTTTTTTCCTGAATTTTGGTTGAGCCGTGGTATCGAGCCTCACGTCTATTATGAGGCGGCTACTGTCATTATAACCTTTATTTCCTTGGGGAAACTCTTGGAAGAAAATGCAAAATCCAATACCTCTTCAGCCATTAAAAAGCTGATGGGTTTACAACCCAAAACGCTAAAGATTATTGAGAATGGGG
>CAYFJL010000386.1:0-2249 GCA_964343335.1 uncultured Polaribacter sp. | reverse complement strand
CCGCTTGAAGAAACTGGAAGAAACTCGGTAAGTCCTTGGATAATCCCCAGAACAACCGCCTCAATACTATTCATAACTAGGTTTTTGGTTTGACTAAAATAGCATAAATTTCAATAGCAAAACCAATAATTACTAGGGTTGGTGCCAATCGAATGCGTCGCCAACTATAAATTTCTTCATTAAAAACTTCTGGATTGTCGCTTCCCCCTCCTGCCATCAGGATGAAGCCAAGGGCTATGGTTACCAATCCAATCAGCATGATGATGTAATTGTTCTTTCCGAAGAGAAACTGTGGCTTGTTTTGGCTGTCTTTTTCCATAATCTAGTAATAAAGTTCGTCGGTTTGCAAATTTAAGAAGCGTTGCGTGGCAAAAAAAGTACTTAACCAAGTAATGAGCAAGGAAACAAGTAGAATTCCGCCTACTAGATATCCCAAGGTTTGGTAATCTTTTAAAATGTACAAGCTAGGCGCGTATTGGTCGATGTAATAGACCACTATGGCAACTCCAATCAATGCTAAGAAGGCTCCAATAAAGCCGAGTCTAATACTTCTCCAAATGAAGGGTCTTCGAATAAAGCTTTTGGTAGCTCCTACCATTTGCATGGTTTTAATATTGAATCGCTTTGCGTAAATGGATAATCGAATAGAACTGTTGATCAATAAAATGGCGATGAACCCAAAAAAGGAACTCACCACCAACAGCCAAAAGCTCATCCGTTGTATGTTTTCAGTAAGCAGATTGATCAAGGGTTTGTCGTAAGAAACGTCGGCTACAAAGGCATTTTTAAGAAAACGTTCTTCCAAATCTTGCATGCTTTGTGGAGTTACATATGCTGCTTTCAGGTAGATATCGATGCCGTTTTTAAGTGGATTCTTCCCTAAAAATGTTAAGAAATCTTCTCCCAATTCTTTGCTGTATTTCTTAGCCGCCTGGGATTTGCTTGTATAAATCAAGCGTCGCGTAAACTCTTCTTCAGCTAAGGAAGTTTTGAAGGAATTGATTTGAGCATTGGTTACCTCATCTTTTAAGAACAAAGTAAAGGCTACCTTCTCTTTTACGCGATTGGCTACCGTTGTCGATTTGAGCAATACAAGGCCTAAGATACCTACCATAAAAAGTACGAGTGCGATACTAATCACCACGGAAAAATAGGATGACAAAAGTCTGCGTCGTTGGTATTTATCTAGTTTGTTGCTCATAGTTTGTTAACGGCTAGCAAGATATCAAATTGCGCTAACTCGTGGATAGAAGCTTTACTATATCTATGTTAAAGTTATTCAGCATCCTGACAAAGCTCAATCAGAACTCCGTTGGTAGTTTTGGGATGTAAAAATGCGATGATTTTGTTGTCGGCTCCTTTTTTAGGCGTTTCGTTCAATACGATAAACCCTTCCCCTTTAAGGCGCTCTATTTCTGCGTATATATCATCTACCGCAAAAGCAATGTGATGAATGCCTTCACCTTTTTTCTCAATAAATTTTGCGATAGGACTATCGGGTTTGGTTGCCTCTAACAATTCAATTTTGTTAGGGCCACACATAAAAAAGGAGGTTTTTACGCCTTCAGATTCAACCTCTTCTATCTTGTAATGTTCTTTTCCAAATAAAGATGCAAATACTGCATTGGACTTTTCAATGTCTTTCACAGCAATCCCTAGGTGTTCTATTTTTTTCATAATATAAAGTTACAAAACCCCTAAAATTAGCCGCTTTTTTTGGTGAATATTTTCTGTTTATCGAGCAACAATTCGAACCTCATCAATCACCATTGCCCGCAATTAAAAGGGGTTATTACCTGAACAAGTATATTTAACCCATATGGATTTTCTTGTAATAGGAATCAGCTATTACGATGTTGGTTGACTTTTATTAAAGTTTCATGTCATATTGAATCTTAGCCATTGTTTTGGTTAGTTATTTCCTTTTTATGTAGACAGAGGTTTTACATTTATTTGACCTCCAATCGCTTTTAGAACTTTCATTATCGTCCCAAATTGTGGTTTAGAACCATCTGAAAATGCCTTATAAAGACTAGGTCTACTCATTCCTGTTCTATCAGCAATTTTAGTCATACCAATGGCTTTCGCAATATGTCCAATTGCAATTACTAAATCAGAAGTATCACCTTCTTCAAGAACAGTATTTAAATACTCGGCTACCATTTCTTCACTATCTAAGTAGTCTGCAATATCGAATTTAGAAGTTGTCATATTATTCACTTTTTATTTTATCCCAGATTTCTTTTGCT
>CAYFJL010000385.1:0-2272 GCA_964343335.1 uncultured Polaribacter sp. | reverse complement strand
AAAAGGACCTGTTTACCCGAAAGGTTCTGGAAGAGAAGGAATAAAGTAAAAAAGGCGCTGATGGTAGCGCCTTTTTTACTTTAAATTGTCAGGTCTAACCTAGTCAAAACCCATTAATCATCAATGTGTCTTAAGTTCTCGATTGCGCTCGAACTGACAGATAAACAGCTTTTTAGATAGCATTTTTAATTTGATACATTTTTAAAGCCTATGCCAAAATCTGTGCTGCGTGGTCTTTGGTCTTTACTTTCTCGATCACGTTTTCCACAACCCCATTGCCATCCACAATAAAAGTGGTTCGGTGGATACCATCGTACTCCTTTCCCATAAACTTTTTTGGTCCCCAAACCCCAAAGGCATTGATCACCGTATGATCTTCATCCGCCAATAAAGGAAAGGGGAAATCGTACTTCTCCTTAAAATTGGATTGTTTTTTCTCCGAATCGGCACTCACGCCCAGTAATTCGTAACCCTGAGCTTGCAGTTCCTTGTAATTGTCGCGTAGATTACAGGCTTCTGCGGTACAGCCAGGAGTATTTGCCTTGGGATAGAAAAACACCACAAGCTTTTTCCCTTTGTAATCGCTTAGATTAATTGTGTTCCCGTCTTGGTCTTTTGCGGAAAAATCAGGTACTTTATCTCCTACTTTTAACATATTCATGTGCGTTGTTATTAAGTTTGTTGTTTAATATTTACGCAATCAAAGTTAAACAAATATGACCAAACAAGAAAAGGTTGATTTTACCATCAAAACCTTGGATGAACTCTACCCTACCATCCCAATTCCGTTGGACCACAAGGACCCATATACCTTGTTGATTGCCGTATTATTGTCTGCCCAGAGTACGGATGTAAGGGTAAACCAGATTACCCCACTCTTATTTGAAAAAGCGGACAACCCGTTTGATATGGTAAAACTTTCGGAGGAGGAGATTCGGGAAATCATAAAACCAGTTGGTCTTTCACCGATGAAATCGAAAGGAATCTACGGCCTTTCCAAAATACTCATTGAAAAATACAATGGCGAAGTTCCTCGCGACATTGCTTTATTGGAGGAACTGCCTGCGGTGGGACACAAAACAGCAAGTGTAGTAGTATCGCAAGCTTTTGGCATTCCTGCATTTCCCGTGGATACCCACATCCACAGGCTCATGTACCGATGGGGCTTTAGCAATGGTAAAAATGTAGTGCAGACGGAGCGTGATGCCAAACGACTTTTCCCGGAAGAAATCTGGAATCGCTTGCACCTACAGATCATTTGGTATGGAAGGGAGTATTCACCTGCTAGGGGCTGGGACTTGGAAAAGGACATTATTACCAAGACCATTGGCCGGAAATCGGTAATCAACGAATATCATAAAAACAAAAAGAGCCGCTAATTGCGGCTCTTTTCGTCAGTTTGATCCTTAAATTAATTCAATGTTACTTCAAACTGGTGTTTTTTGTAGTCAACTACATGAATCGATTTTGAAAAGCTAAGTAAGAAATCAACTGTTTTCTGACTCGCTTTTACCGTTTTTACGGATTTTTGTTCTTCAGAGTAAATGTTTTCCATATTCTAGCATAAATGTTTCAAATAGATAACGCCGCTAGAATTGAAATATTGTTGGTTTCGACGAAGTGTTAAATTAATTCGTCAAAACGATATTCTTACGATCTACAATTTTTCTGAGGTTGATAAGTGCATAGCGCATCCTTCCCAAGGCAGTATTGATGCTAACACCAGTGTTTTCGGAGATTTCCTTAAAACTCATATCCTTGTAGATACGCATGATCAAGACTTCTCGCTGGTCTTCTGGCAATTCGTCTATCAAAAGGGTCAAATCATTTTCGATTTGGTCTTTGATGATCTGTTTTTCTACATTCAACTTTTCATCCTTGATCACGGAGAAGATGTTGAAATCATCACTTCCCTCAAATTTTGGCATCCTTTTGTTCTTACGGAAGTGATCGATGATCAAATTATGGGCAATTCGCATTACCCAAGGCAAAAACTTACCTTCTTCGCTATAAGAGCCTCTTTTTAGGGTTTTAATCACCTTGATGAAGGTGTCTTGGAAAATGTCTTCGGCCACATCCCTATCCAATACTTTGGAATAAATAAAACTGGAAATTCGTTGGTTGTGCCTGTTGATCAGTATTTCTAGAGCCTTTTCGTCTCCAGCAATGTAGTTTTTTACTAAAATCGAGTCATTAATCTGTAGTTCCATACAAATTACTTTTTTGGTTAAAATCATGGCCTTTCCTTTACCAGGATTGGCTGTGGGTACTT
>CAYFJL010000384.1:0-2276 GCA_964343335.1 uncultured Polaribacter sp. | reverse complement strand
CAAATTATTGCTTAATTTTAAGGATAGCAGCGATTTTTTAGCTGTGGAACGTTAGCAACAACCACTATGACAAAAAAGATCTTTTTATTTCTAACAATTCTGAATTTTCATTTTTTTACTTATTCGTGTGAGTGTTATGAAGTCTCAAGGGACAGTGCTGTTGAAATAGGTGTCAAGTATTCTGACCTTGTATTTACTGGAGAATTGTTAGAGGCTAAATATGGAGAAAAATTTAAATTCAAAATAAATGAGGTTTTTAAAGGAGACTATGAACGGCGTCTCATTTGGGGTGAAGCTTTTAATAACTGCTCTGTATATCCTACTGAAAAAGGTCTTTGGATAGTTTATGCCAACATGAAAAATGATTCCACTATAAACATAAACGGTTGTCTTCATTCATTACCTCTGAACAAAGCAGAAGGAATTATAACACCATTTCCAGAATCATCTAAAGGCAATATTGCAGATAGCTTGAAGTATGTGAAAGATATGTTAAGTAGAAGGGCCAAAGGTATAGAGTTATGGATATCTGATTATGTCAAACTAAGAAACTTGAAAAAAGAGAGCTCAAATTTTGATCTTAAAGCCGTTGAAAATTCAGATGAAGGATTAAACGTAGACAATGACTCAAATGATCCTTCAACTAAAAATATAACGATTGGATTATCTATTTTACTAAATATAATACTACTTGGTTTGGTAATTAAGAAAAGAAAAGGTAGTCGCTATTAATACCTACACCTCACGCCTTTTTCGTACATTCGTGTTAGCGGCGCGAAGGCGTAGCTAAAAACGTTACCAGCAATGACGATAGGACTCGATGAGAATGAGTATTCAAATATTATTGTGCGCTATTCTTATTTCTCTAACAGGCTGTAAGACGGCTGATATTCGGAGAGACGGAGAGTACGTGCACAGATTTAAAGGAGGACATACTCAAATTATTGCGTTTACTGGTGATAGTACTCTTTATTTTGTCAATAATGTATCAATTATGGGGTTTGAAGTTCACATACCATATGAGGTCGAACATGACAAGATTATTGTGTCGCAAAATTCACGTGACTCCCTTCACCCGACACAGCAACTAGCATACCCAGGGGAAGTAATAGATATTAAAAACCCACGTAAACTGATACTAGACAATAAGGTTTTTAAGTTTAGGAAGCGTATAACAATATTTGAATAGAATGCTGGTAACAAAGCCTATAAAACACTGCCACGATTGCGCTTCGGATAATAAATCATCCTAGCTCAATCGTTCGCCTTTAAAATTATCATTAACTTTAAAGAACGGCAGAGGTTTCATAGCCCTGAACGTTGTAAAACATTGAATGAACCATTTAAATTCTATATCGTTAGTTCTACTTTTATTCTTTTCAATGACTTGTAAAGGGCAGTTGTTAAGAGATCACGAAGTTGATGAATCGACTGTTAATCCATGGGTTGAAGATTCTATTTCTAAGTATTCTGATAGGTACATTTTCCAGCCTAATGATGGTAACTATTTAATCATAATTGTAGACGACACAAACGTCTGTGCTCAAATCCATTACCCTGATCATTGGACCCAAGGCGGTTATGCTTTAGAATCCGGGGACGCTGACTCTTCTGAAATTAGGACTAATTCAGAATTTATAACCTTAAGTGGAGTGAAAATTCGGGGTGGTAAGTTTTACTCTGACCAATATCATGGAGAGTTTATAACATTCAAATCTGACACCATATATCACGGAATTAAAGTATATGATTCTTGGAGTATTTGGCCAGGGTACAAATATGAAATAGGTGTCAAACGACAGGAGAATTTATCCAATATTTACAACGGGAAATATCCTGAAGCGTCGCTCACTGTTCTTGATAGTGTCTACGTTGCATCATTCTCTAAGGAGGATTTAAAAATAATGCGAAATGAGATATATGCCCGATATCATTATCAATTCCAATACGGAGGGGAAATGGAGGAATACTTTGAACAGAAAGAATGGTATACAAACAGTGCTGCTCGATATAGTTCAGTAGAACACATGTTAACATGGATTGAGTTAAGAAATATTGAATTAATAAAAAGTATAGAAAGAATAAAATAACGTTTTACAACACCACCTACAAAACACTGCTACGATTGCGCTTCGAATGATGAATCATCCTCAGCTCAATCAATCCTCTTTAAATATTATCGTTAAATTTAAGGATCAGCAGCGATTTTGTAGCTGAGGAACGTTATAAACCATCGAAAATACAACCCATTGGTTAAAATAATCTCAAAATATATT
>CAYFJL010000383.1:0-2277 GCA_964343335.1 uncultured Polaribacter sp. | reverse complement strand
TAGTCGATAGAGGTTATGCTTAATCCACTCCGAAGAACAGTAAGAGGGACGAGTTTCTCGCCAGGTCTCCTGTTCCTTGAGATCCGGGTCACGAGAAATCAACAATTTGGAACTAGTGATGCGCCGGCTTCTGTCGTATCGCGAAATTTGATGAAGATAAGTCATGGTTAGGGTGTTCGTGTCCGTTCCATGATCGAAAAAACAATCGCGAACTAAACATGTAGAAAGCTAATCGTTTCATTGTTTGGACGAGGGTTCGAACCCCTCCAGCTCCACAAATCAAGCAATCTTTGATTGCGTAGCATTTGTGAGAGCCCTCGATTTATCGGGGCTCCACATGTATTAAGTTTAGAGTTTAGGGTTCTGAGTTTAGAATTTAAATCCTGACTGTAAAAGTTCTACAAATTCAAATAAAAACTAACTTTCGTCCAAATCCGATTGCGTTGAGGTGAACTTACAATTGGATCCAATCTGTAATCTATTGATAATTCAAGTTTGTGTTTATTCTTAAAGTACCATCCAATTCCAGCAACCAAACGGTTTTCCAGATTTATCTCTGATTCAAAATATTCAGCTATTAACTCATTTGAAGCTATTAAATAATTCTCACCTGGATCAAGAACTTGACCATTAATTGGGATATCTGAGGATATTCGATACCTCATTCTCCAACTCACTCCTTCATCGAAAAAGGTTTGATCTGCTCTTACCCTGTGACCTAAACGATAATTTCGAAAATTTGAAAGCCACCCTATCTGTTGAATCGTTCTATGAGAGTTTTTACCGCTACCTTCTATTCTGTATTGATATCCCACAGCGCCTTTAGTTCTTAAAGTTAAGTTTCGAGCTACGAAAAATTGCAAGTCTGTTCTATCTTGTTCGTAGCCCCATTCATTATTAGAAATAGCATCATTTGAGAACAAAATATGCTGAGACTCAATTTTCCCTGTCAGTTTCCAGGATTCTCCAACTTTCTTAGACACGGCTGCTTCAGGAAAAAAACCAACATACGTTCGCTGAGAATGACTCGCAAAACTTATGGTCAAAGCAACTAATATTCCAATTGCCGATCTCACTAGTAATTCAGGTTTTCAGTTGATCTTATTACTATTTCCCGTTTGGACTCCAATTGGCCATCTTTCGTAAACGTACCTTCATACATTTTCCAACTTCCGTTCTGCTTGGCCTCAAACTCTATTTCATATTTCACTACTACGTCCTCTGAGATACCTTGATTCAGTATTTTAATGAGATCATCTTCCTTTTCTGAAGAGAATTGTTTTTGGATCTTAACGATCTTGAACTTATCATAATTCTCATCTAAAGAATTGTTTATTGTCCGAAGAACCTCCGGCTTCAACTTCCTTTTTTTGATCATTACTTCTATATCCTCGATGAGCCCAACTTCATTAAATTCAACACTATGCAATTGGTGATCATGAACGAATTTTATTTCATAACTTCTTTTACCAGATGTATTCTCTTTATACCATCTCGGATGTTTCATATCTATCTTGATCTGCTCAACAAATTTCAAAGCTTTTTCAGGAACACTGTCTTTGTCAACCCTTTGTTCATGCTCTTTTTTCTGAGCCGCAATTTGGAAAGAAACCAATATTAAAATGAATAATACAATTGTCTTCATAACTCTTCAAACAAATATAAAAATCAAAAAGTTGGAATTAGAGTTAAATTGTCAATTAATTCAATAATCAACCTGACTCTACGTTTGAATCTAAATAAGTACATTCGCAAACGTGATTTAACGGTTTTGAAAAAGCTCAGCGTATTTTACATAAAGTCATTCATGGGTCCTTTTGCGGCGACCTTTTTTATTTCCATGTTTATGCTGGTCATGCAGTTCTTGTGGAAATACATTGATGACCTTATGGGTAAAGGTTTAGAAACAAGTATCATCATCGAGTTATTGTTCTATGTTTCTGCGAGTCTTTTGCCTCTTGCATTACCCTTAGCCATTTTACTTTCCTCGCTGATCGTAATGGGAAATTTAGGTGAAACAAATGAGTTAACCGCATTAAAATCGAGTGGACTTTCTATCTACCGAATTCTTCGACCACTCACTGTCATTGTTGTTCTCATCGCTTTAGGAACGTTTTATTTTTCCAATTATGTTATTCCGAGAGCCAACTATAAATGGCATTCTATCATTTGGGACATACAAGAAAAGAAAATGACCAGTTTCCTTACTCCAGGCTCCTATACTCAAGAAATTGACGGATTCAGTATTAAGATCGGAAAAGGCACGGATAACTCCTT
>CAYFJL010000382.1:0-2278 GCA_964343335.1 uncultured Polaribacter sp. | reverse complement strand
GTAGTCCGTACGGGAATCGAACCCGTGTTACCAGGATGAAAACCTGGCGTCCTAACCCCTAGACGAACGGACCATGCGTTTTTATGCGGATGCAAATATACAACGTTTTTATATATCTACAACATTATTCAATATTTTTTTCTAGTATGCTTTTGCAAATAGAACTCGTTGCTTTGAAGGCTTGCCTGTCAACACACAAACTCCCTCTTCAAGCTTACTATCATTAGGAATACAACGAATTGTAGCTTTCGTTAATTCCTTAATTTTATCTTCGGTCTCAGCCGTTCCATCCCAGTGCGCAGATACAAATCCGCCTCTTTCTTTGATGGCATTTTTAAAATCTTCGAAATTATCAACCGTAGTGGTGTGTTCGGATCGATAATCGATGGCACGATTGTATAGATTTTCTTGAATCTGAATCAGCAAATCTTTTACAACTTCAACCACCTCTTCTCTCTTTACAATCTGTTTTTCAAATGTATCTCTACGAGCTACTTCAAGAGTTCCGTTTTCTAAATCTCTTTTACCCATGGCAATTCGAACCGGCACTCCTTTCAACTCATACTCTGCAAACTTTGCACCTGGTCTTAGCGTATCTCTGTCGTCAAACTTCACCGAAATTCCGCTTTCTTTCAATGAAGAAATAATCGGATCTAATTTTTCAGAGATTAAATTAAGTTGCTCTTCACCTTTATAGATAGGAACGATCACCACTTGAATTGGTGCTAACTTTGGAGGCAATACCAATCCACTATCATCAGAATGTGTCATGATTAATCCACCAATCAATCGGGTAGATACTCCCCAAGACGTCGCCCAAACATATTCTTGCTTCCCTTCTTTTGAGGTAAACTTTACATCAAAGGCATTGGCAAAATTCTGACCTAAGAAATGACTAGTTCCCGCTTGAAGGGCTTTCCCGTCTTGCATCAGGGCTTCGATGGTGTAGGTCTCTAAAGCACCCGCAAATCGTTCACTCTCTGTTTTTGCACCGCGCACAACAGGCATGGCCATGTATTGTTCAGCAAAAGTTGCATATACTTCTTGCATTTGCTTTGCTTCTGCAATGGCTTCTGCTTCGGTCGTATGTGCCGTATGCCCCTCTTGCCATAAAAATTCAGCAGTTCTTAAGAACAAACGAGTTCTCATCTCCCAACGAACTACATTGGCCCATTGATTGATCAAAAGAGGCAGATCTCTATAAGACTGAATCCATCCTCTAAAGGTATTCCAAATAATGGCTTCGGAAGTCGGACGAACTACCAACTCTTCCTCTAGTCGGGCTTCAGGATCCACACGAAGTTTCCCTTCCTTTTCCGGATCGTTCTGAAGTCTGTAATGTGTAACCACAGCACATTCTTTCGCAAACCCTTCGGCATTCTTTTCCTCGGCTTCAAACAAACTTTTAGGAACAAATAAGGGGAAGTATGCATTCTGATGACCTGTTTCTTTAAACATGGTATCCAATTGCTGTTGCATCTTCTCCCAAATAGCATATCCATAAGGCTTAATAACCATACATCCTCTAACTGCTGATGTTTCGGCAAGATCTGCCTTGATCACCAATTCATTGTACCATTTCGAATAATCTTCCGATCTACTAGTTAACTTCTTACTCATACACTAAGAGTTTGGCATAAATATTGTTATTTTTATAGCAAGGAACTTTTACGTTACCGATAGAGTTGACAAAACTACTACAAAATAACGATTGACCAAGTATGAGGTCTAAATAAAAAAGTTGTCGAACAATTAAAACAATTAGATATGAAATCAAACAATATAACGAGCAGATTGAAAGTGAGATTAGGCTTTTTGAGCCTTATGAGTTTGGTATTGATTTCATGCGGATCGTACCAAAACGTCATGAATGATGACGGTATTTATAGCGACGAAGTTTGGGTAAAGAAAGAAACCCCAAAGAAAGTTGTTGTAGTTAATAATGATGACGATTACAAAGAATACGAAGACAATTACTTTTCAAGAAGGCTTTCAGAGTTGGAAGCTATAGAAACCGATGAAATTTTTACAGATGTAAATGATTATCGTTCTTACGACACCATCAATCAAAATAATCTAGACTCCAATGGCAATCAGCCTTGGGGATATGGGGGCGAACAAACCGTTGTAAACATCAATTTAAATCCGGATCCATTTTGGTACGGAAATGCCTTTGGACCTTGGAACTGGGGCTTCAACGACTGGGGTTGGGGATGGAACAACTGGGGTTGGAATAATTGGGCTTGGTCTCCTTGGCGATGGAACCGTTGGGGCGTTG
>CAYFJL010000381.1:0-2308 GCA_964343335.1 uncultured Polaribacter sp. | reverse complement strand
GTATTTTTGCATCTTTCAAAGATACCATTTTGGCAGTAAGAATTTCCGATAAAGCACTTCAAGACCTTGAATATCCTGTTGTATTGCAGCAGGTGAAAGAGTTTTGTCATACATCCTTGGGAAAGGCCAGAATTGATGCCACAAAACCTTTTGAATCCAAGTCTCAATTACTTTTTGAACTAAAATGTGTTGATGAATATCTAGCATCTTTCGAAAACGAAAATCGCATTCCCAATCACGGATTTGATGATATCACTAGTGCTGTCAAAAAATTAAAAATTGAAAACAGCTTTATTGAAAGTGATCAATTTTTAAAAATTGCTCAAATAGCGACGACTGTTAACCTTTTAAAGAAGTTTTTTAAGAAGTTTCATGAGCTTTTCCCCAAACTCTTTGCCTTATCAGATAAGATTGAATACACCACAATCATTCCGAAGGAAATTCACGCTATTATTGAACCTAACGGAGAAATTAGGAATGATGCTTCTAAACTTTTGAAGCAAATCCGAAAGGATTTGACCTATGTTCGTGGAAAGATCAATCAGAGTTTCAATAGCGCCTTATCCAAAGCAAATTCTGCAGGATATTTGGATGATATCCGAGAAACTGTCATCAATAACCAGCGAGTACTCGCCGTGACCGCCATGTACCGAAGAAAGGTAAATGGTAATGTTTTAGGTTCTTCTAAATCTGGTAACATCGTATATATTGCTCCTAAAGAAACCTTACGGTATAGCAATGAATACAATAACCTTTTGTATGATGAGAAGCAAGAGATTATTGCCATCCTTCGTGGTTTGGCAGACACCTTGCGTCCGTATTCTGAATTGCTTGAGGATTACGTTGAATATTTAACGCATTTAGATTGTATTGGTGCAAAAGCCAATTATGCAAAAGAATTAAATGCCATTCTGCCTGAGATTACAGATGAAAAAACCATCAATTTCAAAAAAGCTTTCCATCCATTGTTGTATCGGAAGAATAACGGCTTGAAGTTAAAAACGGTTGATCAGGACATATATCTAGACAAAAAGCAACAAATCATTGTGATTTCTGGACCGAATGCTGGTGGAAAAAGTATCACACTAAAAACAGTTGGCTTATTGCAATTGATGCTTCAATCTGGCTTTCTAATCCCTGTTGATGAAAATAGTAGCACTACCCTATTCAAATCTATCTTAACGGACATTGGAGACAATCAGTCAATTGAAAATCAACTTAGTACCTATAGCTATCGATTGAAGAACATGCGTAATTTTCTTCAAAAGTGTAACGAAAGAACCTTGTTTCTGATTGATGAATTCGGTACGGGATCTGATCCAGAACTAGGAGGTGCCTTGGCAGAAATTTTCTTGGAAGAATTTTATTCAAAAGAATCATACGGAATTATAACTACTCATTATTCCAATTTGAAAGTTTTGGCGAATGAGTTACCGAATGTGACCAATGCAAACATGCAATTCAATGAGCGAACCTTAGAACCGATGTACAAACTGCATATCGGACAAGCAGGTAGTTCCTTCACCTTTGAAGTGGCTCAGAAGAACGGGATACCTTTCCGATTAATCAATCAGGCAAAGAAAAGAGTTGAAGGAGGAAAAGTAAGATTGGATAAAACCATATCGAAACTCCAAAAAGAAAGAAACCGACTACAAAAAAGCACTGATTCTTTAGAAAAGCAGAAATCCGAAGGTGAAAAGATCAAGGAAGCCTTGAAGGAAAAGGAACAAAAGATTCAAGAAAAGTTGGACGATTTTGTACAGCTCTATGATAAGAATCAAAAGATGCTTACACTTGGACGCAAATTGAATGAACTATTCAATAACTATTTTCAAACCAATAATAAAAAGAAACTTATTGGTGATTTCAATGCTTGGGTTGCTGCAGAAAAAGTAAAATTCGCAAAGAAGAATCCGAAGCCAACCAAATCAAAAGTTGCCAAAAGAAAAGAAGTTAATCAGAAGAAATTAGAACAAGAGAAGATCAAAGCGACTGAAAAAGCTGTTCTAAAAGATGTGGTAAAACTTCGTAAGGAAAAAAAGGAGAAGGAAGTCATCATTGCTGAAAAGAAAGCGAGTTATGTCTTTAAAATTAATGATCGCGTTCGTCTGATCGACTCCAAAGCGGTTGGTACCATTGAAGAAATTCAAAAAAATAAAGTGCTTATCAACTTTGGAGTATTTACTACGAAGACCACTACTAATAAACTCGAATTGGTCGAAAAAGCCTAGAAATCAGGGCTTCCCGCCTATTTTTCTTAACTACTCTTAATTAAAGTTAAATAACGTTAAGTTTTTATTAAACTAGA
>CAYFJL010000380.1:0-2321 GCA_964343335.1 uncultured Polaribacter sp. | reverse complement strand
TTTCTTAACTACTCTTAATTAAAGTTAAATAACGTTAAGTTTTTATTAAACTAGATTTTAAGTGAAACATTTTTAGAAAACGGACGTCTCTTTAAGTGAACACGTTTAACATTAATAATTATTTTATCATGAAAAATCTAAAATCAATCATCGCCATTTTCGCAATTAGTTTTGCTACAGTATTTTCTTCTTACGCCGAAGAAACTCCACCAATCGAAAAAACCCAAAACTTAAGATCAGAAATCATTTCAATGTTAGGAAGTCAAGCGCCATTTACCATTGATGAAAGTTCAAAAGCAGAAGTCGTATTCACTGTGACAGCTCAAAATGAAATCGTAGTATTATCGGTTAACTCTGAAAGTTTTGAATTTAGTAACTACGTAAAGAGTAGATTGAACTACAAAAAAATTGATACGAAAGGATTAAAAGTAAGAGCTCAGTATACATTACCTGTAACACTGAAATCACTTTAAGATAACTGTTGGTTAGTTGGTGCCTGAATGCCTACTTTTATAGTAGCTTCAGGCATTTTTTTTTGATAAAATTCATTGGATTCGGGCAATTTTCTTTAAAGAATGATAATGTGGATATTGAACAAACTCCGGGATAATCGCCATAGTTTCCTTGTAAATCCTTAATAATCTGAAAGTGAAGATGGGGTGCATAATCTCCATTTACCGACGAATCGCCCAATTTAGCAAAAGGTTGTCCCTTTCTGACAGCGTCACCAACTGCAATTCCGTTTAAAGATGCGAACGACAAATGACCATAAAGTGAATAAAAAGTCATTCCCTTGTCTTCATGTTCTAGGATAATGGTCGGACCATAATCCCCATAGTTGGTGTTATCCCTAAAACTATGAATTTTACCATCTAAAATTGCACAAACATTCGTTCCTGCTTCACACCAAAAATCTATTCCGAGATGAATATTTCTTTTTGAGGCTTCATCTACAGCTTGAAAATACTCACTGCGATCATAAAGGTTCCTCACTTCTAAATATCCTCCAAAAGCCACCTTGGCGCCATTTTCTTTCAAGTGAGCATTGACATATTCCTCCCACTGCGAAGAAGAAGTGGTGTCAAATAAATCTAGATCTTTATTGTTTCCTGATAAGTCAATTCCGCAATAACTTTCAATGGAGATATTATTATCAATGGGAAGTACACCTTCAAATAAGAGCTTGTTCATAGAAAAAGAAAAACTCCTGAATTGCTTCAGGAGTTGATTAGTATTTGTACGATTTTATGCGTTCTGTTTTTTAATCAAATTTAAAGCAGATCCTTCTCTGAACCACTCAATTTGATTATTGTTATAGGTATGATTTGCCATAACAACATTTTTGCTTCCATCCGCATGAACTACTTCAATAGTTAATGGTTTTCCTGGAGCAAACTGATCTAAATCTAAGAAGTTGAAGGTGTCATCTTCCTGGATTAAATCGTAATCACTTTCATTGGCAAATGTCAAACCTAACATTCCTTGCTTCTTCAAGTTTGTTTCGTGAATTCTCGCGAAAGATTTCACCAATACGGCCGCTACACCCAAATGTCTTGGTTGCATGGCTGCATGCTCTCTGGAAGATCCTTCACCGTAATTATGGTCACCAACTACAATCGTTTTAATTCCCTCAGCTTTGTAAGCTCTTTGGGTAGCAGGAACTGCATCGTATTCACCAGTCAATTGGTTCTTTACAAAGTTTGTCTTTTGATTGAAAGCGTTAACCGCACCAATTAAAGTATTATTTGCAATGTTATCCAAATGGCCTCTGAATCGCAACCATGGCCCCGCCATAGAGATGTGATCTGTAGTACACTTACCGAATGCTTTGATTAACAACTTAGCTCCTTTGATTTCGGTTCCTAATGGAGTAAAAGGAGTTAATAATTGAAGTCTTTCTGAATCATCCTTCACAGTAACCTGTACTCCACTGCCGTCTTCCATTGGCGCTAAGTAACCATTATCCTTAACATCGAATCCTTTTGGAGGTAATTCCCATCCGGTTGGCTCGTCTAGCATTACTTCTTCACCATTTTCATTGACTAATGCATCAGTAATTGGGTTAAAGTCCAATCTACCTGCAATCGCGATCGCAGCTGTCAATTCAGGAGACGCTACAAAGGCATGTGTATTTGGGTTACCATCTGCTCTTTTTGCAAAGTTTCTATTAAAAGAATGAACAATACTGTTTTTTGGAGCATTCTTCGGATCCGAATACCTAGCCCATTGACCAATACATGGTCCACAAGCATTGGTAAAGATTTTGGCATTTAGTTTTTCAAAAACTTCAAGAATACCATCTCTTTCTGCTGTATATCTTA
>CAYFJL010000379.1:0-2342 GCA_964343335.1 uncultured Polaribacter sp. | reverse complement strand
CTGAAAAAGTTGAAGGAGTAATTTCGTTGTAATTATGAAGAAGTTAATTGTTTTTTTGATCGTATTGTTTTCAATACAAATCACTTTCGGACAAAAGAAAGACAAAGTTTTGGCAACAGTCAATAATAAGGTCATCACCGTTAAAGCGTTTAAAAATATTTACGAAAGAAACCTTGATGCGATCGATAATGCTGAAGGGCGTGACGTGTCCAAAAATCTAGATTTGTTTATCAATTACAAATTGAAGGTTGCTGAAGCCTATCGCATCAAACTAGACACGCTTCCCAATTATCAGAAAGAAATTGAGGGGTATAAAAAACAATTGGCGATTCCCTATCTGCAGGATTCCAGTAGAACCGCTGAGCTCATCAAAGACGCTTACTACAGAACAAAATACGAGGTAAAGGCGAAGCACATTTTAATTCGTTTGTCAGAAAGTGCAACTCCGAAAGATACCTTACAAGCTTTTCAAAAAATTTCTTCCATTAGAGATCGAATTGTAGGGGGTGAAGATTTTGAAAGAGTTGCGGTGGAAACTTCCGAAGATCCATCTGCCAAAGGAGATTTAAAAAGAGGCATTCAGCCAAACAAAGGGAATCTTGGGTATTTCTCAGCATTCCGTATGGTGTATGCTTTTGAGGATGCGGCCTACAATACCGAAGTAGGACAGGTGAGTAAACCGTTTAGAACGCGTTTTGGGTACCATATCGTAAAGGTAGATACACTGCGTGAATCGAGAGGAGAGTTGGAAGTAGCTCATATTCTAATCAAAGGGAACACTGTCGAGTCCAAAAAGAAAATCGATATGGTCTATGGTAAATTGGAACAAAACCAACGGTTTAAGCATATGGCCCAAGAATATTCTGAGGATACTACTACGAAGATGAAAGGTGGTCTTTTGCGAAGATTTGGCTCCGGAATGATGGTGAAGCCTTTTGAAGATGCTGCTTTTGCTATTGAAAAAGAGGGGCAATATTCCAAACCCTTTCAAACTCGATATGGGTGGCACATTGTTCAATTAAAGAAAAAACACCCCATCAAGTCGTTTGCAGAGCTTCAGCCCGAATTAAAAAACAAATTGATGCGCAGTCCGATTGCAAAATTGTCGGAAAAGGCAGTGATTGAAAAATTAAAGGATAGATACACGATTTCAGAAAGTGCAAATCTACAATCCATCTTGGAAGCGGGAACTGCAAATAATGTGGGTAAAGATCAATTGGAACAAGAGTTGTTCCGAATCAATGATTTTTCTGTGAAAGTGAGTGCCTTCGTAAACTACGCGAAAAGATTTAGAAATCGTTCTTTACTGGATTTGTATCGCGATTTTAAAGATCAAGAAGTAATTAATTATTACAAAGAGAACCTTGAGAAGTCTGAACCTGCTTACGCAAATACCTTAAGAGAATACAAAGATGGTTTGCTATTGTTTGAACTCATGCAGCGCAAAGTTTGGGATAAATCTTCTAAGGATACTTTAGGCTTAAAAACCTATTACAACAACAATATGGTGAAGTACAAATCGAAGCCTTTAAATGCGATTAAAGGCAAGGTGATGAACGATTATCAGAATTACCTTGATTCGGTTTGGATTGCAGATTTACGCAAGAAAAGTACCATTACCATCGATAAAAAACAGTTGAAGAAGCTGATCAAATCTTACAAATAGTATCATGAGATTACTTACAATAGTTCTGATTTTTACAACCCTTGCTTCTTGTGACAAGTTGAACTTGCCAGAAGTGGAGGAGAACTCGGCAGATATTGTAGCGATCGTCAATACCAGCAAGCTTTTTCGAAAAGATATTGAGCAGATTTTACCTCAAAACATCAGTAGCTCCGACAGTGCCATTTTTGTGACGAACTACATCAACGATTGGGCCATCAATCAGATTCTATTGGAGAAGTCTCAAACCAATATCTCACAAGAGGAGCTAGATAATATTCGCGAATTGGTAAATGATTATCAATCGAGCTTACTCATCAACAATTACAAGACAAAATTGATTCAGCAACGATTGGATACCATCATTTTGGAAGGTGAAATTGCCACCTTTTATGAGTCAAGCAAAGAGAACTTTAAGTTGAATGAGGAATTGGTGAAAATCAAATACCTACATTTTGAGGACAATATCATCAGTAAAAAAGACTTTATCAAGCTATTTAAGTCCGAGGATATTGAGGATACAGAAGATTTGGCAAGACGTCAATTAAGCTTTAAATCCTTTGATTTTAACGACTCTATTTGGCAGCCTGCGGAAAACATTATGTTAAAACTTCCCTTTACCAGAGAGGAATTGTTAAAAAAAACAAAATTCACTTCTAAGCAAGATTCAATAGACTTA
>CAYFJL010000378.1:0-2352 GCA_964343335.1 uncultured Polaribacter sp. | reverse complement strand
TTCTGATTTCTGCAATCAAATTCAATCCGTCAGTAGAAATATCATCCAAACGACCAATAAATGGAGATACGTAAGTCGCTCCTGCCTTTGCAGCTAACAATGCTTGACCCGCTGAAAACACCAAGGTAACATTGGTCTTAATTCCTCTATCAGAAAAATACTTACAAGCTTTTACACCATCAGCAATCATTGGTAGTTTCACAACGATTTGCGGATTCAAAGCAGCCAAAGCTTCTCCTTCTCTCACCATTCCTTCAAAATCGGTAGAAATCACCTCAGCAGAAACATCACCATCAACAATTTCACAAATGGTTTTGTAGTGATTGATGATATTTTCTTCTCCTGTAATTCCCTCTTTGGCCATTAAAGACGGATTGGTAGTTACACCGTCTAAAATCCCAAGAGCTTGGGCTTCTTTGATTTGATCTAAGTTTGCAGTATCAATAAAAAATTTCATGTGGTAGTTTTTTAAGGTCCAAATATAATTAGCTATGCTTAAATATTTTAGAAAAAACATTTGAATCTTTCTATGAGTTATTAAAATTCTGTTTGACACTTGTTATTTTTGCTTCGTTCGAATGAAAAGACTTCTTTGTATATTTATTTTGTTTAGCCTCTTGTATTATTCATGTGGTAATGAAACTGTTGTTCCTGATGAAGACAATCCGACCAATTCATCAAGTTGTCCGGTTCCTGACATCACCATTTTTCCGGGTGATTCTATTGCAGTAAATAGCCTTAATAATCCGATCTATTGGCAAGGTACATTCACAGATACTTCGGTGGAAGTGAGCTTTTCGGAAGTTGTGGATAGCAATGGTGAAACGGAGACCTTATTCTTCGTGTTTGAAAAGAATGATTGTTTGGAAATTGATCGGGTTTTTAAGTATTACGATGGAAAAAATTTTGATACTACCAACATTACAGAAGCCGAAGTGTTGGATTTCGGCATTCAAGATTGGATGGAAAATGAACTGGTTTCTGGCTTTGTAACCTACATCGATCCGCATGACAAAAGAACTTACTCGCGGAAATTTAGAACTCGATTGGAAGCAAAAGTTCCCAACACACCAGTATCTTTTATAGACTGTATCGGCCAGAAGTTACCGATTGAAATCGATTTGAATTCAGACGGAGTAGCAGATTTTAGCTTTGATATCGAAACCATTGAAGATGCCGGCAACAAACCTACCTATAATGAATACAAGGTGGTTCTGAAATCCAATAGCAACAACAACGAAATTCTTTCACCTATTCGTAATCAAGAGCCTTATTTCGTAGTTTTTGAGCCTCCTTTTTCTTCACAAAACACGCAACAATACTTTGGTGGCGTGAAGAATGCTTTGGATATTTTCTATGAGTTTGAAGCGCCTTATGAGGAATACAACTTATTCTTAAACAACAACTTAACCTATTCCGAAATTCTAAACAATAATTTACCTGATTACTATTTGGTGAGCATGACCATTAATGGCGAATTGTATTATGGATATATAGGATTTCGATTTAGTTCTACCGATTGTCGTTTGAACGTGCTTGACAAATACCTACACAATGTGCCTTTTGAGCACATTCAAGTGAATTAATTACAACTTGTAGTGATTCATTAAGAGTTTCTCGTAAATCCGGTCTGGAAGTACTCGTTTCAACACTATAGAGAATTTCTCCATAAACCCTCCTACCTTGTAATGCACCTTACGATTCTTAGACTGAATGATGGAATACACTTTCTTGGCTAGCACATCTGGGTTCATTCCGGAGTCTACATGAGAATCCATCAAATCCAAGTTCAATTGATATTTTTCTTTGTAGGCTGAATCCTCAAACACGGGGGTATGAAACCTTCCTGCAGCAATATTGGTGGCAAAGTCACCAGGTGCCACAGACACAACATCAATTCCGAATTCTTTGACCTCCATCCCCAATGACTCGGTCACCATGGCAAAGGCACTTTTAGTAGCTGAGTAAACGCCTCGGTATGGTAATCCCATATATCCTGCAATGGATGTCACGTTGATTACGAGTCCGGCTTTCTGTCTCCGCATTTGCGGAAGGACAGCTTTGATCACATCCACAGCCCCAAAGAAATTGGTTTCAAAAACGCGACGCATTTCATCAGTTGGTGTGTCCTCAATCGGACCAGTAATTCCCATACCAGCATTGTTTATGAGAATATCAAGTCGGCCTTCTTTTTCAACAACAAGATTTACGGCTTTTGAAATGGAATCTTTGTTCAACACATCAAGGGCAATCATTCGATAGCCATCTACTTGCTCAGCTTTCGGTTTGCGACTCGTTCCGTAAACAACAAAATCCCTAGTACTAAGATAGGCGGCGATGGCTTTCGCAAGA
>CAYFJL010000377.1:0-2359 GCA_964343335.1 uncultured Polaribacter sp. | reverse complement strand
GTTTATGTGGATGTAACTTTTGGTGGGGGTGGTCATTCAAGAGAAATTTTAAAACATTTAGGACCTAACGGGAAATTATTCGGATTTGATCAGGATAAAGACGCGCAACGCAATGTCATTGATGATGAGCGTTTTGTTTTGATACCCGAGAATTTCAGATTTATCAAAAGGTTCTTGCGTTTTCATCAGGTAACCAAAGTAGACGGAATCTTGGCAGATTTAGGTGTTTCTTCCTTTCAATTTGATAGTCCCGAAAGAGGGTTTTCAACGCGTTTCGATGCAGTGCTTGATATGCGCATGAATCAAAACGACCAACTATCGGCTAAAGAAATACTGAATACCTATGCTGAGGAAGATTTGGCGAATATCTTTTATCAATATGGCGAATTGAGGAGTTCGCGAGGTATTGCAAGTGCCATTGTAAATGCAAGAAAAAACCAACTAATCAATTCGAGTTTTGAATTGACCGGGATTCTTCAAAAGTTTCTTCCTGCCAAACGAAAGAATAAGATTCTTGCGCAGATATTTCAAGCCTTACGAATAGAGGTCAACCAAGAGATGGAAGTGTTAAAGGAATTCTTACTACAGATTCCGGAATTATTGAAGTCAGACGGACGCTTAGCGGTAATCTCTTATCACTCTCTAGAGGATCGTTTGGTGAAACGATTCATTCGTACAGGACTGTTTCAAGGAGAGCCGGAGAAAGATATCTACGGGAATTTTTCTGTTCCAATGAAAAAAATGGGCGGACTCATAGTGCCAACCGATGAAGAGATTGCTCGCAACAATCGAGCGAGAAGCGCAAAATTAAGAATCGCAACACTGAGCAACTAATGTCAAAAGTAAAGAAGGGGGTTTACGATTTTTTGAGAGGTAGTTTTTTGACGGACGAAAAGTCCTACAGAAACTGGCGCATCATATTGTTTGTGGTGGTGCTTCTTCTAGTGATGATCTCAAGTTCGCATAGTGCAGATAAAAAAGTCATCAAGATTGCGGATCTCAATAAAAAGAAACGGTCGTTGAATGCCGAATACATAGATACAAAGACCACCTTAATGCAAATGAAAATGGAGTCCAGTATCCGTGAAAAAGCAATGAAAAGAGGGTTGCTTCCTTCCGAAGAACCTCCAAAGAAAATAAAGGTAATCGTAAATCAATAAGAATTGGCTACCCACAAAAAGAGCATATTGAACAAGTTTTTTGTGATTGCAGGAGTAATGACCTTACTGCTGTTCGCTATTGTTTTTCGTGTGGTTGATTTACAATACATCAACGGCGAGAAATACAAGCAGTTGTCTTCTGATTTAACCGTGAAGCAAGATACCATCTATGCGAACAAAGGGAATGTGTATGCTGCGGATGGAAATTTGTTAGCCACTTCCATGTCGAAGTTTACCATCCGAATGGATGTGATGGCGCCAACCTACAAAGTGTTTGAAAATAATGTTTCGGACTTATCGAAAGAATTATCTACTCTTTTTGGGAATTCAAAATCATACTATGAAGCACGCCTTCGCAAGGCTAGAAAAACTAGAAACAGATACCTATTGATTGCCAAGAATGTTGGTTACAATGATTATTTGAAAGTTAAGAAGTTCCCTATTTTCAAATTAGGGGTTTATCGCGGAGGTTTTATTGCTGAGCAAAGAACCGTGCGGGCGCATCCGATTGGTAAAATTGCGGAAAGAACCATTGGTTACGATGACTTTCGAGGTGAAGTCGGAATTGAGGGTGCCTTCGCAGACTTTTTAGAAGGAACCAACGGTTTACGCTGGAAGCAAAAAATTGCCAAGGGTCAGTGGAAACCTATTTCTGACGTCAATGAAAAAGAACCAATCAATGGTCATGATGTGATTACCACCATTGATGTGAATATGCAAGACATTACACATCATGCCTTGTTGAAACAGCTTGAATATTTTGAGGCCGATCATGGTTGTGCTGTGGTGATGGAAACGGCAACTGGTGAAATCAAGGCAATTTCGAATTTAGGGAAAACCAAAGACGGTAAATACTACGAAAAACGAAACTATGCTTTATGGGAAAGCCATGAACCTGGTTCAACCTTTAAGTTGCCAAGTTTGATGGCTGCTTTAGAGGATAAGGTGATTGATACTTCGACGATTGTTGATACGGAAAAAGGTAAAATATATATCCATAATAGAAAGGTAGAGGATTCGCGACGTGGGGGATTCGGAGTGATTTCCGCGGCTCGTGTTTTTGAGCTTTCCTCTAATGTGGGAATCGTAAAGTTGATGCGAGAGCACTACGATCATCAACCTGAAAAATTTACAAATCGACTAAAAGAATACGGATTTACAAAACCAATCGGATTTAAAATTATTGGTGAGGGCAAGCC
>CAYFJL010000376.1:0-2390 GCA_964343335.1 uncultured Polaribacter sp. | reverse complement strand
TTCGATTTTAAATTTTGACATTGTAAAAGAGTAATTGGTTGATGCTTAAAGATATAAATAAAAGTCAATATTTTTTTAGCATCACATAATTGG
The DNA here is from genome assembly GCA_964343335.1 of uncultured Polaribacter sp. Taxonomy (GTDB): domain Bacteria; phylum Bacteroidota; class Bacteroidia; order Flavobacteriales; family Flavobacteriaceae; genus Polaribacter. The sequence continues at coordinate 2,297 of CAYFJL010000376.1, read as the reverse complement.
GATTGGAGTGTGTTTTTGAGATTACAAAATCACTGGTTCCAATAATTTCAAATCCCATCTTTTTGTAAAATTGAATGGCTCTTTTATTCTCTACCCAAACCTTAAGCCACATTCCCTTCTGCATTTGTTTTTTACTTTCCTCTATGGCTTTTTCGAGTAATTTTTTTCCAAACCCGAAGTTGTAATACTCCTTTAAAACATAGAGTCGACTCATGTAGGTAATTTCATTTTCTTCTGAAAATGAAGTGCTTAGATTTATATTGATTTTAAAGTAGCCCACAAGTTTGTGGTTATGAAGCAACACCTGGTATTCGTTTTTTGAATCTTGAATTTCGGCCTTTAAGTTGGATTCGCTGAAGTTAAGCTGGATGTATCTGTCCATATCCTTCTTCGGCGATGAATGTCCATGGGCAGGAAGAAAAGAGGCAATAGCCACTTCTGATAATTCCTTACAATCTGTTATTTGTGCTTTTCTAATTTCCACTGAAAGGGCTTCCAAAAATACCAACGGCCAATTCTGTCCAAATGACAGCAAGCAAAAATAAACCCAATAAAATGAATATGGCTTTTCTTTTCTTCGAATTTTTCATTTTCCAAATGAAAGTAATGTACATTCCGAAGGAGAAAATGATCAAACCTCCAATCAAAAAATCACTTACTGACCAGTTAAAATCTGAGTTTGTTTTATTGAATACAAAGGGGATCAACAATAGCATAAGGGTAACAAAGAACACCTTGATGGTTGATATCAATTGGGATGCTTCTACTTTCATTTTGCTTTTTTTATGTTGAAGGTATAGGAGGCAATGATGGAGTTGTTGATATAAATATGTACATCGTAAAAACCTCGTTTTTTAAATTGATGTTTTACTTGCATCCTATTGCCATTCATACTTACTTCTGGTGTGTAGGATTTTTCCATTACACTACTAACCGTAACTAATTTGACCGATTTATCATCAATTTCTACGCCATCATCCAATTGGTATTCAAATTGAAAAACATCGTTTTGCTCAATTTCATGATGCATTTTTTGCGGTGCGATATGTGATTCAAGTAGCGTATAAGAATCACTGTAAAGTAGCGGAAAGTTTACGAATTCTTGTAAGGTTGGTGGTTTTTGTAGTAATGAATATTGACTGTAAATCGGAAAATGATTGAACACAAACAAGTTTGGATCGGTAAGGAATAACCCATCGTTATAACTAAATACAAATTTGCCTTTATCCGGATAAGAAATTCCCGCAGCCCATGTCGGATCACAGAGATACCATTTTCCATTCAATTTCACTACATTCCACGAATGATTCGGGTCTTCCAATTTTTCAACGTCCACTTCAGCGGTCTTCCCAAAGCCATGTACAATTTCAGCTTTGACCCCAATTACGTCGCTCATCTCCTTCAGTAGGTAGGCATATCCGGTACAAATGGTTCGTTTCTTTCGAAGTAATTTCTTGAAAATGATCTTTTTAAACTTCGAATTCCATTCTTCTAATTTGATGGAATCATCTTTAAAGCGCTTTCGTTTCCGACTATTTTTTGCGTAGAGCTTGTAATCATTGGAAATATTGTGGGCGATCCAAACAAAGATGGCTCTGAATTTCTCAACTTCAGTATCGAAATCTTTGGTGAGGTTGTAGGTAATATTGTTTAAATCGTAGAGTCGTTTCGCTTTGTAGTTTTTGGCTACATAATCTACTTTTTTAAAATCAAAAGACTTGAAATCAGATTGTTGTGCAGATACGGTGAAGGTAATCCAAAGGAAAAAGGTCAACCGAAGGATCCGCATGATTTATTCTTGTTTGTGGCGTTTGGACTTAAATCGTTTTGAACTCATCGGAGCACCTAAAATTTCATTATCGTCCTCTTCTAAAATCACGCTCAAATAAGTCGAATTGGGCCGAATACGCACTTGTTTTTTTAAGTATCCTAAGAATGAAAAAACGAGTACATCACCAGCTTTTAGCTTTCTTGGAAAGGTAAATTCTCCGCGTTTATCAGTGCTTGTTGCGATGGTCGTACCTTTAATATATACGTTGGCACCACTCAATATTTCAATCATTGAATCTGATTTTCCTTTCACAATTCCCTTTACTTGAATGTCTTGAGCATTGATGGATGCACTAAGGAAACAAAGCATTACAAATGCAAAGAATGACAATCTTGAATTTTTCATCGTAACTTGTTTTTTCATGTTTAGCAGTTTAAAGTTACAAAAAAACCTCTTTGAAAAACAAAGAGGCTTCGATATTAACGTTTACATCAATTTATTTGATCAACTCGTAACTGCGTTTGAT
>CAYFJL010000375.1:0-2394 GCA_964343335.1 uncultured Polaribacter sp. | reverse complement strand
TGGAAGCAGTTCCGTCATATTTATCCATCGGGATAAATTCAAAGAAAACTCCATAATCCAACATCAAGAGCAGATCTCCCCCTATTTCATCTTGTATTCCAAAGAACCCTTCTGAAGCATTATAAGATTCTATATAATGCATGTCATCGTGAGGGATGAGTCGTTTGAACTCTTTTTCATATGGAGCAAAACTGACACCACCATGCATGAATAATTCAAGATTGGGCCAAATTTTGCGAATATCTTTTTCACCCGTTTTCTCAAGGATCCTATTGATCAATACCAATGTCCAACTCGGAACACCAGAGATGCTTGACACATCCTCTTTCATTGTGCTTTCAGCAAGTCGTTCGATCTTCTCCTCCCACTCACTCATTAGAGCTATTTCCCTGGAAGGAATTCTTTTGATCTCAACCCACCACGGCAAATTCTTTAAGATTATCGCGGATAAGTCACCCGAATAACTATCAGGCCTTAATTGATTTTGAGTAGCCGTTCCACCAACGACAAGATGTTTTCCCTTGTACAACTTTGTATTTGGAAAATGAGAATAGTAGATTGCCAGGAGATCTTTCCCTACTTTATAATGACAATCTTCAAGAGAATCTTTTGTGACAGGAATGAACTTACTGCGATCAGAGGTCGTTCCAGATGATTTAGCAAACCACTTTGTTTCTCCAGGCCACAAAACATCATCTTCACCTTCAACAGCTAGATCAACCCATGATTTTACATCGTCATAGTCCTGAAGTGGAACTTTAGCTCTAAAATCATCATAGTTTTTTATGCTATCAAATTGATACTTCTCCCCAAAACGAGTTTCCTTACCACTTTCAATAAGTCGTTCCAGCCATTCTTTTTGTACCTCTTTGGGATATTTCCTAAAAAGCTCGATCTGATGAATTCGCTTTTTTATGATCCAACCGAAAATTGCATTAAAAGGCATACAGGAGAGATTTTCTCCGATGAAGATACAAAAGAAGCATTAAAAAACTTGAGTTTTTAACTTTTTTCCAACCTTTCCCTAAGTTTTTACGTCTTGGATATAACTTTCTGGTTGGTTTATGATTGGTTTAAAATGAAGCGGTTGTATTTTTTAAATGCAACCGTTTTATTTTTTCCTGAAAAAGATCCTTACAGGTACACCTTCAAAATCAAAATGTTCTCTCAGTTTATTCTCAAGAAAACGCTTATAATTGTCTCTAACATACTGCGGTAGATTACAAAAGAATGCAAAAGCCGGAGCATGCGTAGGTAACTGAGAAACAAACTTTATGTTGATGTATTTTCCTTTTACAGAAGGTGGAGGGTAGTTCTCGATCTCTTCCTGCATAACCTCATTCAATACAGACGTTTGGATCTTCTTCGTTCTATTCTCGTAAACGCGCATAGCAGCTTCTAACGCTTTATGAATTCGCTGCTTCGTAACGGTAGAAGTAAAAATGATCGGAACATCATTAAAAGGAGCCAATTGCTGACGGACTTTATCTTCCATTTCCTTAGTCGTCTTATTTCCTTTCTCAATAAGGTCCCATTTATTTACAAGTACGACAACACCTTTATGGTTTTTCTCACACATGTAGTAGATGTTGAGGTCTTGCTTTTGAACACCTTCAGTGGCGTCGATCATGAAAATACATACGTCGGCACTTTCAATTGCACGAACGGATCTAAGTACTGAATAATACTCAATATCTTCATTCACTTTTGATTTCTTTCGAATACCGGCAGTATCGACTAAAAGAAAATCAAATCCAAACGCTTTGTAACGTGTATTTACTGCATCACGCGTAGTACCTGAGATGGGAGTTACTATGTTTCTGTCTTCACCAATAAGTGCATTAGCTAGAGAAGATTTACCAACGTTAGGTTTTCCTATAATTGTAAATTTCGGTAATTCTGTTTCTTCTTCGTCTGTTGGCTTATCAAAGTTTGCGACGATATCGTCTAGCAGGTCACCTGTACCGGATCCATTCGTTGCAGATAAATCATATACATCACCAACACCAAAAGACCAAAATTCAGATGACATACCAACTAATTTCGTATTATCAACTTTGTTTGCAGCTATATAAATCTTCTTTTTGCTTTGGCGAAGTAATTCAGCAACACGTTCATCTAGATCAGTAATACCAGTGGTAACATCAACCATAAAAATGATCGCATTTGCTTCATCGATGGCAATCTCTACTTGCTTTCGGATCTCGCTTTCAAAAATATCCTCCGATCCTCGAACATAACCTCCAGTATCGATCACTGAAAAATCTTGTCCGTTCCAATTACCTTTACCGTAAATTCTGTCTCGTGTAACACCAGACATCTCCTCGACAATCGCTTGTCTTGATTCTGTAAGTCTATTAAATAACGTTGATTTATCAACATTAGGTCGACCAA
>CAYFJL010000374.1:0-2433 GCA_964343335.1 uncultured Polaribacter sp. | reverse complement strand
GTATCTTTATTCACAAAGTTGTGCAACAGGCACACCACCTAAAAAACACTGCAACGATTGCGCTTCGAATGATAAATCATCCTCAGCTCAATCACTCTCCTTTCAAATTATTGCTTAACTTTAAGGATAGCAGCGATTTTTTAGCTGTGGAAAGTTAGGGGTAACGTGAATAACAAACCACTCTTTAAGTACACTGTTTTATTAAGATGTCTGAAACAATTCTTAAAACCAATTTGGATTTTGATAACTTATTTCGTTCGATTGAAGAACTTAAAAAGAAGAACAATCAGTTGGGGGTTTCTAAAGATTCAGGTTCAGGGGAAATTCAAATATACAGAGCGCCTAGAAGAAGCGAATTTTTCAATCTACCTTATTATTTAAACTTGCCGACTACTCAAATCAGATTAGAAAAGAAAAAAGAAACTATAGTTTTATCAAACGATACAAAAGTATTTTCACTGACTCTTGGACTTATGTTCATCTTCCTTATATGGGCAATGATCATAGGCTTTTCTGTTGCTTATGAAGATTTGAGAACATTTTGGTTTTATTTTTTGGGAATTGTTTCATCTGCCTTCGTAGTATATTTGATATTTCTTGAGTACAAATTTACAACTGAGGTGATCAAGCTACTTAAAGAGCGGATTAATACCCCTAACACCACCTAAGCTTCAAGCCTTTTACGTATATTCGTGGTAGCGGCTCGAAAGCTTAGCTGGAAACCGTTATCTGCAATGAAAAACATAGTAATTTACATATTGCTTTTAATTCCCATGTTTGCTTCCAGTCAAACTAAGAATGAATTATACGATAAGTATCGAAATGCAATTGAGAAGGGTAATTTCAAAAAAGCTGAAAAAGAATTGAAGAAAATTTCAGATGTGGAAAATGATAACTTTATCAAGTTATTAACCTATGGGCATTTCTACAGTGAAAAAGAAGAATTAGATTCCGCTAAGCGATGTTTGGAATTGGCCATAGACTATTTCAAGTATAGTCCTATCTCTTTTTCAGATGGAACTTTTAAACATCGAAAAGACAGTTTATATAATGTAGCAATAGGCATTTATGACTTTATTATTGAAAAAGAACCAAATGGAGTAAATTATTGTAATCGTGCAATATACAAGAAGGACGTTGGCAGATATGATGATGCTCTTATTGATTTTAGGAAAGCCATAGAGCTTGACCCAAAAGACTATTTAAATCATTACAATCTTGCGCTTAATTACAGCAAACTTAACATGGCGGATTCCGCCTTGACTCATTACGACCTCGCTATCAAGTTCAATCCAGATTATGGTTCATCATATCTTAACAAAGGATTTATTTATTTGAAAATTGACTCCGTATCACTTGCAATTTCAGAATTTGAGAGAGCCCTAGTAATGTTAAAAGGTACGAAAGAGATTAGCTACACAAAAAACAATCTGGGTTTTTGTTATTACAAGTTGGGAGATTTAATTGAGGCACAATTGTGGATTGAAGAATCTTTAAAAATAAACCCATTAAACTCTTATGCGCACAAAAATTTGGCTCTCATTTATATCGCTAATCAAGATTTTAAGGCAGCCTGCAAATCAATTAACGAAGCTATTGAATTAGGATTTGTAGATCAATTCGGTGATGAGATTTTAGATATGAAAAAGCAATATTGCGATAAATGATGCAGATAACATCAACTAAAAGCCACGGGCTGAACAACCACATCCGAGAAGCCCGCGTCTCCTAGTTGAGAACCGTTAGCACCTATAGTAAATGAAGACACAAATCACTATTTTTTTATTATATGTATTTGGATTATTTACCCTCCAATCGTGTTTATTCAGCAATTGCAATGAAATCAGTTTATCGGAGGAAGAACGAAAATGGGTGGAGTTCTATGAAAAATCCGATACACTTATCTTTTCCAATAATGAAGATGTTCGTGATATCTTTGTTTTGTCAAAAAAGTACGAAGATTATACTACTTGCAGCAAGATTGAGTTAGGACCTGATGTATACAATTATTTAGGCATCACGTTTTTAGAGACAGGTAAACCGAACAAGAGGAGTAATAAAATTAATATCAGTCTAAAAAAGGATTTTCAGCATATTGCGAATAATGAATTCATAAAATCATTTCAAGTATTTGATTTGCGCTCAAGTTTTGATAATCCAGAAGATACAGCTCTAGTCACTGAATACATTGACTTACAAGGTCTTAAATCACGAATTAAAACTTATTTTTTCAAAGTTGGTGATAGTTTTTCGGATAACACAAATAATAAGATTCGGTCATATAACTGGAGTAAAAAATTCGGTCTTGTTAAGTATGTTTTGAAAAATGGACAAACTTTTCATTTATTAATCAATGAATAAACAGGTGCTAACAAGGCCTATAAAACACTGCAACGATCTCGCTTCGGATAATAAATCATCCTAGCTCAATCG
>CAYFJL010000373.1:0-2437 GCA_964343335.1 uncultured Polaribacter sp. | reverse complement strand
ACTTTTAAAATGTTACCGATAATTCCTCTTAAATTCTTTTTGGTAAGAACCTCATTGATATATCCAGCTTGCTCCGGAACAACTTCGTTGAACAATACGCGACCAGTGGTCGTTTTGATCATTTTGGTAACGATGTTTCCGTTTTCGTCTAAATCTTTTGTTCTTACGGTAATACCAGCATTCAAATCAACTCTTTCCTCGTTGAAGGCAATAGTTACCTCTTCTGGAGAATAGAAAGTTAATCCTTCACCCTTGATTGGAACTTCTTTTGTAGACTTACGCTCTTTGGTCATGTAATATAGACCCAAAACCATATCCTGAGAAGGTACTGTTACAGGAGCTCCGTTTGCTGGATTTAAAATATTATGAGAAGCCAACATTAATAGTTTCGCTTCTAAAATCGCCTCTGGCCCTAATGGTAAGTGAACCGCCATTTGATCACCATCAAAATCCGCGTTAAACGCCGTACATACCAATGGGTGTAATTGAATCGCTTTTCCTTCAATTAATTTCGGCTGGAAAGCTTGAATACCAAGACGGTGTAATGTCGGGGCCCTGTTCAATAATACAGGATGTCCTTTGATTACATTTTCTAAAATATCCCAAACTACAGGCTCTTTTCTATCAATAATTTTCTTTGCAGATTTTACGGTCTTTACAATTCCTCTTTCAATCAACTTACGGATTACGAAAGGCTTGTAAAGCTCGGCCGCCATATCTTTTGGCAATCCACATTCGTGCAATTTCATTTCTGGTCCAACAACAATTACAGAACGCGCAGAATAGTCAACACGTTTTCCTAATAAGTTCTGGCGGAAACGACCTTGCTTTCCTTTTAAAGAATCAGAAAGTGATTTTAAAGGTCTGTTAGATTCAGTTTTAACTGCAGATGATTTACGTGTGTTGTCAAATAATGAATCAACAGATTCTTGCAACATACGCTTTTCGTTTCTTAAGATTACTTCAGGAGCTTTGATCTCAACCAAACGCTTCAAACGATTGTTTCTGATGATTACTCTTCGGTACAAATCGTTCAAATCTGAAGTAGCAAAACGACCACCATCTAATGGAACCAATGGTCTCAATTCTGGTGGAATTACTGGAACAGCCTTCATGATCATCCACTCTGGTCTGTTCTCTCTATTTTTCTGAGCATCTCTAAACGCCTCCACAACATTCAAACGCTTTAACGCTTCTGTTTTACGTTGCTTCGAAGTCTCAGTATTTGCTTTGTGTCTTAATTGGAATGATAATTCATCCAAATCAATACGAGCTAATAAATCAATCAAACACTCAGCTCCCATCTTAGCGATGAATTTATTAGGATCTGAATCTTCTAAATATTGATTGTCTTGTGGTAGCTCATCAACGATATCTAAGTACTCTTCTTCTGTTAAGAAGTCCATTTTTTGCAATGGCTCTCCTTCAACATTCTTAGCGATACCTGGCTGAATTACTACATAGCGCTCGTAATAGATGATCATATCTAACTTCTTAGAAGGAAGACCTAGTAGGTATCCCATTTTGTTAGGTAATGACCTGAAGTACCAGATATGCGCTACTGGCACTACCAAATTGATATGACCAACTCTATCTCTACGTACTTTCTTTTCAGTTACTTCTACACCACAACGGTCACAAACGATTCCTTTGTATCGGATTCTCTTGTATTTTCCACAAGCACATTCGTAGTCTTTAACCGGACCAAAAATTCGCTCACAGAATAAACCATCACGTTCAGGTTTGTGCGTACGATAGTTAATGGTTTCTGGTTTTAACACCTCACCTCTTGAAGCTCCCAAAATGGCCTCTGGAGATGATAAACCAATTGAAATTTTATTGAACTTTTTTACTGTGTATTTCTCTTGTTTTCTTGCCATGTCTTTTTATAGTCTTTCGCCTTTAGTCTTTAGTTTTTAGCAATCAGTTCTACCTTCAAATATCTTCGTCCACTCACGACTAAAACTAACAACTTCCAACTATTAAAAATTTATTCTTCTAATCTTACGTCTAAACCTAAACCTTTCAATTCATGCATTAATACATTGAATGACTCTGGTAAGCCAGGTTCTGGCATGGTCTCACCTTTAACGATACTTTCGTAGGTCTTGGCTCTACCCATAACATCATCAGATTTTACAGTTAAAATCTCACGTAAAATACTAGATGCACCATAAGCTTCTAATGCCCATACCTCCATCTCACCGAAACGCTGACCACCAAACTGTGCTTTACCACCTAATGGTTGCTGAGTGATTAATGAGTATGGTCCAATAGATCTAGCATGCATCTTATCTTCAATCATGTGACCTAATTTGATCATATAGATCACACCAACAGTTGCTGGCTGATCGAAACGTTTTCCAGTTCCACCATCGTATAAATAGGTATGACCAAATCTTGGAATACCAGCATCATCTGTATATCCGTTGATTTC
>CAYFJL010000372.1:0-2451 GCA_964343335.1 uncultured Polaribacter sp. | reverse complement strand
TTGTAGTTGTTTATTTCTTTATCTCATGCCTGTATATTTTGACCTTTTCAATCGCCGGACACCGGTATAAAAAGCGTTACAATTCGGCAACGATTGAGTTAAACTCCATGGCGGTATTTATTCCTGCCTATAAGGAGGATGAGGTGATCGTTGATGTGGCACGTCATGCCATTCGTCAGAAGTATCCTCCTAGTTTCTTTGATATCATCATTATTGCTGATTCAATGAAAGAGGAAACCATTCAAAAACTTAAAAAATTACCGATTAAAGTAATCGAAGTTTCATTTGAAAAAAGTACCAAAGCCAAGGCTTTAAATACTGCCATGCAACAATTGGAACGTAATTACGATTACGCCATCGTTTTGGATGCAGACAACCTTATGGAACCTGAGTTTTTGAGCAAGATGAACAATGCTTTTAACAACGGTTACAAAGTAGTACAAGGTCACCGTCAAGCGAAGAATTTGAATACGACTTACGCAATATTAGATGCGGCCAGTGAGGAAATCAATAATCACATTTATAGAAGAGGGCACCGAGCGCTCGACTTATCTTCTGGTTTGATTGGATCCGGAATGGGATTCGATTACAAACTGTTTAAATCAATCATGGAGCCGATCCAGGCCATTGGCGGATTTGATAAAGAGTTGGAATTTGAATTGGCCGGTAAGCAAATCGAAATTGAATACTTACAAGATGCAGTAGTCCTTGACGAAAAGATCCAAAAAGGAACCGATTTTTCAAACCAAAGAAGACGTTGGTTGGCGACTCAGTTTATCTATTTGAGACGCTACTGCAACCGCAGTTGGGGAGAATTGTTTAGAAATAAGAATATGAATTTCTTCGATAAAGTATGGCAAATGATTGTGCCTCCTAGAGTACTTCTTTTAGGATTTACCATCATACTTACTATGGTTTACCTCTTTAAAGACTTTGTTTTCGGAGCAGAAACCTATGTGTCGTCATACTTCTGGTTATTGAATTTTGTAATGGTCATTACAGCCTTTGTATTGGCACTTCCTAGAAAATTCTACAACAAGGAGACGTTCAAAGCCATGATGACCATACCATCAGCATTCTTCAGAATGTTCTTGTTATTGTTCAGAATGAAAGGCGCAAACAAAAAGTTTATTCATACCAAACATGGTACTGTAAATTAATTGATCATGAAAATAGGAATAGAAGGACAACGATTGTTTAGAGTGAAAAAGCACGGCATGGATATGGTGGCTTTAGAACTGATAAAGAATCTACAGAAAATAGATAAAGACAACGAGTATGTTGTGTTTGTAAAACCCGATGAAGACACCTCTGTATTACAAGAGACAGAGAACTTTAAGATTGTCGAATTAGATGGTGGAATTTATCCACTTTGGGAACAGTTTGCCTTGCCAAAAGCAGCCAAAGCTCACGGATGTGATATCTTACACTGTACCAGTAATACGGCACCGATCTTCAGCGATATTCCTATTGTTACAACGCTTCATGATATCATTTATCTAGAGAAAAGCTATTTGCAAATTTTACGAAGTAGCGCTACGCCTTATCAAAAATTCGGGAACGTATACCGCAAGCTAATCGTACCTAGAGTTATGAAAAGAAGCAAGTCGGTGATTACAGTTTCCAACTTTGAAAAGAATCGAATTGCTGAGTTCTTCGGATTGCAAGATGAACACAAATTATCAGCAGTATATAACGGAGTGGGAAGTCATTTTAAACCGGTTTCAGATGCGAATGAATTAAGTCGCGTAAAAGTGAAATACAATTTACCTGATAAGTTCTTCTTCTTCCTTGGGAATACCGATCCAAAGAAGAATACCAAAGGAACCTTAAAGGCTTATTCAGATTATCTAAAGGTTTCAAAATCAGATCATAAGTTGGTGATGTTGGATTACGATTTAACCGAGCTCATGAAGATTTTAGAAGAGATTGGAGATCCAAAATTGATTGATAAGATTATCTTAACAGGGTATGTGAAGAATACCGATTTACCAGCGATCTATTCGCTTTGTGATATCTTCTTGTATCCGTCGTTACGCGAAAGTTTTGGTATCCCAATTTTAGAAGCCATGTCATGTGGTGTTCCAGTTATTACGTCAAATACTTCCTCTATGCCTGAGGTTTCAGGAAAGGCCAGTTATTTGGTGAATCCTTTTCATCCAGAAGAAATAACCGAGGCAATTCAGAAGATTATGAATGATAATGATCTTCGAGAAACCCTTGTTGAAAAAGGTTTGAAACGAAGCCAGAAATTCTCTTGGTATGCCATGGCTGAACAAGTATTGGAGTTGTACAAGAGTCTACATTTTGATCTTAAAAAGCACGTGTTATGTTAAAAAATAAAAACATCATTTGTATTTCATATACCACTTGGGAAGGTGAGTACACCAAATCGACCGTACAGTTATTGTCTTTGTTGGCCTTTCATAACAATGTACTTTTCATTGAGTA
>CAYFJL010000371.1:0-2468 GCA_964343335.1 uncultured Polaribacter sp. | reverse complement strand
TCAAGTCCCGTTTGCCGAAGGATTGTGATCAGGTTATCCTCAATGACCGTTTCCTGATAACCGCCACCAAAATCCTGATAAATGCGAATGATCGAATCAGGAACAATATGGTATAATATGGTTATTTCAGAGCTTACCTCAATCCCTTCTTTTGTATGGAAATTGAGTTCCCGGGAGTAATTGACAATCCGCGTGTCAAAACGTTCTATTTTCCTCCCAATAAACCCCATAAAATGATGAGGGCCCGGCTTCATTACCGCTGGTTTCACCTTTCCAAAATGCACATCTACACCCACCTCTCCGGGCCTTACAATGGCACATCCCTGCAACAGCATAAATGCCGTAATCATGGGAATTAAAACTTTTATAGCTTTCATAATAATATCAATTTTAATTTTTCAAATTATCCCTACATTTCCTGCACCAACTCCCCTGAATCACACTATCAGCGGTAGCCCGGAAACGATGACCGTTTTTACATTGCCACCTCAAGGGTATTTTGGAGTTTATGTATTCGTTAGAAAGACACTTACCTTCCTTTGCATGAGCCAGGAATTGCATCTTCTCTATTCCATGCGGAACGTTGTTAGCACATTCAGGGCACCAGCTTTTCCGTATCTTCACACTAAAAGGGGTGGCCTGCCACCGGTGGCCTTTTGCACATTGCCACCACAATTTGGACTTGCTGTTGATATATAAGTCTGATAAACAAAGCCCACCCCTTGTCCTGGCTAATTGCCTCATTTTTTCAATTGGAAACTCCATGACATTTTTCACTTCATATCAAATCTTTTGATAGACTTTCCGGTCTTTATTCTGTAGGCATCATCTATTTCAGAAACGTAAATGATTCCATCGCCCGGATCAGGCGTTTGAGCCTTTCCGCATATCAATTGCACTGCTTTATCCATTTCTTCATTTTGGCAAACAAGCTCCAGTTTTACTATCGGGCTATCGGTAAAATGAAAATTCAGGGAAGGAGATACATCAGGATCCTTATAAGCTCCCGTACCTTCTCCTTTGGATAGTGTTACACTTTCAAACCCTGCATCCCGCAGAGACTTTACCACTACCTGTACTCTTTTTGGCTTTATAAATGCTTTTATTTCTTTCATCTTTTTAGTCGTTATAATTTTTAATCAATTAATAAAGTTGGCAAGGGGCAAAAAGGCAGTTGGTAATTGTGTTGCAAGCTCACTTTCAGTGTTTGCCTACTTGCCAACTGCCCTTTGCCAACCTTTAATCACCAACTATTCCTCACCCACTTGGCACTTAATGGCCGTGCTCTGTATCACCTTTTTTCATCTCTCCTATAAGATAATAGGCGTTGTTCCAGGCTACTTTAGTACCCTCGGGTAACGCCTCCAGCAGCTTGATCTCTACCCATCCTTCATCGATAATGCCTGTTCGAATTTCCACTGGTTTAAATGCCCATTCGGTTTCTCCGTCTTCCTGATGAGATTCCGCAATAAAAATATAAGGCTTGCCTTCTTCTTCTATGATGGCATCTTCCGGTAAGGCCATAACTTCCCGGCTGTTGGTATGGATTCTTCCATTGATGTACATCCCGGGAATCAGAAAATCTTCTTTTTGATCAATTTCAGCGTGTACATGCACTGCTTTCGGGTTTTGCTCGAATTGTTTGCCAACAGAATAAATATCGGCCGTCAAAGTAGCTCCGGGAACCGACTCCACGGTGAAGGTTATTTTTTGTCCTTTCTTTACTTTATAAACATCCTTTTCAAACACCATCAGGTCGGCATGGATGTGGTCGGTATTAACAACCCTGAACATTACGGTCTGAGGATCTACGAACTGCCCTAACTGAACTTCTACTTTTTCTATGTAGCCACTTATAGGGCTAACCACAGGCACTTGCTCATATATTTCTCCCTGCCGTATCTTCTCTACATTCAAACTGAGTTGTTTGAGCTGGGCTTCATAGCCTTTTGCTTCACCTTTTGTGGTTTGATAGTCAGCTAAGGTTTGCTGATAGGTCTTTCCCGAGCCCACATTTTCTTCATAGAGCTTTTTTTGACGTGCGTGTTCTTTCTCCAGGTATTGCAACTGGCTATATGCCCTTACATAGTTGGATTGAATACTGCTCAGATTGGGGTGAGCCAGGTAAGCCAATATCTGACCTTTTCTTACCTTGTCTCCCTCTATCACTTTGATGGAAGTCACATTGGCCCCCAGAATAGCGGTAACGGTAGCCTCATGCTGTGGAGGTACTTCTAGCTGACCGTTGGCCTCTACTACGTCCGATAGTGCGCGAGTGGGTAGCGCATCAATCTTTATCCCCAGACTTTTAAATTTGAGGTCCGAAAGGTGAAGCTCGGCCATTCCTTCTTCTTCGTGTCCTTCGTCCTCATGTCCTTCTTCACCTTCTTTATGTTCATGAGAAGCTTCTTCCGTGTTATCAGCAGACTTGCTTCCGCAACCGGTAAATACCGATACCATCAGTACCA
>CAYFJL010000370.1:0-2468 GCA_964343335.1 uncultured Polaribacter sp. | reverse complement strand
CTCGTCGTGGTCAATCAATTGCAAGAAGACGAATTTCTAACCTTTGGTTTCACTATAAAGAATTATAAATAAGGTACTCGACATTTTCGATCACATAGTCGGTAACTATGGCGATGTTATGTGATTCTTCTACCGAATAATTCAACACACAACTTGAATTGGCTTGTAGGTCCAAACAACCACTATTGTTAGGCGCGGATGCCGTGAAACTTTGGTTATTTACGCGTGTTGTGATATACGGTATGCCCTTAACGTTCTCGTTGCTTAAATTGTTTAATTGAACAGCATACTCAATTCTGCTGCTGTTGTTTCCAGTGTCTGGAGTAACATTAACGCTTAAAATTTGATAAGAGAAATTTTGGAGTCTAGGCAATTCCTGAATAGTTTGTGCAACGGTTGGTTCGGGGAAATCACATGGAACCTCTTGGGTCAATTGCGGAATGGAAGTTGTGCCCGATGGAGTTGAAATCGTAAATGCATATTGAACAATAATCTCTTTCGTACATTCATTTTCTTCAGAATTTGAGCTGCAGGAATAAAATATGATGACAAAAAAGAGGATGACTAGTTTTTTCAGTTTCATTTGTTTCATTGGTATTTCTAAGTATGTAAGATTTTCTCGAAGGCCATTCGCTTAGCTCCGTAATTGGTATATATGATCCCGCAATATTGATATCCCTGTCCTTTGATTAAGCTTTGCATGGCGAGATTTTCTTCATGAGTATCAATTTTAAGGGATTGAATTTCTTTTTCATTCAACCATTGATGACATTGGTCAAAAATAAACTTAGCTACCCCATGACCTCTAAATTTGTTGCTAACGGCCATTCGATGAATCACTCCATAAGGTTCTGCTTCGTCATTAATCCATTCGCCCTCAATTACCTTATACGTTGGTTCTGACCGTAATGTAAACATGGTGGTACCCATTACATTACCCTCCGAATTCACCACAACAAAGCTCTCCTTGTTGATAATATCGTTTTCAATTTGATCTTGATTCGGATATCCATTTTGCCACTGATCGATATTTTTGGAAGCCAAGTAGCCAATGGCATCATCAATGATTTGCATGATTTCCGGAATGTGATGTGGTTCGGTTGGCACAATTTGCATGGCCTAAAAATAAAAAATCCACCAAAAGAATTTGATGGATTTACGTTAAATATTCTGCTAAATTAAACAGGAATTTTTTCCGTTCCTAATGAAATAACCTCTTGGTTTCTTAATAAATCTTTGAAGGTTTCACGCTTTCTGATTAAATAATCATTACCATTAACTACCAATACTTCCGCAGGTAAATATCTTGAATTGTAGTTGGAAGCCATGGAGAAGCAATAGGCACCCGCATTGTGGAAACAAAGGATATCGCCATCAGAAATTTCAGAGATTCTTCGATTGGATCCGAAGGTATCGGTTTCACAGATATATCCCACCACAGAGTAGTAGCGCATTCTACCTTCTGGATTGGAAATATTCGATATTTTATGGTAGGAATCGTACATCATAGGTCTTACCAAATGATTAAATCCAGAATCTACATGGGCAAATACGGTTGATGTTGTTTGTTTTACAACATTTACTTTTGCCAGGAACACTCCAGCTTCACTCACTAAGAATT
The DNA here is from genome assembly GCA_964343335.1 of uncultured Polaribacter sp. Lineage (GTDB taxonomy): Bacteria > Bacteroidota > Bacteroidia > Flavobacteriales > Flavobacteriaceae > Polaribacter. The sequence goes on along the minus strand of CAYFJL010000370.1, from coordinate 847 downwards.
TTCCAGGTTCGAACATTAAAGTCAATTCCTTGCCGTATTCTTCACAAAACTGATTGAAACGTTCACCTAATTGAAGCCCTAACTGCTCAACATCCGTAGAAATATCGCCCTCCTTGTAAGGCACCTTAAATCCACTTCCGAAGTCAATAAAATCGATGTTGTCAAATTGTCTCGCTACATCAAAAAGAATCTCCGTAGCACGTAAGAAAGTATCGATATCTAAAATATCTGATCCGGTATGCATGTGAATCCCGTTGATGGTCATTCCAGTATTTTCAACCACACGTTTGATATGAGGTACTTGGTGAATTGAAATTCCGAATTTCGAATCAATATGACCTACAGAAATCTTTGAATTTCCACCTGCCATGATATGTGGATTGATACGAATACACACGGGAATATCTGGGTGTTTCTGACCAAATAATTCAAGAATTGATAGATTGTCAATATTGATTTGAACGCCCATTTCAGCTACTTCCTCAATTTCTTTCAAGGAAACACCATTAGGAGTGTAAATAATGTCTCTTGGGTTGATTCCAGTAGCCAAACTTAACTGAACCTCTTGAATGGATACTGTATCTAAACCAGCTCCTAACTTTTTGAAGTAATGCAATACATTGATGTTTGACAATGCTTTTACTGCATAATTTAGTTTCAAGTTTTTAACCTCCTTAAAAGCGTTGGTCAAACGGTTGTACTGACTTTCCATTTTCGATGCATCATATACGTATAATGGGCTATCGTATTTCTCTGTAAGTTCAATTAATTTCGAGTTCTCAATCATATTTCTTTGCTTAAGTCCGTAAAAGTAAAAATTATACCTGCCTAACTATCATTTGTTTAA
>CAYFJL010000369.1:0-2472 GCA_964343335.1 uncultured Polaribacter sp. | reverse complement strand
AACGATCTAATTCAGCTCGGTTTTCCGATTCGGTTGGTTCAATCATCATGGTTCCAGCTACTGGGAAAGAAACCGTAGGCGCGTGGAATCCATAATCCATTAAACGTTTTGCAATGTCAACCACTTCAATTCCGTTTTCTTTGAAGGCTCTACAGTCGATAATCATTTCGTGGGCGGCTCTACCCATTTCACCTGTATATAAAGTGGTATAGTGACCATCCAATCTTTCTTTGATGTAATTAGCATTCAAGATCGATACCGCAGTAGCGTTGGTTAATCCTTTAGACCCTAACATACAGATGTAGCCGTAAGAAATCAAGCAAGCCAAGGCAGATCCCCAAGGAGCTGCTGAAATAGAGGTGATCGCTTGTTCTCCGCCAGTTTTTACCAATGGATTAGACGGTAAGAATGGAACCAATTGTGGTGCCACACAAATAGGTCCAACTCCTGGTCCACCACCTCCATGCGGAATAGCAAAGGTTTTGTGCAAGTTCAAGTGACAAACATCAGCTCCAATTGTAGCTGGATTTGTATGTCCGACTTGAGCATTCATATTGGCCCCATCCATGTACACTTGTCCGCCATGATGGTGAATGATGTTTGTGATTTCTTTAATAGCGCTTTCAAATACACCATGAGTAGAAGGATAGGTTACCATTAAAGCTGCCAAATTATCTGAATGTAATTCAGCTTTTTCACGCAAGTCGGCAACATCGATGTTTCCTTTTTCATCGGTTTTGGTAACGACTACTTTCATACCAGCCATTACTGCGGATGCAGGGTTCGTTCCGTGGGCAGAAGACGGAATCAGACAGATGTTTCTGTGATGATCTCCTCTGCTTTGGTGATAGGCTCTAATCGTCATTAATCCGGCGAATTCACCTTGTGCACCAGAGTTAGGTTGTAATGAAGTTCCTGCAAATCCAGTTACTTCATTTAATTGCTCTTCTAATTTGTGTAGTAAGATTTGATATCCCTCGGCCTGATTTAATGGAACAAATGGATGAATGTTGCCCCAGTTAGTTGTACTTAATGGTAACATTTCAGTAGCAGCATTCAATTTCATCGTACAGGAGCCTAGTGAAATCATGGAATGATTCAAGGCTAAATCTTTGCGCTCCAAACGCTTGATATAACGCATCATTTCAGTCTCTGAATGATAACTCTTAAATACTTCGTGATCTAAGAACGAAGTATCTCTAGCTACATTGGCTGAGATTGGAGTCAATTCAAAATCAGAAGCTGCCTTTTCGTGTTTTCCGCCAAAAGCTTCTTCAAAACAAGCAACGATCTCTTTTAAAGCAGTTTGGTTTACCGTCTCGTTTAATGAAATTGAAACGTGATTGTCATCAATATAATTGAAGTTGATTTGTTTCGCTTCTCCAACTGACTTCAATTTGGCAGCATCAACCTTCACCAAAATCGTGTCAAAGAATTCGGTGTTCAACTGTTCAATACCTAATTCTTCCGTTAATACAGCAGCTAATAATTTGGTGTTGTTATGTACTTTATCGGCAATGTCTATCAAGCCCTCTTTTCCATGGAAAACAGCGTACATTCCGGCCATAACGGCTAAAAGTACTTGAGCTGTACAGATGTTTGAAGTCGCTTTTTCGCGCTTGATGTGCTGCTCTCTTGTTTGCAATGCCATGCGCAAAGCACGATTGCCGTTTAAGTCGCGCGTCACTCCAATGATTCTTCCTGGAATGTTTCGCTTGTATTTTTCTTTGGTAGCAAAGAAGGCTGCGTGAGGTCCGCCATAGCCTAATGGAATTCCAAAACGTTGGGTGGTACCCACTACAACATCGGCTCCTAACTCACCTGGGGCTTTTAATTTTACCAAGGAAAGAATGTCTGCAGAGAACGCTACTTTAATTCCGTTTTCATTTGATTTTCTAACAAACTCAGCATAATCATATACCTGACCGTATTTTCCAGGATATTGAACAATGGCTCCGTAAAAATCTGTTGAAAAGTCAAAATCCTCATGATTTCCAACTACCAATTCAATGCCAAGTGGAATGGCTCGAGTTTGCAATAAAGAATAAGTTTGTGGTAAAATTTCTTCAGAAACGAAGAACTTTACAACTCCTGCTTTTTTCTGAGCTCTTTCGCGAACGTCATATAAAAGGGTCATGGCTTCTGCCGCTGCGGTTGATTCATCCAACAAAGAAGCATTGGCCAATTCCATTCCAGTTAAATCGCTCACCATGGTCTGGAAGTTCAATAAGGCTTCCAATCTACCTTGGGCAATTTCTGCTTGATACGGAGTATAAGCCGTATACCATCCTGGGTTTTCAAGAATATTTCTTTTGATAACACTCGGTACAATTGCTTCGTGATAACCTAAACCAATATAACTTTTAAACACCTTGTTTTTCTGCCCTAATTCCTCAATATGATTCAAGTACTCATATTCACTCATAGGTTCATCCAACTCCATCGGTTTTGGCAACCGAATCTCACTAGGTA
>CAYFJL010000368.1:0-2479 GCA_964343335.1 uncultured Polaribacter sp. | reverse complement strand
CACATACCAAATTAACACAAGACGCCATTTCTCCGAACAAAGCGGTTGAATTATTAAAAGAAGGAAACCAACGCTTTGTTGCGAATCTAAAAGCATCAAGAGATTTATTAGAACAAGTAGAAGATACGAGCACTGGGCAATACCCTTTTGCCACCATTCTGAGCTGCATCGACTCTAGAGTATCATCCGAATTGATTTTTGATCAAGGAATTGGAGATATTTTTAGTGTTCGCATTGCTGGAAACTTTGTCAACGAAGACATCTTAGGAAGTATGGAATTTGCTTGCCGCCTTGCAGGAACAAAGCTAATTGTCGTACTAGGCCACACCTCTTGCGGAGCCGTAAAAGGAGCTTGTGACGACGCAAAGCTAGGCAACTTAACAACCTTACTTTCTAAAATAAAACCAGCGGTAGAAGCGGTAACTGAGCCATCAGATGAAAGTCTTCGTAACTCAAAAAATATTGATTTTGTAAACGACGTGGCTAAGAAGAATGTCTTCCTGACCATGGACAACATTAGAAAACAGAGTCCGGTTCTACAAGACATGGAAGACGCAGGAGAAATCAAAATTGTTGGAGCCATGTATGACATTAAAGACGGAGTCGTACACTTTTACTAAAAGCATTGGAATACCAGATTCGAGTGTTCTTTATCAGGCAGGAATCTCGAATTTGGTTCTTCCGTCTTTGTCTTTTTTAATGACGGACGGAAAAAGAGTCGGAGCAATTTCTTTAATCGGATGATAGAAGACCGAATTGTCTAGGGTTTCATCTTTAATAAATGGAATATTATCATTCACGCGTCCAAAAAAGGTGAATATTACACTTAAAATCAAGGCCGATTTCAACACGGCAAAGAGTCCACCTAAAATTTTATTCATCAAGCCCAAGGCGGTGATGTCGGCTATTTTGGTCAATACTTTCCCTAGGAAAACCACCAAAACGACCACAGAAATAAAGATGACAACAAAGGCTACTATGCGATAGGTCTTATCTCCCCAATCAAAAATTGATTCCCTTAAAAAATATTCTAGGTTGTGCGAGTAGTAAATAGCGGCATAGGCACCCGCAAACAAAGCCACGATAGATGCCACTTCTACAAAAAGACCTTTCATAAATCCTCGAACGGCGGCAAAACCAAGAATAATCAAAATGATGATGTCAAAAGCGTTAAGTGGCATACAGTTCAAACGTACACCTTTTTTTTAAATTATAAAACGACAACGTATCTTTGCTTCACTTAAAAATCATGATTGTGACATCCAAAGAAAAGTGGGATTATATTGTTGAAGAGCTTAGTGATGAATTTTCGGATGCTGAAGATTTAAATTTAGACGGAATTATCTACTTGATTGGCGTACAAGAACTCGGTCAATTGGGTCGCCGATTTAAAAAGGATGACAAGATAAACCTCATGCACATCGCCATTTGCAAATTACTAGAACCTTATGGATACTATGAGTTTGATTATGTTGATGAAGATGGCTGGCCCCATTACAAAATGCTCAACGAGTTGCCCAACTTAAAGCCAGGAGAGCAAACAGTTTTGATGAAAGAAGCCGTGATTAACTACTTTGAGAATTTGAATTTCTTTGAAAATTAGGTAACGCTTAATTTTCGAATCATGATGGATAAAATCTTCGGGAAGAAACGCTTTACATAGACTCCTAATTTTTCCTTTGCTCCGGCGATATATACCTCTTCCTTTTTATTGGCAATAGCCTTAGCCATTAATCGTGCAAATCGTTCGGGTTCAATACCGTTATTCGTGGCTGTATCCATTTTTTGCTGTGGAGAACCATCCCCGGTTAAAGCATTGAGTGAAATATTCGTTTTTACAAATCCCGGACAAACCAAAGTTACGTGGATATTATCCTTAAAAACTTCCGCTCTTAAACTATCAAAGAAACCATGCAGCGCGTGTTTGCTAGCCGCGTAACTCGAACGCAGAGGAGTTCCAATTTTTCCAACAATACTGGTAGTCACCACAAAATGTCCTTGTTTTCGTTCTTGAAAGTGAGGTAATAAATGTTTGCTGAGGGCGACGGTTCCTAGGTAATTAATGTCCATGATTCGCTGATCAACACTTATAGCAGTATCCTCCGCTAAAGAACGCTGACTTATTCCTCCATTATTCAATAAAATATCAATAGATCCGAACGCATTTAGTGCTTCAGCAGTCTTTTCTTTTAAGGATTCAATATCAGCCAAATCAAGAGTCACGATTTTCGTATCATCGGGATTCTTACATTCGTTCTTCACGGTTTCAAGATCGACTTGCTTGCGCGAAGAAAGAATCAACTTAGCACCTCTATTGCTCAATTCTAAGGCCAAAGCCCTTCCAATTCCGGAAGAAGCCCCAGTTATCCACACCACTTTTTGGTTAAAATCCATAACATAAATTTAGTACTACAATATACTTCATTTGTAATAGAATTGGTTAATTTGGTACGCTTCTTGACTAACACTGAATAGAATC
>CAYFJL010000367.1:0-2490 GCA_964343335.1 uncultured Polaribacter sp. | reverse complement strand
TAAAAATGAGTGGGAAAATTGCTATGAAAAAGAAATGTGATAATTAAATCACACTTCAAAAATAGGAAAAATAAATGGACTACAACAATTAATTTGTTGAATGGTCCGATTTACCCGATTGCGGGTAGATTTATTCCGATAAAACTGATTTTGCTCGCTTTACGTTGTCAATAAATTGATCAAAAAGATAAACGGCATCATTTGGTCCTGGGCTCGCCTCTGGATGGTATTGAACAGAAAACACATTCTTATCCTTTAATCGAATTCCGGCTACGGTATTATCATTTAAATGCGTGTGCGTAATTTCTACTTCAGGATGAGCCTCAGTCTCTTCTCTGTTAATGGCAAAACCATGGTTTTGAGACGTTATTTCGCCCTTACCAGTTTCTAAATTGATCACCGGATGGTTGATACCTCGATGTCCGTTATGCATCTTGTAAGTTGAAATTCCGTTTGCCAAAGCGATTACTTGGTGTCCAAGGCAAATTCCAAAGAGCGGTAGATTTCTTTTGATAATCTCTTTTGCAACCGCAATCGCATCTTCAAGTGGCTCTGGATCTCCAGGTCCGTTTGAGATGAAATATCCATCTGGATTGAAGCTCTCTAAATCCTCAAATTTCGAATTGTAAGGGAATACCTTGATATAGGCACCTCTCTTCGCTAAGTTTCTTAGGATATTCTTCTTAATACCAATATCCAAGGCAGAAATCTTAATATCTGCATTTTCATCGCCTACAAAGTAAGGTTCTTTGGTGGATACCTTTGAGGCAAGCTCTAATCCCTCCATACTTGGCACTTGAGCCAATTGTTTCTTTAGTTCCTCAATATTCTCTACTTCAGTGGAAATAATGGCATTCATAGCTCCATTCTCTCTTATGTAAGATACCAATGCTCTGGTGTCTACATCTGAAATGGCCACTAGATTGTGTTTTTCAAACCAGTCTTTTAAATTCCCATCAGAATCGACTCTAGAATGCACAAAACTAAAATTTCTACAGATCAGACCGGCTATTTTAATTCCTTCAGATTCTACCTCTTCATCATTCACACCATAGTTTCCAATATGGGCATTGGTAGCCACCATTAATTGTCCGTAATAAGAAGGATCTGTAAAAATTTCTTGGTAACCAGTCATTCCTGTATTAAAACAGATTTCTCCCGTTGCCGTTCCTTCAATACCAACAGACTTACCGTAAAAAATCGTTCCGTCTGCCAATAATACTAATGCCTTCTTTCGAGATTGATATTTCATAATTTAATTTTCCAGTTATAGCGAGTTGTAATACTCAAATATTTTAATGACGTCTTCTTCTTTTTTAAAGGACAATTTTCTCTTTTTAATTTCTGATTGAAATTGTTTTTTATCCTCCAATTCCAAAATTCCAATGATGGCTTTCTTCTTCAATTTGAATGGAACTAAGGCACCGTTTTTAAGATACACATAAGTTGATTTCACCACGTATTTATCTGGAGTTATTTTCTCCTTGGTGGTTCCGTCCTTCATGCCTTCTTTGATTGATAAGGCATGTTGTTTAAATACATTGATTTTTCCTTTTGCCATTCGCTCCACATAATCGCCCTTCACCAATTCAAACTTTTTGTTGTCTAGCACAACGTAATTCAAATTCTTGATGTTGATTTCGTAAATAGAATCATTTTGAAGTTTTACAAAGAACTTTCGTTCTTTTAAATTGTAGTTCGCATTGTTGTAGCGATATGTTCTGTTATCTGCCCCAAAGACTACAATATTTGCCGCCCAGTTTTCGTAAAGGAATGTAGACCCTTCAATGTTAGCGTCGCCTTTTTTAAATCGTAAAAAATTGGATGGTGTAATGATTTCTCTAGAAGGTAAATCCTGACCAAAAGTGGCGAAGGATAGAAGTATAAATAAAAAGCCTAAAAATTTTCTCACGATTACGAAAGTATATAAAAAAAGGGATAAACTTAATCGTCTATCCCTTTGAGTTATTAAAATAAATTAACATTTATTCTTCTGTTTTTTCTTCAACAGACTCTGTAGTTTGTTCTTGTTGAACAGCCTCTGGAGCATCAGACTTCTTTCTTCTACTTCTTCTTGTAGTTTTCTTAGCCTTCTTACCATTTGGATTGTATAATTCGTTGTAATCAACCAATTCAACCATTGCCATTGGTGCATTATCACCTTGACGGTTTCCTAATTTGATGATACGAACATAACCACCTGGTCTGTCTGCTACTTTTACAGATACTTCTTTAAATAATTCAGTAACTGCATATTTGTTTCTTAGATAAGAGAATACAACACGTCTGTTATGAGTTGTATCGTTCTTTGATTTTGTAATCAAAGGCTCAACAAATTTTCTAAGCGCTTTCGCCTTAGCAACTGTTGTATTAATTCTCTTGTGCTCAATTAATGAACAAGCCATATTGGCAAGCATTGATTTTCTGTGAGCTGATTTTCTACCTAAATTGTTGTTTTTGTTTCTGTGTCTCATGACGCTTGTTTTAAAC
>CAYFJL010000366.1:0-2505 GCA_964343335.1 uncultured Polaribacter sp. | reverse complement strand
TTTTGAATTAAGTGTGTTTTTCCACTTCCTGGTTTTCCTAGTATCAGAGACACGAAACTGTTTTGTAAAAAGGGGTGTGTTCTTTCGACCCCAGATTTGTCAGTTATTGACGATAGATTTAAATTTATGTTATTTTCTTTAATATTATAACCAAATTTATTTGTTTCTTCATGTTCCATTTTTTTTAATTTTAAAAAAATAAAAAAATAATTATTAAAATTATCCTCTTCCTAAGACCATAGCACCATTTTTTTTGAATTGAACTATCATGTCGTAGTGACAAAATATATTCATTGTTGAATCTCTTGGAAATGTTGAAGGGATTGTTGTTCCTGCTGGTCTGATTGAGTAGTTATAATCTGGGTTACATTTACTATTATGACTTCCGTATAGTGTTTGATCTGCTGAAATCGGGCTTGTATCCCCTTTGAATATAATTTCGAATGGTTTGTTGGCAACTGTATTAATCCCAGAAATTACTGCGAAATCATTTGTGGCTGATTCAAGATTCAGTGCATATATTGCTTTCCCCACTACCCGATTTTCGTGAAATAGAGGCATACCCCATGCAGTATCAAGGTTTGGTCCTTTGTTTTCGAACGAAGAGTATGTTTGGTAATCTTTTGTACCTATACCAAAGATAGTCCGGGATGCATTATCAGTTGCAAGGTATTCAACACTCGCTGTTGTTGGACTCCATAAGTTCTCAATATTTGCAGGGTTGTAACATCGATCGTTGATTGCAAAGTTGTTATTATTTATAAATGAATCAGTTGTAATATCATGGAATTTTCCCCATGCTTTGTATAGAGTTATGAGAAATTCTGTATTGTTCCCTTTCCAGTTGTCATGGTATTTTCCCCTTGGTGTCCCACCATGACCTTTAATTGGAATTGTTGGATAGTAGTCAATCCCTATTTTGAGGCTAAATTCTGTTATATTATGTGATAATCTAAATTGCTTTCTACAAAATGAATATCTTTGGTAGTCATTTGGAATAAAACAGCAAGCAACCATTTTCAGTGATTCGAAGCCGAGGTTAACTTGGTATGTACCGTTTGGGGTTGTATTTGCTGCAATTTGATATTCAGGTCCCATTTGCCAGGAGTTTGTATGAAGGATAATTCCACTATCACTATTTAACTGATCTAGAATTATTTGTTCGACATCGTTTTCGAAATGATGTACTTCAACGTGTAAGTCAAATTTGGTGATTTTCCATTTCCTTTTGAATTGTTGGAATTCATTCATCTTTTTTGCAACTTTCTGAACTTCCGCAAGTGAATAATCTGTATTTCTGTCAATGTTATCAAGTGTATCATTGTAACCTGAAGTGAACATTGCGAATGGGTTGAGTCTGAACTCGAGAACGATATCTTCCAGAGCCTGCATAGGAATATATTTGTAAGATTCTGGTGGCATAAGGATACCAAGAATTCCACTTAGGATTGGTATACAGAACGTTTGTTTAGTGACTTTTTCAAAAGATGCGATTTTACCTGAAACAATTGTTGGCTGGTAGAAAGATTTGCAGAAACGTGGTTCTTGACATGATGATGATAGACTATATGTTTGTGGATTAAAATACCCACTATTAGTGGGGTTTGACCCATTCACTGAGAGCCAATAGTTTGGTTGATTGTTATATGTTTGTAATTCATCATTTGATATAATTCTTCCTCTATTATATGAATTTCCTGAGTAATCAACAAAAGTTGTCATGTCTGAATATAGTAGTTGTTCATCGACTCTTGTATTACACATACTTCTTGTGTATTTGTCCCTTGATAAAAAATTTGCATTGAATTTTGCAGTATCAGGGGTGAATTGGTTGTTAATGTTTATACTAGATGTGAATGAGCATGGTAGAGACAATTGTTGTCTAAATGGATTAAACCCTTGTGAACCTTCCATGTTTGAATATTCAGAATTTGCTAGGGGTCCTTTGTGAACTACATCTCCCCATATCATATTCGCAGAAGCTGAAGGATTAACAACTCTTATTCCTAGGGAACACCCAGGACTTGTTGTGGTGAATGAGTTTGCTGGTGATTTTATTGCTGTATTTCCAGCTGTTTGCATACCATTACCTTCGTGTCTTTTTGAATGTCTTTGTTCCGGTGAGTAATGAATATCATTGAGCATTGCTGCCAGTACATCATAGTTGTCAATTCTTTCAATTTCAACACCTTTTAAGTACATGAGGAAATGAGAAATAAAACTGTGAGCAGAATTATCAACTTGGAGGATAGAATTATCATCCATTTCAGATGTGTCAACTTCGATTTTTATATATGCGGAGTAAGGATCCCAGAAACCTTTGGTTGAAATGTTGAATCTGACTATATCATTTGTGTTAGCTGATGAAAAGGCTGTTGGTGTAAAAATGTGATGACGAATATGGGATGGGAAACCGATTGGTTTAATCTTTGAGTAATCAATTGTTTTTGACAATGTTGACATTTTTTTAAATTTTTAAAATATATTATTATTATTATTATTATT
>CAYFJL010000365.1:0-2512 GCA_964343335.1 uncultured Polaribacter sp. | reverse complement strand
GCTAAGGCCCAGGCTGCCAATACCAATCCATGAATGGCACCCAATTGTTTAGTTCCGAATAAATCACCCAAGAAGGCAGGCAACATTGCAAAACCGCCTCCATACATGGTAATGATGGTAAAAATCACCACTAAGAAAACAATTTCAATTCCGATTTTTGGCAAGAAGAAAAATGCCAACATTTGAAATCCGAAGAAGAAAATATAGGTATTTGCCCTTCCAAAATAATCGGATAAACTCGACCAAAAGATTCTTCCCAATCCGTTAAAGACCCCAATCATACCCACGAGTGCTGCGGCTTGCATTGGAGAATAATTTAATTTCTCTTGCATTAAAGGACTTGCTGCAGCAATAATGGCAATTCCACAGGAGATGTTAATGAACATCATAATCCAGATATAGTAAAATCTTCTTGTTTTAAGTGCTGAATTCGCATCAATATTGGCTAAATCCTTGACTACAGTTTTGGAAGTTTCAGGAGAGAATCCCTCTGGGACAAAATTTAATGGAGGCTTCTCCATGTACTGTGAGGAAGATAAAATCAATACCAAATAAACAATTCCTAAAATGTAAAAGGCCGAATAGACACCGAATGATTCAAACAACCATTGCATAACAGGACCAAAAATTAAAGCTGAAAATCCGAATCCCATGATGGCCATACCAGTGGCCAATCCTCTGCGATCGGGGAACCATTTCACCAGTGTACTTACAGGTGTAATGTATCCTATACCAAGACCGATTCCGCCCAAAACTCCATAACACAAATAGAACAACCATAATAGCTCTAATTGAACTGCTAATCCGGTTCCTGCAATACCGATTCCGTAGAACAGCCCTGCAATAGTACCACTTTTACGTGGACCGATTTTTTCAACCCACTTACCTAAAATGGCAGCCGAAAGACCTAAAAATAGGATGGCAATTTTAAAAGCCCATTTGATAACACTTCCCTCAACGAGAAATATATCTTTTACTGGATTCGTCATTACGGAATAGGCATAAACAGAACCAATGGAAATGTGAATTCCAATGGCTGACGCCGCTATTAACCATCTATTTTTAAGTTTTGTGTCCATATCAAATAATTTTAGCTGCTAGTTCACACTTACTTTTTTGAAGTACTCTTTCAAAATTGCCACTGCATCCTGTATCTCTTCAACAGTGTTTTCTCTAGCGTCTTTCAGTTTATAATCCCACCCAAGGGCTTCCCATTTATGAATGCCTAGTTTGTGGTAGGGTTGAATTTCTATTCTTTCTATTGTTTTATAATGGTTGAAGTATTCCCCCATTTTTCGTAATAACTTCGGATTGTTGGTAATTCCTGGAATCAAGACATATCTGAGCCACATTGGTTTGCCACTTTCCTCACGATATTTGGCAAAATCAAAGGTGGTTTCTTTTCGTTTCATTCCAGTGATAAACTCATAGCCTTTTTCGGTCATGTGTTTGATGTCGAGCATTACTAAGTCGGTATAATCATCAAGCAATTCTTTGGTAAAATGATTTAAGATCCGACCGTTGGTATCGATGTTGGTATGAATTCCATTTTCTTTTAATTTTTTTAGAAATGGAACCAAAGCCTTCGATTGCAATAATGGTTCTCCTCCTGAAACCGTGACACCGCCTTTTTCCCCGAAATATGATTTTTGACGAATGGCCATTTGAACCAACTCATCAACATGATACTCCATACCCCCGGAAGTATCAATGGTATCGGGATTGTGACAGTACAAACATTTGAGTTTACATCCTTGAAGGAAAACCACCATACGAATTCCGGGTCCGTCTTGGGTACCAAATGATTCCACAGAATGAACTCTTAATATGTTTTCTTTATGTTCGATTTGAATTGTAATTAAAACATCCCAGAAATTGAATTCCTGGGATGTACATTAGAATTATAAAGATTCATGGAATGATCTAGTAATCACCTCCATTTGTTGTTCCCTGGTGAGTCTCACAAATTTAACCGCATATCCAGATACACGAATGGTCAATTGAGGATATTCTTCTGGATGCTCCATGGCATCTAAAAGCGTTTCTTTGTTCAATACATTGACATTCAAGTGATGCGCATTATGGGCAAAATATCCATCTAAAATGGCTGCCATATTATCAATTCGATCTTCTTCGTTAGCACCTAATGATTTCGGAACTATCGAGAAGGTATTTGAAATACCATCAAAGGCATCGTTGTAATTGATCTTTGCCACCGAATTCAAAGAAGCGATCGCACCATTGGCATCGCGTCCGTGCATCGGGTTGGCTCCAGGAGCGAAGGCAACACCAGCTTTTCTACCATCTGGAGTGGCACCTGTTTTTTTGCCATATACCACATTTGAAGTGATGGTTAAAACAGATAGGGTAGGGTTGGCATTTTTGTAAACGGGTAGCTTTTGCAATTCTGCGTTAAAATCAGCAACGGCCATAGCCGCTAAATTGTCAACACGATCGTCATCATTTCCGTAGAATGGGAATTCCCCTTCAATTTCAAAATCAACGGTTAATC
>CAYFJL010000364.1:0-2517 GCA_964343335.1 uncultured Polaribacter sp. | reverse complement strand
CAATTATTTTGTTCTGAATATGTTGTTTTGTACTCTGTCCGCTTACAATTTTTAAAGTACTACTTAGATAATTGGGTGAAAGATTTAAATCGTTTGCAATTTGAGTAACCGTAGGAATTCCATTGTTCAGAATTCTATTGTCATCAAAATAGAAGTTTAGTATTTCTTCTAGTTTCGCCAAAATTTGATGATTATTAATCTTTCTTGTTATGAATTGTCGCTCATAATATCGTTCAGCAAAGTTTAATAATAGTTCAATTTGAGAGATAATTATACTTTCACTAAACTTGTCAATATTGGATTGATATTCCTGTTGTATGCCCTTTAGTAATTGTTCTAAATTGAGTTCTTCTTTTTCAGAAAGGAAGAGAGCTTCATTTACTGCATAGCCAAAAAAGTCATATTTTTTTATTGATTTTCCCAATTTTGTATTCCATAAAAAATCTGGATGTACAAGTAAAAGCCAACCAGATGCATTGACTTCTATATTTTGATTTATTTGAATCTGTAAAACCTGATTTGGTGCAATAAAAGACAAAACACCTTCATCAAAATCATACTTTTGTTGCCCATAATTGAATTTTTCATTAACATTCCGTTTTAAACCAATAGAGTAGAACTCCTGAATCCATTTAATCTCTTTTGTGTCTGTGGGATAATTTACGTTACTGTAATCTACCAGACTAATTAAAGGGTGTTCAGGTTTTGGTAGATTGCAGTATTTGTGAAAATCGCTTATCGCTTTAAAACGGAATGTGTTTATCATTTGTTAAATATAAATTATTATTGTTCTTTATACAATATCATACCTGCGTGATAAAGAATGCCGTTTTTAAATTCTCCATCTGCAGTAAAACCTGTATCATCTTTATAATCAATGTGGTTTCCAGTTATCCAATAATCACCTTGGTAGGCACTTTTTCGGTTTCCTCTGGCTTCATCATAACGGTTGTTGGGCAGTAATTCGTGACGTATGTTTCCATCCTTGGTTACCCACATGCCAATGTACTCTTTAGTTTCTTCAATGGTTTTGTCTTTTTGCATGTTGTTCAGTTTTGAAAGTTCGTAAGTATCTAAAAATGCGGTAACCTTTACGATAGAGTCGCTTTGCAATTCTAGCATCCAAGCATATTCATTTTCGTACGTTTCGTTTGTTACTGTAATTGCATGTCCTTTCCAGTGTAGCCAAGCCACATTGTTTTCTGTTATAAGACTAATAAGTTTAGGCTTAATTCTTGTTTTTAATTTTGATGTTATTGGCACAACAGCTTTTTCTATAAATTCATCTTTTCCATAATAAATACCTGAATAGGGTGCTTTACCAATAACTTTCCATTCTACATCTTTAACAAGTAAATCAAAGAAACTACTTTCTGATTTTTGCCATGCTTCGAATTCTGCTTTTATGAGCGTTTTATTTTTAGATGTGGTGTTTTGGTCTAATGCACAAGCGTAAACAATGAATAAAGAAAGAATTGAAAATAAAAGTGGAAAGGTCAGTATTTTGTTCATTTTAAAACCCCGTTGAAGTTCCTAAAAGTTGATTTTCTGTTAATGCTTGCTGAATGGTTTCTATTTTTAGGTTAGCATAATGATACGCATCTTCTCCCATAAAAAAATGAACTGGTGGATGCTCTTGTTCACTCAAAGTAATCAAAACTTCAGCACCTTTTTCTGGGTTGTTGGGTTGATTACCATTAATTTCTTTTAAATGCGCTTGTTCCATTTCACGAGCTGTTTTATAATCTTCAATTGGACTATTAGGTGTTTTAACAGAACCTTCTGATAAAAAATTCGTTCTAAAATATCCTGGATATACCAAAGTTGTATATACTCCAAATGATTTCATTTCTTCTGCTAAAGCCTCTGTAAAACCTGCAGCAGCAAATTTTGTAGAACAGTATATACCGAAACCTGCAAAATTTCCTGTATAGCCACCTATAGAAGTAATATTAAATATGTGTCCAGATTTTTGTTCACGCAAATATTGTGTGGCATTTCTAATTACGTTTAGAGAACCAAACACATTTACTTTAAAATTATCTTCTACTTCTTTAGCTGAAAGCTCTTCTAAAGTTCCTATTTGGCTATAACCTGCATTATTAACTAAAACATCAATTCTACCAAAATGACTAATCGTAGCTTCAATAGCTTTCTTAACATTTTCATTTTCTGTTAAATCCATTTGAATTGGTAAAAATTTTTCATTTTCTTCTCCAATTTCTTTAATTAAGGATTGTTTGTTTCTTGAAGTAGAGGCAACATTATAACCTTGTAAAAGAAGTTTTTTGGTTAATACTAACCCTAAACCTTTAGATGCTCCTGTAATAAACCATACTTTTTTTGTGTTCATATTCTTAAATTTAGATTTTGGTACAAAATTGGCTTATTTCAGTACTTTTCACTTTTCCAAATCTAAGAATGATATAGTCAAATCTATCTTATCTGATGATTTTTGGTCGTATGTCTAGTCCTGAAATATGGCTACAGGTTAAAAATTGATTTTAGGCTGATTTT
>CAYFJL010000363.1:0-2535 GCA_964343335.1 uncultured Polaribacter sp. | reverse complement strand
GGTTCCATCCGAAGAAATCGTAATCGTCTCCTTCTGGAATCGCCGTAATTTGGTTATCATAATATCCTAAGAAACCGTCCATTTCTGTTTGCGTTCCAGAAAGCACATTTCCACTAATCACACGAACGTTGTCAGCATCAATATTTTCTGCAACAACATCGGCAATGGTTGCTCCTGTAACGGCAGTTACATACTTTGGCTCGTTTATTTTAGATCCCGTTACCGCAATTGTTCTGGTTAAGTTTAATTTCCCTGTCAAGAATAATTCACCAATAACCACCAAATCTTGAGGAGTTACTACCCAAACAACTTCACCTTTATTGATTGGATCAATTTGCCCGATTTGAGTTCCGACGTTTCCTGATGGATGCGGACCTGTTACTTTGTGCAATTCAATACCTTCAATCGAGTTGAAAGGTGTTGTTTGATTTGCCCCAACCGACACATGTACTTTTCCTTTGGTTAATTTCCCAATGACAGTAATGGCCGTTTGTAACTCTTCGGTTTTTCCGTCTAGTGTGTAGCTGTAGTCAGCTGCTAAAGGTGCACTTGCATAAGCAGACACGAAAATGGCCTTAGGCGCTTGATTCGGATTTGCAACAATGTCATAGGGACGTTGTTTGATAAATGGCCAACAGCCAGATTCAAACAAAGCATCTTTCACTTGTTGTTCATCTAAATCTCCTACCTTCTTCTTTCCAAAGTCTTTGAAACTTTGCTTGGCGTCTGCCTCAATCTTCATTGATAGCACTCTTCTTCTAGCTCCTCTTACAATCTCCACAACTGTTCCGGCTACCGGAGAAGGAAAAAGAATTCTTTCATCGGCTTTGGAATAAAACAAGGCTTCACCAGCTTTCACCTTTGCACCTTCTTTTGCAATTATTTTTGGAGTGATACCGTGAAAATCTTGAGGCTGAATAGCGTAGATTTTACTTGGAGCAGCAGAAGAGGTTTCCTGCTTTGCATCGCCAATAAGCTTAATGTCTAAGCCCTTTTTGATACGAATGTCTTTTGACATATTTTTAGTAAGTTTTGTTACATTATAAAATCACGCAAAAATAATTATTTTGACACGTATTCGTAAAGGATTGCCTCCTATATCTTTCTTAAAAAGATTTATTTATACTGATTCTAAATAATGATATTTCGAAATCGTTTTCATTTTGATTTTTGGTATGCAAATTGTTACATATCAATTACTAATCTTACCTTTACCCTATGAAAAAAGTGTTTTTGCTACTCCTTTTTACAAGTCTGATTCCTTTAAATTTTATCGCTCAAAACATTAAAAGTGTCGTTTTAAGAACCAATAATCCCAACAACTATTCAGCCATTGTTCCGCTGGGAACTCCGCTTCATTTGTCCTTCGATGATCTTGAGGCCGATGGGAAAGATTATCAATATCGGATTCAACATATGACACCGGATTGGAAACCGAGTCATTTGTTACCAAGTCAATATATCGACGGGTTCCAAGAAAACACCATCATTGACGTTACCAACTCCTTCAATACTTTTCAAAGTTATTCGCATTATCGGGTTTCTTTTCCAAATCCAAATACCGTGATCACCAAAAGCGGAAATTACCTGTTATCCGTGCTTGATGATTACGACGAAGTTGTCTTTACGAGACGGTTTGTATTGTATGAAAATTCTGTAATTGTGGGCGTGAATGTGAATCGAAGTCGAAATACCAAAACCTTAGAATCTGAGCAAACGGTCGAGTTTTCCATCAATCATCCCAATTTAAGAATTAACATTCCGAATCAAGAGGTAAAAGTCTGCATCATTCAGAATGATAACTGGAATCAAACGATCACTGATATTCAACCTACTTTTTTCAAGCCAAATCAATTGCTCTACACCTACACGAACAAAACCAATTTTTGGGGTGGAAATGAATATTTAAACTTTGATTCAAAACAACTTCTTAATCGTAGTTTGAATGTCGTTAAAATAGAACGCAAAGAAGTATTTCATCACTACCTCTATCCTTCGAAGATTGATCCGAATGCGCCTTACCGCTATAATCCTGACATCAACGGGCAATTTGTAATTCGAACCATTGAAGGTCGCGATAATGCTACGGAAGCCGATTACGCTGCCATGCATTTTAAATTGAATGTTGAGCAACCCTATATCGATAAGGATGTTTACGTTTTTGGAGGCTTTAGCAACTTTGAGGCTCTGGAAGAGAATAAGTTAAGCTACAGTTTTGCTAATAAGGCCTACATGGGTGAAATCTTAATGAAACAAGGATTTTATAATTACAAATACGTACTGGTCGACTACAACAAGGTGGATGAAAATGCGATTCATGGTTCTCACTTTCAAACCGAAAACAATTACAAAGTCATTGCCTACTACAAACCTATGGGTGGCTTATTCTACAGAGCCATCGGTATGGGTGAAGGATTTTTTAATCCCGATCGATAGGACCTATTTGTTTTTCAATCTGATTTCTTTTACTTTTAGCAGGTATGGTAGAACAGGTTACACAAGGGATAAAAATTGAAGTTCGAACGCAATACAATG
>CAYFJL010000362.1:0-2567 GCA_964343335.1 uncultured Polaribacter sp. | reverse complement strand
AATAACTTCCAGCAAGCCGATACTGGTACCAAAATGTTTCACCTTGGTAAAAACACCAAGTCGACCATCATATCCAAAGGTATTTCAGCAGGAAAATCACAAAATTCGTATCGCGGATTGGTGCAAATCAATTCGAGAGCAGAGAATGCAAGAAACTTCTCGCAGTGTGATTCATTGCTAATGGGTAATGAGTGTGGTGCACATACCTTCCCATACATCGAAGCAAAGAACAAAACGGCGCAAATTGAGCATGAGGCAACCACCAGTAAAATTGGTGAAGATCAGTTGTTCTATTGTAATCAAAGAGGAATTGATACTGAGAAAGCCATTGCCTTAATCGTAAACGGATTTAGCAAAGAAGTACTAAATAAATTACCAATGGAATTTGCTGTGGAAGCTCAAAAGCTTTTAGAAATCAGCTTAGAAGGTTCTGTAGGATAAAAAATAAATTAAGAATTAGCGGAGATACTCCAAATAAACTATAAGTCATGTTAAAAGTTAACAATCTTGTTGCAGAAATTGATGGTAAACAAATCCTTAAAGGATTAAACCTAGAGGTAAAACCAGGCGAAGTACATGCCATTATGGGACCAAACGGTGCTGGTAAAAGTACAATGGCATCTGTGATCGCAGGTAAAGAAGATTATGAAGTTACCGAGGGAACCATCGAATTAGAAGGTGAAGATATCAGCGAATTGGCTCCTGAAGAAAGAGCACACGAAGGTATTTTCCTATCATTCCAATACCCAGTTGAAATTCCGGGTGTGACTGTAACAAACTTCATTAAAACGGCCATTAATGAAACCAGAAAAGCAAAAGGATTGGAAGACATGCCTGCTAAGGACATGTTGAACAAGATTCGTGAGAAATCAACCTTGTTGAACATCGATAGAAAGTTCTTGTCGAGATCTTTGAATGAAGGATTCTCTGGTGGTGAGAAGAAGCGAAATGAGATCTTCCAAATGGCAATGTTAGAGCCTAAATTGGCTATCCTTGATGAAACAGATTCCGGATTGGATATCGATGCATTGAAAGTAGTTGCCAATGGTGTAAATAAATTGAAGTCTCAAGACAATGCTTTCATCATCATTACACACTACCAAAGATTGTTAGACTATATCGTTCCTGATTTTGTACACGTTTTACACGAAGGTAAAATTGTAAAAACAGGTGATGCTTCTTTGGCTTTAGAGCTTGAAGCGAAAGGTTACGATTGGATTAAAGAGGAGTTGGTATCTTAAGAAACGAACAATGGAATTAAAAGATAAAATAGTTTCTTCTTACGTTGCTTTCGAAGATAAAGTGAACTTGAATTCCAATGTTCACGAAATCAGATCGAAGGCATTTCAAAACTTTGAAGACTTAGGCTTTCCAACCAAGAAGTTGGAGGCGTGGAAATATACGTCACTGAATTCGGTGTTAAGCGAAGATTATAGCTTGTTTCCAAGCAAAGAAGTATCGATTGAATTAGCGGATGTTAAGAAGTATTTCATCCATGATATCGATACTTATAAGGTTGTTTTTATTGACGGAAAGTATAGTTCTTTCTTGTCGGAAACTACCCACGAAGCTTTTGATGTGTGCTTGATGTCTTCGGCCTTAACCAAGCCAAAATACAAAGCTGTTATTGAAAATTACTTCAATAAGATTGCAAAACAAGACAACCTTACAAGCCTGAATACGGCCTTTGCTAAGGAAGGTGCTTACATCTACATCCCAAGAAATACCGAGGTTGAAAAACCAATTCAGATCATCAATTTTACGACTGGATCCGAAGAAGCAACCATGTTGCAACCGAGAAACTTGATTGTAGCTGAACAAAACGCACATGTTCAAATTATTGAGCGCCACCAAAGTTTGACGAGCAATGCAGTGTTAACGAACTCTGTTACGGAAGTATTTGCTGACAGACATGCTACGGTCGATTTTTACAAGATACAGAATGATGAGATTACTGCATCATTGGTAGACAATACCTATATCGAGCAACAATCAGAAAGTACTGTGAGTGTGCATACGTTCTCATTCGGAGGTAAGATTACTAGAAACAACTTGAATTTCTACCAAAAAGGAGAGCATATCAATTCCATCTTAAAAGGAATTACCATTTTGGAAGGAAAGCAACATGTAGACCACCATACCTTGGTACATCATATTGAACCAAACTGCGAGAGTCACCAAGACTACAAAGGAATCTATGATGAGCGTTCTACGGGTGTTTTCAATGGAAAAGTAGTTGTAGAGAAGGAAGCTCAAAAAACAAATGCATATCAGCAAAATAACAACGTATTGGTAAGTGACAAAGCAACAATGAATGCGAAGCCACAGTTGGAAATTTTTGCGGATGACGTAAGATGTTCACACGGTTGTACTATTGGTCAATTGGATGATCAAGCTTTGTTTTACATGCAACAAAGAGGAATTCCATTGAAGGAAGCCAGAGCCTTGTTGATGTATGCTTTTGCGAATACGGTATTAGAGAGCGTTAAGATTCCTGAAGTACAAAATAGAATCACAAAAATCATTGCGAATAAGTTAGGTGTAAATATTGGGTTCGATTTATAATT
>CAYFJL010000361.1:0-2571 GCA_964343335.1 uncultured Polaribacter sp. | reverse complement strand
TTCAAATTGCGGTAATTACGATTGATTTTTACGTTATTTTTGAATAAAAATGATTCATGTCTATAATTACAACACTCACTTCGGAAACCAGTTTGGTTCGCATTGAAAACGGAGAACTCATTAGTTTTTTGGTTAACGGAAATGAATACATCCATCAAAAAGGAAATCCAGGTTGGCGCAAATCTGACGATGAAATGTTTCCGGTTATTGGACCGACGGATAAGAATAATTTTATCGTACATACCAAAAGAGGGGATGGTATTCAAGATCAACATGGATTGCTACGTGAATTGGAATACAAACAGGTACAAGTTTCCAATAAAAAAACCATCTACAAGAAATCATATCAAGCTGGATCCTTGGTAAAAAATTCAAAGTTTCCCGGTAAATCTTCAGAGGAATTTCTACACTGGCCTTTCGATTTTGAATTTTACAAGTCTTTTTCTCTTTCAGACAATCAACTTCAAATTAAATTCACCATTTTTTCGGATCCTGGAATGCCTTTCATGCTCGGATATCATCCGGCGTTTTTGTTATCTGGAGATGAAACTGAAATCATTCAAAGTGAATCTGAATCTATCAACTTAAAACAAGTTTATGAAGTTGGTTCGAATGCTTTTCCAGTATTGAATTCCAACACCATTCGATTGAAACATAACAACAAAAGCGATGTAATTCTGGAAACGGAAGGCTTTGATAATTTCATGCTGTGGACAGAAGTGGGGAATATGATTTGTATCGAACCTATTTCACAATACACTTCGTATACTGATCAAATATTTTCAGAGAAAAACATGCGAATTTCAAGTGGTAAAGAAGTGTTTAGTTGTACTATAAAATTAGCAGATGAGTAAGGATTCAAACACCCTATTATATATCATAGCCGCCGTGCTGATCCTCAAATTCTTGGTAGGAATAGGATACTTGCTATACAAACTAACAAAGAAGAAAAAGGACTAATTTTTATCCATTCGAATGTGAGGTATCCCATCCTCTAGATAACCTTCACCAACTTGTTGAAAACCGAGATTGTTATAGAATTTCTTCAGGTAAGTTTGCGCTGAAATAGTTATTGCTGTCACTTTGAAATGATGATCAACTGCATCTATAGATGCTTTCATTAACTCGTAACCATAACCGAATTTTCTATCCGACTCTTTTACAACTACTCTTCCTATACTGGCATTTTCAAAATAATAGCCAGGTCCGAATACTCTAGTATATGCAACAAGTTCATCATCTTTGTAACCTAAGACATGTAAGGCTTTTTGATCTTTACCATCAATATCCTGATACACACAATCTTGTTCCACGACAAATACTTCAGAACGCAATTGCAGGAGGTCATACAATTGACTGATGGTAAGTTGATCAAATGTTTTGACTTGAAAGTCCATTAGGCTGAACAAGCAATCTTATCAACACGTCGTCCATGTCTTCCACCTTCAAAAGGAATATTTAAGAATACATCCACAAAACCAATGGCTTGTTGTAAAGAAACAAACCGAGCTGGAATGGTTAATACATTGGCATTGTTGTGTTGTTTGGCTAAAGCAACCAATTCTCTGTTCCAACACAACGCAGCACGAATGCCTTGATGTTTGTTCGCAGTCATCTGAGCACCATTACCACTACCACATAAAATCACTCCTAAATCAGCCTTTCCAGTTTCGACCGCAGTAGCGGTTGGATGGATGGTATCTGGATAATCCATTGAGTCGTTAGAATCTGTTCCGAAGTTGATAACCGAATACCCTTTTTCTTCTAGATACTTAACGATTTCAAATTTGTATTCTGTTCCGGCGTGATCATTACCAATTGCGATAGTCATGAGATGAAGTTTTAGATTACAAAATTACATATTTATTGACCTTATTCACAGTTTTTCACTTATCAACATCCATTTTTTCTGGATTTTTAATAACTCAATGAATTTTAATGAATTAGAAATATTACCTGAATGTTAAGAACTTTTGTTAATTATTTCACATCAAAATTTGCTTCTGAAATATTTCTTTATATACAAGCCTTTACAAACAAAAGTCAAGAAAAGTTAATGTTTTTTAATCGCTGTTTATGAACATTAATTTTACAATTTATTTACATCAAAAATGGAATAAGAAATTAAGAAAAAGCAGTGAATTATGTTAATAACTGTTGTTAGTAAACTAGCTATCTAATTGATTTTAAATAAACTTAAACTTTAATTGTCTGTCAACATCTTTTTATAAATGAAAAAGAAAAGTTTTAGAACTAAAAAATATACCTACTATTCACAAACTATTATAATCATCATTCATTATATTTTTTAAAAAAGAAGAATATTGATAATAATTAAAGATGTTAATAAGTGTTAAAGAAAATTAGGCTTTTTCTTTTTCTGAAATAAGAAGGTAAGTGGTGTCTTTTTTGATTTCGACGATCTCCTGTTTCGGACTATCTTTCTTCAATGTAGATTTTACGGTACCAATCGTTAATAAGATACCAGCTAAAAAGATCACCGAAAACAAGCCAATAATTTTTTTAAAGTTTTTCATGAAAACCAATCGTCTATATAGTAAAGACGAAGAA
>CAYFJL010000360.1:0-2571 GCA_964343335.1 uncultured Polaribacter sp. | reverse complement strand
ACGCCTACAAATTAAGAATTTATTTAGAATTGTCTTCCAATAATAAAATGCGTTTGCCATCCAGATTTTTCGATATCTCCTGGCAATGGATCGAAACCATGTGCAAAGTCGATACCTAGTAGTCCGAATGCTGGCATAAATATTCTAATACCTAATCCTGCAGAACGTTTAAGTTCAAACGGATTAAATGTCTCAAAATTGTTATATGAGTTACCAGCTTCTAAAAATCCGAGGGTGTATATGGAAGCTGAGGGAGAATCAGTAATTGAATAACGTAATTCCAGTTGGAACTTGTTATAAATTGAGCCACCTGCTAAAGGTGATAAGGCATTGTTTTGGTAACCTCTCAAACCAATAACCTCTCTACCGTCTAATTGGAAAACTGCGATACCATCACCACCTACGAAATAACGTTCAAATGGAGAAAGACCTACTTCTGAATTGTAGTAGCCTAAGAATCCGAATTCGGCATTAGACATCAATACGAGTTTGTCTGTAAAAGAGGTATACCATTTTCCTTTCGCACTAATTTTATAGTACTCTAACCATTTGTAGTTTTCGGCGATTTTATCATTTTGCTCCTGTGGAGTCGCATTCGATGGGATTGAATAATCTTTGTTATTCAATAACGAATACGGAATAGTCGCTTTTAGTCCTAATGAAAATTCAGATCCGTAGGTTGGGAATATTGGTCCAGGACCTGCTGAATTTCTGCTTAAGTTGATACTGTAGGATAAGTTGTTCAAATCACCATTATTCAAAATATACGGACCTACTCTAAAGGCATAATTTTGAAGGTCGAACAATTGGTAGGAGATGGTTTGTGATAACTGGAAGAAATCATCTGGCCAAGTTAAACGTTTACCAATTCCAACAGACGCACCCACGATACCCAAACTTCTTGATCGGTCTACATCGAAGTTCAATGGGTTGATTTGATACTGGTTGGAAGAATACACTGAAAATGATAAACTCTGAGGTTTTCTTCCACCTAACCAAGGCTCTGTAAATGAGAAACTATAGGTGCTAAAAGTTCTACTTGATTGCAATCGTAAAGACAATCGTTGACCGTCACCCATTGGTAAAGGCTTGTAGGCATCCTTATTAAAGATATTTCTGATCGAAAAGTTGTTAAAGGACAATCCTAAAGTACCAATAAAGGCACCACCACCATAACCACCTTGCAATTCAATCTGGCTACCTCCTCGTTCAACAACATTAAAATTAATATCAGCAGTTTTGTTTTGGTAATCAGGCTTAACATCAGGTGTTACATTCTGATCGAAGAATCCTAACTGACCAATTTCACGAATAGATCGAATGATATTTCTCCGACTAAACAAATCACCCGGCTTCACACGAAGTTCACGGAAGATAACATGGTCATTTGTTTTATCGTTTCCTGTAACGGTTACTTTTCTAATTTTTGCTTTTTCGTCCTCTCGAATTCGAATTTCAACAGTAATCGAATCATTGACAACCTTCGTTTCAACGGCATTTACTTGAGAGAATAAGAATCCGTTGTCCTGGTACATGGTTGTTAAATCTAACGAAGTTGGAGTACCATCACCTTTTACACGTTCTTTTAAAACAGATCCGTTATAGATATCTCCTTTGTCAATTCTCAACACATTTCGTAATTGATCATCCGTAAATTCCTTATTTCCGACGAAAAGAATCTCTGCAAAGCGATATTGTTTCCCTTCCTCTAAATTGATGTTGACATCAATGGTATTGTCATCATTCCAAGAAATATTTTCACTTAAAATTCGAGCATCACGAAAACCTAGACGGCTATACTTGTCTAGAATGCTTTCAAGATCTTCTTGGTATTCGTCTTCGATATATTTCGAAGCCTTCCAAAAACGACCTGGAAATTTCCTTTTGGTATTGCTCATCGCACCACGAAGTTGCCCGTTTGACAATGCTTCGTTACCCGTAAAATTGATGTTCTTGATTTTGATACGCTTGCCCTTATCAATGAATACTTTCATATTCACTGTATTGATATCGGCAGTATCCGGGGTAATATCTAAGTTTACCTTGGTTTTTAAGAAACCTTTGTCGGTATACTTCTTTTTGAAATAATTTTTGGTAGTCACCACAAAGTTATCGGTCACCATGGTTCCCGTATTTAACTCTGCTTCTTTGATTAATTCTTTGGTTTTGTTCTTTCGAAGACCTGTTATCTGTACTTGATTCAGTTTTGGCAATTCACGCACATCAAATTGAAGATATACGGTATTCCCATCAATCTTTGCCAAGTAAACATCAACACTGCTAAACTGTTTACTTTCATAAAGTTTTTTAATAGCACTGGTCAATTTATCTCCCGGTAATTTGATGACTTGTCCTACACGAAGTCCTGTAAATACACGTACAGTTTCCTCGCTAAACTTTTGAAGTCCAGTAATGGTAATACCACCTAGAATGTAATCCGTTCCAGGTTCGTATTTGATAGATTCTGGTTTTTTAATGGAATCATTTTTTACTTGACCCTGTGTATTGAAAGTCAGTAAAAGCGCAAGAAGCACAAGAAATGACGCTAAATTTTTACTATGAAATCTATTA
>CAYFJL010000359.1:0-2575 GCA_964343335.1 uncultured Polaribacter sp. | reverse complement strand
TTGTTAAAAGCATTGTTTAACTTTAAACCAATTCTGTATTTATCAGCTTGGTAAAAAACAGAAGCATTTGCAATGGTATAACTCGGTAGTATAAATTCGCCGGTCGATACGTAGTTTATAGCAAAACGTTCACTTGCTCCATTAAATCCTAACCCAATTCCAAAACCATCTAAAGTTCCTTCTTGAAATTCATAATTTGCCCAAAAATTGTAAAGCGTTTCTGGTCCAGCCTCAAGAGGTCTTCTGTTCAGAATTTCAGTGTTATCGGATTCAGTGGTTTCGCTATCATTATTACTAAAACCAGCTCTAATATTTAGTCCTTTGAATGGGTTGGCGTTGATTTCAATTTCAAAGCCTTTACTCACTACTTCGCCACCTTGAATTTTATTGAAAGGAGATGAAGGGTCGGTAATTACCCGGTCTTTCACTTTAATATCATAGTAACTAATCGTTGTATTTAAGCGATTACTAAAGAGATTTGTTTTAATACCAAATTCTAATTGGTTTGCTTGTTCTGGGTCAAAAGTTTGTAACGTTTGTGGACCTTCATCGGGATTACCTACCAATTGAGGTGCTACATTGGTAAATCCATTTTGGTAGTTTCCAAATACAGAAAGCTTATCTTTTATTGGTTGATATAATAAGCCAAATTTTGGTGATAAAGTGGTTTGGTCATAATCATCATCAAGATTTGCTAAATCGCCTTCATTGTCAAAATGGTCTAATCGTAAACCTATCATTGCAGAAAAGTTATCCGTAAAATTGATAACGTCAGAAGCGTATAAACTGTAAATGTGATATTTCGACTTTACATTACTAACGCCTTGTGAGGCTAAAGCAGCATCAACTCCTGAAGTTGAAAGCGGATATAAGTCATCCTCCACATCTGGTGTAAAAGGGTTGTCCCCATTTGAACCACCATTTGGAGTTACATTACCATAAAAAGCATATCCTGTACTGTTATTAGTTTGTGTTTCATTAAAATAATCAACACCAATGACCATTCTATTTCGTACTGAAGCAATTTTGAAATCTCCGATAAAGTTCTGTTGAATGTCCGTTGTCTGGGTATTTGCATTCTGCTTATTGATAAAACGAGAATACGTATTGCCCTCTAAAATCCCAAAATCAAATAAGTATGAATAATATCCTTTTGTAGAAGTTGTACTTTTGGAAAGTAGCGTTTGCGATTGCCAAGTATCCGATAATTTGTAATCCATTTCAATTCTGTAATTCTGCGTAGGATTTTGTAATGTTAAATCATTACTTGTAAACGACAATTTGTTATTGTAGTTAAGTTCATCAAGATTTGATGCTACAGTTGGTGCACTTCTATTTAGGAATAAGAAAGTTGGATTTGTTTGTTCTGCTTGGGTAATTTCTCCGTAAAAAGAGAAAGAAAGTCTGTTGTTTACTTTGTAGGATAATGATGGTGCAATGAAAAATGACTTTCTAAAACCAGCGTCCTGAAAACTTTGTTCTGTAGTGTAAGCTGTATTTAATCTAAAATATAAATTGTCCTCTTTGCTTAATGCAGTATTGAAATCGCCAACAATTTGATTCAGACCATAAGTTCCAGAAGTAAAAGACAATTCGCCACCGGTACCAACGTAAGGTTTTTTTGTAACAACATTGATAAGTCCACCATAAGAACTTACGGCATTTCCGAACAAAGTTGCAGAAGGTCCTTTTAGTACTTCAATACGTTCAATGTTAGCAGGATTTATGGTTCCATTCGTCAAACCTGGAAGTCCATTGACCAATTGTGGTTGAACAGAAAATCCACGAAGCGAATAATAACCAGCGCCATCGCCACCACGACCTGTTGAAGTCCAAAGTTGTTCAACACCTGTTGCATTTTTTAACGCATCGTCAAAATTTGTAACTACTTGTGATTTTAGAATTTCGTTGGTTATTGTGCTATATACCTGTGTATTTTCAATATCTTTTAATGGAAGTTTAGAAACATAGGCGGTTTTCTTTCTTGAAAATTTGTTACGACGTTCTCCATTTACAATAACCTCGCTCAAAATTTCATTTCCCTCGTAAAGGGTAATTGTCTCTAAATTTGTGTTTTGATTATCTGAAACTGAAAGTTGTATTTCTCTTGTTTTGAAACCTAAATAGGAAATTAAAAGCGTGTAATCGCCATTTTCCAAATTTGAAATTTCAAACTCTCCATTTTTTTCGGTTTGAGTGCCTTTTGTTGTATTCTTCAAAAAAACATTGACACCGAAAAGGGGTGTTTGATTGTTATCTTTTACAGTTCCTGATACTGTACCGTTTTGAGCTAAAGCTAAGTTTGTTAGCAGAAATAAGGTTAAGATTGGTAATGGATTTTTCATTAATTTTTATTTAGACGTAATATAAATAGTAAATTTGGGCAAAAATATATTTGTCATTTGATACAGCCAAATTATTTATAATAAATCTAAATAATAATTTTTAAGAATCTGATTTTCTGTTATTAGTAGAGTTCTTTGTTATTTCGAAGAGGATGAAGTCTTTTATTTGGTAAGACGGATTAAGAAATGAATTAATCTTGTATAATAATGGGAATCTGATTGATGAACTA
>CAYFJL010000358.1:0-2595 GCA_964343335.1 uncultured Polaribacter sp. | reverse complement strand
CCCATCCGTTAGTAATTGCAGGTCCGTGTAGTGCAGAAACCGAAGGACAGGTTCTGGAAATTGCACATCAATTGAAAGACACCGACGTTAATTATTATCGCGCCGGAATTTGGAAACCGAGAACAAGACCTGGAAATTTTGAAGGTGTAGGTGCTTTGGGATTGGGTTGGTTGAAGAAAGTTAAAGAAGAAACCGGATTAAAAACTTGTACCGAAGTTGCCAATGCAACGCACGTAAAATTGGCTATTGAGAATGATGTCGATTTATTATGGATTGGTGCACGTAGCTCTGTTTCGCCATTCATCATGCAGGAATTGGCCGACGCTTTGGAAGGAACGGATAAGATTGTTTTGGTGAAGAATCCTGTGAATCCGGATTTGGCGCTGTGGCTAGGCGGAATCGAACGATTGTACTCCAAAGGAATTAAAAAATTAGGAGCGATTCACAGAGGGTTTTCAACCTATGAGAAGAGTAAATATAGAAACGTTCCGGAATGGCAGTTAGCTGTTGAATTTCAAGATCGATTCCCAGACTTACCATTGATCTGTGATCCTTCGCACATCACTGGAAAAAGAGACATGATTTTTGATGTCTCTCAAACGGCGTTGGATTTAAACTTTGACGGATTGATGATTGAAACGCATACTGATCCAGACAATGCATGGTCGGATGCTGCACAGCAAGTAACGCCAAGTAGGTTGGTTCAAATTATGGAAGATTTAAAAATTAGAAAGCGTACCGAAACTGATTCGAGTTACCGAGCCTCTTTGGAGAATTGCAGAGCGCAAATCAATATGATTGATGATCAGTTGATCAATCTGTTAGGAAAACGAATGAAAGTTTCAGATCAGATTGGTGAATTGAAAAAAGAAAACAATGTAGCGGTTTTACAATCGAGACGTTGGAACGAGATTCTTGGAAATATGATTTTGGAAGGAGAAGAACGAGGGTTGAGTGAAGAGTTTGTACTGCGCATGTTCAAAGCCATTCACCAAGAATCCATCAACCATCAAGAAAGGATTATCAATGGATAAAATCCTTCGGAAGATAGCCATCAAATACTTTCGTACTTTTGAAATATGGTAGGAATCGTTTATAAATCTACAGGAAGCTGGTATTGGGTGAAGACCCAAGAGGGTGTGATTTATAAATGTAAAATCAAAGGGAAATTCCGAATCAAAGGGATTAAAAGTACCAATCCGATTGCGGTTGGAGATAAGGTTCAGATTCATCTCGAAACCTTAGGAGATGAAGAAATTGGAGTGATTGAAAAGATTTTTGATCGCGATAATTACATTGTTCGGAAATCGGTAAATCTTTCCAAACAAACACACATTATCGCTGCCAACGTTGATTTGGTTTTTTTGTTGGTGACCGTAAATAACCCAACTACTTTCCCAGTTTTCATTGATCGTTTTTTAGTGTCAACAAGAGCCTATCGTATTGATACGGTTTTATTATTCAATAAGATTGATGCTTATGCCTTGGAAGATAGAGCAGAGGTCTTGTACTTAAAAGATATCTATGAAGCCATCGGGTATACTTGCCTAGAAATTTCGGCTACCAAGAACATCAATATTGATAAAGTGAAGGAATTAATGACAGGAAAAACAAGCATGTTTGTTGGTCATTCTGGAGTTGGTAAATCCACCTTAATCAATACCATCGAACCGGGCCTGGATTTAAAAACCAAAGAAACTTCCGATCAGCACAAACAAGGACAACACACAACCACCTTTGCTGAAATGTTTGATTTGCAATTTGATGCCAAAATTATTGATACACCGGGTATCAAAGGGTTTGGAGTTGTCGACATGGACAAGGAAGAATTGGGTGATTACTTTCCTGAATTTTTCGCCCTAAAACAATATTGCAAGTTTAACAATTGCATTCATGTGAATGAACCACAGTGTGCGGTGAAAGACGCCTTGGAAGCCGAAGAAATTTCATGGTCTCGCTATAAGAGCTACATGCAGATTTTAGAGGGGGAAGAAGAGAACTATAGAACCGATATCTGGGAATGAGAGTCGTAATTCAGCGTGTATCGGAAGCAAGTGTAACCATCGATCAACAAATTGTTGGTCAGATAGAAACAGGGTTGGTTGTATTACTGGGAGTCGAAGACGCC
Organism: uncultured Polaribacter sp.; assembly: GCA_964343335.1. GTDB lineage: Bacteria > Bacteroidota > Bacteroidia > Flavobacteriales > Flavobacteriaceae > Polaribacter. Next base: position 467 of record CAYFJL010000358.1, on the reverse strand, counting down.
GATGATCAAAATGACATCGAATGGTTGGTGAAGAAAATCATCAATTTGAGAATTTTTCCAGATGAAAGAGGTGTGATGAACACTTCTTTAACGGATGTTGATGGTGAAATACTATTAATCAGTCAGTTTACGCTTCACGCATCTACAAAAAAAGGCAATCGACCAAGTTATATCAAGGCAGCAAAACCACCTGTTGCCATACCGCTTTACCAATCCTTTATCAAGATCTTAGAAAGCAATTTAGGTAAGAAGATAGCCACAGGATCTTTTGGGGCTGATATGAAAGTTTCCCTCGTGAATGATGGGCCAGTCACCATCTGCATTGACTCTAAAGACAGGGAGTGATAAAATTTTGTTAAAGTATTTTCCATGGAAAATATATCAGCTATCTTTGCATGGATTATTAAAACTTAAACCAAAGAAAATGAAGAAAATATTCATGGCAGTTGTTGTGTTAGCAGTAGTAG
>CAYFJL010000357.1:0-2605 GCA_964343335.1 uncultured Polaribacter sp. | reverse complement strand
AAATCAAACCTGAGTTTTCTCAAAGTTATTTTGAAGGATTGCTGAAAGACTCCAATACCCTATTAGACGCTGAAATTGTGGCTGTATTGTTTAACGCTGCGGATGCTAAGAAGGTGAATAAAAAAGCCGGAGTGGATAATGTTTTGAGTTCAGCGATTAATTTTTACGGACCAGATGTGACCGATAAAGATGTAACTGATTTCTATAAAACGGCATACAAAGGTCCGAAAGATAGACCTGTTGAGGCTGGTTTAAATTCAAAATTGGTGAAAGAGAATGGTAAGTTGGTTGAAAAGGTTTGGAAATCTGGCGGAATGTATGGTGAAGCCATCGATCAAATTATATCATGGTTGGAAAAAGCCAAAGGTGTCGCCGAAAATGCCAAGCAAGAGGAAGCACTCGGATTGTTAATCGAATATTACAAAACAGGGAGTTTAGATACTTGGGATAAATATTGCATTGCATGGGTGACATCAACGGAAGGGAATATCGATTGGATTAATGGATTTATTGAGGTTTATAATGATCCGAAAGGATATAGAGGTTCTTACGAAACCATCGTTGAAATCAAAGATTTTGATATGTCCCGTAAAATGAAAGTATTGTCAGATAACGCACAATGGTTTGAAGACAATGCACCTTTGATGGAAAGTCATAAAAAGAAAAATGTAGTTGGAGTTTCTTATAAAACCATCAACGTGGCTGGTGAGGCTGGTGATGCTTCTCCGAGTACTCCAATCGGAGTAAATCTTCCAAATAACAACTGGATTCGTCAAGAGCACGGTTCTAAATCAGTATCCTTAGGAAACATTATCAATGCCTACAACAATGCAGGCGGAACAGGTCGTTTGAAAGAGTATGCTCATGATCAGAAAGAAATAGAATTGGAAGAAAAATACGGTCAGGTAGCTGATAAATTGCATACGGCCTTGCATGAGGTGGTAGGCCATGCCTCGGGTGTTATCAATCCGGGTGTTGGACAACCAAAAGAGACCTTAAAGAATTATGCTTCAACCATGGAAGAAGGTCGTGCTGATTTAGTTGGATTATACTATCTCATGGATCCAAAACTTCAAGAACTCGGACTTACCGATAACTGGAGAGAAATGGGAATGGCGGCGTATGATGGTTATATCCGAAACGGTTTGATGACCCAATTGATCCGCATCAATCTTGGTGACGATATTGAAGAAGATCATATGGTGAATCGCCAATGGGTGTCGGCTTGGTCGTTTGAACAAGGGATGAAAGACAATGTGATTGAAAAAGTGGTGAAAGACGGAAAAACCTATTACAAGATTAATGATTACGATAAATTACGAGAGATTTTTGGACGTCTGTTAAGAGAAACACAGCGTATTAAATCTGAAGGTGATTTCGAAGCTGCAAAGGCATTGGTGGAAGGTTACGGTGTGAAGGTAAATCAAGCCTTACACAAGGAAGTGTTAGATCGTAATTCGAAATTTACTTCTGCTCCGTATAGCGGATTCGTAAATCCTGTTATGGAACCCGTTATGGCCGAAGATGGAACCATCACAGATATCTTAATTTCACAACCAAAAACCTTTGAAGAGCAAATGTTATTTTACTCCAAGAACTATGGTTTTTTGAAGTAGATGAACTGCAAATTATAATTAAAACCGACTGAAAAGTCGGTTTTTTTATTTTACTTGAAGCATCAATCAACATCAGAATGACAGTAGAAGAGGTTTTAGAACAGTTATACGAACTTCAAGATCCAGAAAAAGTAACCAAGCGAAAAGCCCAATTTGGAATCGAAGCCGAAAACTTTTTGGGGGTTTATCACGCGGATTTAAAAGTCATTGCCAAAGAAATCGGAATGAATAATCAATTGGCGTTATCACTTTTTGATTCGGGGATTTACGAGGCCCGTTTGTTATGTAGTAAAATTTTTAATCCCAAAAGTGTTACGGAAGAGCTGATGGAGAAGTGGGTGGTAACCTTTGAAAATTGGGAAATCTGCGATAGTTTCAGCATGAGTCTGTTTGCTAGAAGCGAATTCGCCTTGGCAAAAATTTTAGATTGGTCCGAAAGAGAGCCAGAGTTTCAAAAGAGAGCAGCCTTTGCCACCATGGCCGCCTTTTGTATGGCAGATAAAACATCTGGAAACGACTTGTTCATTCAATTCTTTCCCATCATTCGGAAGGCTGTAACAGACAATCGAAAGTTCGTAAAGAAAGCGGTGAATTGGGCTTTAAGAGGGATTGGTAAACGAAATGTAGATCTTCGAAAAATTGCTATTGCGGAAGCCAACGAAATACTAAAGTTGGATTCCAAAGCAGCACAATGGATTGCGAAGAATGCCTTGGCAGAATTACAAAAAGAAAAGGTGAGAAGTTCGGATTATCCTAGAAAGATTTATCGGCCTTAAGGGGAAATTAATGTCCGGCTAAAAGGCGAACAATAACAAAGACAATCAATATAAGTCCGCCATAAAGGAATACTTTTTTCCCTGCATTTTTATAATAGCGATTGTGATTGTCACTATCCTTTCGATAACTCCAGATCATCAAGCTTACAAAAGCGATAATAAAGAATATCATAAAAACAATACGACCTGGGGTGAAAAATGCGCTTAAAAACA
>CAYFJL010000356.1:0-2627 GCA_964343335.1 uncultured Polaribacter sp. | reverse complement strand
GACAATCCTATTTCTTTCATAATGAAAGAAATAGGATTGTCTTTTTCATAATTAATTTAAAAGTTTGGCAACTTCTTTTGCAAAATAACTCAGGATGATATCTGCCCCTGCCCTTTTCATAGACAAAAGACTCTCCATCATTACCTTTTCGCCATCCAACCATCCTTTTTCAGAGGCCGCTTTTAGCATTGCATATTCACCACTCACATTATAGGCAGTAACAGGAATGTCGTAATTGTCTTTTAATAGTTTGATGATATCTAAATAGGCCAATGCTGGTTTGACCATAATCATATCAGCACCCTCGGCAATGTCTAAATCAGCCTCAATCAATGCTTCAGCTGCATTAGCAGGGTTCATCTGATAGGTCTTTTTATCTCCAAATTTCGGCGCAGAATCGAGGGCATCTCTAAAAGGACCGTAAAAAGCACTCGCATACTTCGCCGTATATGACATGATGGATACATGGGTATAACCCGCATCATCCAACACGTTTCTGATGTAACCCACACGACCATCCATCATATCAGATGGACCCAAAATATCAGCTCCAGCTTCCGCTTGAACGAGTGCCATTTTTCCAAGCACTTCTAACGTTTCGTCGTTCAAAATCTCACCATTCTCCACAATACCATCGTGACCATCGCTTGAATAAGGGTCCATGGCGATATCGGTCATCAGGGCAATTTGAGGAAACTTGCTCTTAATTGCTCGCAAGGCCTGAATGTACAAACCGTCTTTGTTATGCCCTTCTGTGGCCATTTTGTCCTTTTTATCATCCCCTAATGAAGGAAACACACAAAAGCCTTTAATTCCGAGATTTACACACTCCTCGATTTCCTTTAACAATAAATCAAGGGAATACCTGTAGATCCCGGGCATGGAAGAAATTTCTTCCTTTTTATTTTCACCCTCAATTAAAAATACTGGAAAAATAAAATCATTGATAGACAATTTTGTTTCTTCTACCAATGCTCTTATTGCCGCAGATTTTCTATTTCTTCTCGGTCTTCTCATAATTATGATTCAAAATGAAGATTGACTTGTTCAATCACGCTATCAACAGTGGGCATATGGGCCACCTTCACCTCTTCAAAATGTTCTCTTGCTACCTTCGCTGTCGTTTCACCAATGCAAAACGCAATCTGATTGGGTATATTTTTTTGCAAATAACTCTCGATTCCAGATGGACTGAAAAACAACACTGCTTTTGTGTCTTCCTCCAATTTTTCTGGACTCAAGAAAGTATTGTAAGCAATCACTTCATTCAACTGGATTTTAGTTTTTGCAAGAGCAGCTTCCAAATCTCCAATTCTTAAATTACCGCAAAAATAGGTAATATTCTCAATATCTGATTGTTGCGATAGATATTCACCCAATTGTTTGGCGTTTTTAGCCACATGGGTAACAGGTCCAATTTTACGCTCGATCAACTTTTTAGTTCTTCGGCCAACACAATAGATATTGGTAAAATCTAACTCACTTTTGGTAAAGTTATAAGCCAAAGCCTCCACACCATTTTGACTAGTGATGACCACATGCTCAAGTGTGTTTTCAACTACCTTTTGATTGATTCGATTGAATCGTATTTTAATAAAGTCGCTCTCCGATACTTTGATGGAAGCATGTAATTTGGCCTTTTGACTTTCCGACAACTTTTTAGTTGAATAGATTACATTGGCCTTTTCAATTCCCTCATCCTCTAGCATCATTTGCTTTCCACCTTTGCTGAAAATGAAATTGGCACAATCGCTGGCTATATATTTGTGCTTCTCTATTGGGACCGATTTATAAGCTTCAATTTTTTTGGATCCGTCTTTCTTCAACAAGACCCCCTTGAAGTGCAGTTCTTTATTCACTTCATCAATGCGAGCAAATGCTCCAATGGGTGCTGTACAACCTCCTTCGAGCAATTGTAAAAACTCACGTTCAATAGATGTACACAGCTCCGTATCGGCATCATTAAATTGTTTGCAAAGCTCTATCACCTCTTCATCTTCCTCTAAACCAGCCACCATCACAGCACCTTGTGCGGGCGCAGGAATCATCCACGAAAGATTCACTGCAGAACTTGGTTTTTTTCGAAGTCTTTCCAATCCGGCACCGGCAAATATGGCGCCATCCCAATCGCTGTTTTCTAGCTTTTCTAGACGGGTATTGACATTCCCTCTCAGGTTGACTACTTCATGAGTCGGATATTTATTCAACCACATGGCCCTTCTTCTCAAACTACCTGTGGCAATTGTCCCTTTAGGCTGACTCATGAACTCTTCGTTGTTCTTCACCAATAAAACATCTCTATGACTTCCTCTCTTTAAAACTGCGGCTTGAACAATTCCAATAGGTAATTTGGTTGGCACGTCTTTAAGCGAATGAACAGCAATATCAATGGTTTTGTTTAATAAAGCAATATCTAAGTTCTTTGTAAAAATCCCAGTGATTCCGAGCTCGTACAATGGTTTGGTTAGTTCAATATCTCCCTGAGAATCGATAGGTACGATTTCTGTTTGAACACCCAGGGCTTCAATCTCCGATTGCACCTGCTTGGCTTGCCACATGGCCAACTCACTCTTTCGAGTTCCGATTTTAATAACTCTATCCATATAAATTTAGGCCTGAAAAACTTT
>CAYFJL010000355.1:0-2635 GCA_964343335.1 uncultured Polaribacter sp. | reverse complement strand
TCACTCATAGGTTCATCCAACTCCATCGGTTTTGGCAACCGAATCTCACTAGGTATGGTTTCGGAAATCAATTGTTCCATACTCTCAACACCTATTGCCTTCAACATTTCATCCTGCTCAGCTAGCTGAGGTCCAATGTGTCTGTTTTCAAAAGAATTTGTATTCATTATTTGAGTAAAAAATTAAAGCACAAAAATACTTAAAAACCTAGTAATTCAAATACTAAAAAAATGTTACAGAAACATATTTATCAACGAATGTTTTAATTTACTAACAGAAAACTTACATTTGCCTGATGGGTTTTTTGAAGAAGATTTTTGATTTCTATTTGAATTCAAGCATTCATGTTGCGATTGCGGTGTACGCATTACTAAGAGTTACCGAATTTTATTACCCATATCCCTTTAAAATTGAGTTCATTGGTTTCATCTTTTTTGCTACCATTACGGGTTATAATTTTGTAAAATATGCTGGTTTTCAAAAGTGGCATTTCAAGAAGTTAGCCGGACCAATCAAACTAATCAGCATTCTATCGTGGATTTGTTTTCTTATTACTTTGTATTTCGCAAGGCAGTTGACCTATAAAACCTTGTCTTATGCTTTAATTCCGACGGCATTAACAGTGATGTATGCGGTGCCGTTTTTATCAGGATTTGAACGCAATCTGCGGAGCATTGCACATTTGAAAATTTTAGTAGTCGCGCTGTGTTGGGTTTTGGCCACCATGATTCTTCATTTTATTGATATTGGTTACACATTTACCGCCAATGAAATTGGGTTGTCGGTGCAACGCTTTTTGTTGGTTGTAGTATGGATTCTACCATTCGAAATTCGCGATCTACAATTCGATAAAATTTCATTACAAACAGTACCTCAGAAATTGGGCGTTCCGAATACCAAACGTCTTGGGCTAGCACTTCTCATGGTAGCAGTGGTGTTGGAGTTCCTTTTTTCGCCTGGTGAAATGCAACGAAATGTGTTCATGATTGTATTTTTTATCACCTTGGTTTTCTTGATGCGAGCAAAAGTGACCCAATCAAAATACTACAGTTCTTTTTGGGTAGAATCAATTCCAATTGTTTGGTGGTTGCTACTTTTTGGATATGATAATTTTTTAAGGTAAATCCCTTAAAAATTATGACTTTTTCAACAAAATTCGCTGTATAAAATAATTCCGTAATTCTTTTTTTTGACTTTTCTTATCCTTTAGAACTTCGTAGTTTTAGTGCTTAATTTTTTGGGAAAATGATAGAAGTGAAGAGAAATTACGTATTTGATTTTGATAGTACCTTAACAAAGGTTGAAGCGCTAGATGTATTGGCTGAAATTAGCCTTTCCTTCAATCCGAAAAAGGAAGAAATCATTCAACAAATCATCGACATTACCAATCTTGGTATTGATGGTGAAATTTCCTTTACAGAATCTTTAAAGAGAAGAATTAATCTTTTGGATGCCAAAAAATACCATTTGGATCAATTGGTGATTGATTTGAGAAAGCAAGTTTCTACTTCCATCGAGAGAAACAAAGAGTTTTTTGAGAAGCACGCAGAAGATATTTATGTGATTTCCTGTGGATTTAAAGAGTTCATTGATCCGATTGTTGCCGAATACAACATTCCTTCTGATCGTGTATATGCCAATACTTTTCGGTACGATGAAAATGATAACATCATCGGATTTGATGGCGACAATGTCCTTTCAAAACACAATGGAAAAATTGAGTGTCTTCAAAATTTAGACTTAGACGGAGAAGTGCAGGTGATCGGTGATGGTTACAGTGATTATGTGACTAGAGAAGCGGGTGTTGCCGACAAGTTCTTTGCTTATACTGAAAACGTAAAGCGGGAAAAAACCACTAAGGATGCAGATCATGTGGCGCCAAGTTTGGATGAGTTTTTATTCGTGAACAAGCTGCCAAGAAGTATATCTTATCCTAAGAACCGAATTAAGATTTTACTCTTAGAAAATGTCCATTCCGATGCTTTTGATAAACTTTCGAAAGACGGGTTTACCGTGGAAGAGGTTTCCATTGGATTAACGGAAGACGAACTCATTGAAAAGATCAAAGATGTTCATGTATTGGGAATTCGATCTAAAACACAGGTGACCAAAAAAGTGCTTGATGCAGCTGAAAAATTATTGGCTATTGGGGCTTTTTGTATTGGCACCAAACAAATTGATCTCGAAGCGTGCAAGGAAAGAGGAATTTTGGTCTTCAATGCGCCTTACAGCAACACGCGTTCGGTGGTTGAATTGGCCTTGGGTGAAATCATTATGTTGATGAGAAGTACTTTTCAACGAAGTACTGAACTACATCAAGGTCAGTGGAATAAAACCGCCGTTGGATCGAGAGAGGTGAGAGGAAAGAAACTGGGGATTGTAGGCTACGGTAATATCGGGAAACAATTGTCCATCTTGGCTGAGTCCTTGGGAATGGATGTGTATTACTACGATATCATGGACCGATTGGCTTTGGGAAATGCTACCAAGCTCAACACCTTAGAGGATTTATTGAAAATTTCCGATGTAATCAGTCTTCATATTGATGATCATCCGGCGAATAAAAATTATATCTCAACCCAAGAGATTGCACAAATGAAAGATGGTGCTTTGTTGGTGAATCTTTCCAGAGGAT
>CAYFJL010000354.1:0-2637 GCA_964343335.1 uncultured Polaribacter sp. | reverse complement strand
CCTGTCATCATTTTTTATTTTGATGACAGAATGATGACAAAGTGATGACAGCCTAAACCCTTATAAACACTGGGCTAATATCAATCTGTCATCAAATCATCAAATTTTGGCATATAATTTTATTTTTTCTGTAGTTCATCATCCATCTAATCGCACTATGTAATAAGCCTATTTTGCCCCAACGGCAAAAAGGGGTACAGAATCGAGCTCCCAACTTTGGCCTGGATACTAAAAATTTATCACACTGTCCAAAGCTTCATCTGCCTCCTTATGGATAAAGTTTGCTTGATAGTTTAAAGTAGTCTTTAAATCGCTATGGCGATAGAGTTTTTGAAGCATCAAGGGATGAATCTTGTCACCCGCAATATTCCCAAAACTGTGACGTGCAATATGATTGGAAAGGGGTTTGTCTATTTCACAGAGCTCAGCGATTCGCCTGAGATATTTATTACATAGTTTTGTGGCGTTTCTTGTTTTTACAAAAACAGCTTTCATGTCCTTGGGATTGACATCCTTTAGAAAGGGAAAAATATAGCCATTATTTGACTCTTTTTCATTCGTATATAAATCCAAAATGACCTGCGCTTTATCCGGGATTTTTAAGCTTACCGGTTTAGAGTTTTTGTTCATTACATAGAAGAGACGATTGTCTTTGAAATCGCTCCATTTTATCTGTACAATATCCGAAATACGTATACCGGCAAAATAGAAAGCCGTTAACCATACGTTCCGGGTATGCCAAATAGAAGTTCCATAGTCCAACTCCAATTGCTCAATGCTTTGAACTTCTTCGATAGTCAGACCGATTTTATGCCCTGAACCAATCCTTATTTTTTCCTTATCGCCTGCAAAAGGGTAATATTTAGATGGAACTATCCCGTCTTTTATAGCTACATTGAACATGGTACGGATAAAGATAAGTTGATTGGTTACGGTTCGATCTTTATGTTCCAGATAAATAGTGCAAAAATCCTTGAACTTTTCAATAAAACGCTCATTGATGTCTATAAACCTAAGTGATGACCTGTTTTTGAAATAATTCACTGAATCATAAAAGTCGGTTTTCGATTTGCGTCCAGCACTAATACGTTTCTTCCTTCGGCTTTTAATACCCTCTATGATATCATCCTTATTCAACGAACGTTTAAGGTGTAAAAATTCATCAATATTAAAAAGAATTGACATCTCGGCCTTGGCAACAGATAAGGTCCCCCTATCATATTTATCCTTTATACGTTCAGCCGCTAGCACAAAAAATGGTTTTACCCCCTCTACTCCCTTCAACTTTTGCTTGGCCTGTTTTGGAGTTAGGCTTTCGTCTTTCAAATCAAAATAAATATCGTTGGCCTCAATCAACTTTTTCATCAGAAAGTTGTTCAACTTTTTATGATTGGGGTGCGATCTTTTGACCCTGCTAACTGTCTTATCCCAATCTTTTTCAAGAATGTACTGGCCTAAAAATCGGTAGCTTGTTCTATAATTATCACTTATCCGCAATGCAAGTGGTGCTGAACCGTCGGTTCTTTCCTTATTTTTTCGTCGAACAATCTTAATGCTGGCCATAATTCTTCTCTTTAATCCTTAATAAAAGTACAACTTTAAACAAAAAAAGGGGTACAGAATAGGTACAGAATAAATTGATATTAAATGCATTCATTTGGTTTTATTTAACATTTAAAAAAATGTATTCAATTAATTTTCAGTTGTTTAAGTATTTGTTGGTTGGTGTTTTATCAAGCTCATAACCCGAAGGTCGCTGGTTCGAGTCCAGTCCCCGCTACTACAAAGCTCCTTGAAATTTCAAGGAGCTTTTTTTTTGAACACAACCGATTCCACTTCGATTTCGAATGACTTTCCCTAACCAGTTTCATTCCTAGCCATTACCTTTGCCCCTTAATAAAACACGCTTGAAGAACACTACGCAACCCACCAACAAAAAAGCCCTGCTATCACTTGCTATCGGTGGCTTTGGCATAGGCCTTACCGAGTTCGTTATTATGGGGATTCTACCCAATATTGCCGATTCCTTGGACATATCCATCCCCAAAGCAGGTCATTTTATCGCTATCTATGCCCTTGGGGTCGTAATTGGGGGGCCGTTCATGGCACGCATCACCACCCACTTAAATCCGAAAAAGACATTGTTGTTCTTGATGCTATGGTTCACCGTGTTCAATACCTTATCGGCCTTCTCGGGCAACTATTGGGTAATGATGCTGTTCCGATTTTTATCGGGCATGCCGCATGGGGCGTTTTTTGGTATTGGCGCAGTTGTCTCGGGGTATTTGGCAAGACCAGGGAAAGCGGCCCAAGCTATGGCCGTTATGTTCTCTGGTTTGACGGTCGCCAATATATTGGGGGTGCCACTGGGCACCTACATCGGTCAAGAAATCCATTGGAGCTACTCCTTTATATTGGTGGGATTTGCTGGAATCGCCACCTTATCCAGTCTGTATTTTTGGATGCCCAAAGAGAATCTGGAAGGTATTGATGATCCTGAAGGCGCAAATCTCTCTCCCGGGTTGAAAAACAAAAAATTATGGGCGCTCATCGCATTGACCACTATAGGATCGGGAGGTTTTTTTGCCTGGTACAGTTACATAGCCCCGCTGGTTATTTCGGTGACCATATTGCCCG
>CAYFJL010000353.1:0-2700 GCA_964343335.1 uncultured Polaribacter sp. | reverse complement strand
GAGGGAACCACAGAAGCCGAACCACCCGTAATGGAAGACCAATCCAAACAAAAAAGAATCCTTTGGTGGGTCTTGGGCATCAACTTTGGTTTTTTCGTTATCGAAATGACCACAGGTTGGATTTCCTCTTCTATGGGACTTGTGGCGGATTCGTTGGATATGCTGGCAGATTCCATCGTATATGCGCTAAGCCTATTCGCGGTAGGCGGTGCCATTTCCAGAAAAAAGAAGGTCGCAAAATTCAGCGGATACTTTCAGATGGCATTGGCAACACTTGGGTTTGTAGAGGTTTTGCGAAGGTTTTTCAGCGATACCGAAACACCTTTGTTCCAATGGATGATTATCGTTTCGATTTTCGCATTGGTAGGTAATTTGATATCGCTCTGGCTTATCAACAAAACCAAGAGCAAAGAAGCCCATATGCAGGCAAGTGCCATTTTTACGTCCAATGATATCATTGTTAACGGTGGTGTTATAGCAGCAGGGATACTGGTTTATTTTCTGAATAGTAAATGGCCCGATTTAGTAATTGGCGGCATCGTTTTCACGTTTGTGATGCGTGGTGCAATAAGAATTTTAAAATTGTCGAAGTAGCTTTAAGTAAACCTTGAAATAGAAAAAAATAAATCAATAATAAAAATGAATATTTGGCTTTGGGTAGTAGTATTAGGATTGGCAGCTTGGGCGGCACATTGGGGTGCGGACAAACTGTTAACACCTTTAAAGATGCTGCGTAAACAATGGGGGCTTACCGCTTCGGCAGGGGTTGCATTCCTCGCTCTTGTAAATGCGAGCCCTGAAGTGGCTATGGTGTTTTTTGTTATAAAACTATTTTAAAAAATGAAGGAGGATTTATTTAAGGATTATCAGGAGAGACTTAATGTGCTGGATGAAAATATTAGAGCAGTAGCATTAAAATATGCAAGGGATTTATACGTGGATAAAAAATGCTCAAAAGATGAAGCTTTAGAGCGTGGAATCGTAAAGGCAGAGATGGAAAAAAGAAATTTAGATAAAAATGGATAATAAATTACTAATAGTATTATGGCAGAATTAAAAAAATCATTAGGTACCCTTCGACTCACTTTTTATGGTGTGGGTACTATTGTGGGTGCAGGAATCTATACCGTAATCGGTGCAGCTGCTGGACAAGCGGGCACAGACCTTTGGTTGAGTTTCATTTTTGCAGCAATTGCGGCCAGTGTCTCTGCAATGTCGTATGCAGAATTGTCCTCTACCTACCCCAATGCTGGTGCGGAATTTATTTTTGTACGCAAGGCATTTCCAAAAATTGATATTCCGTCTTTTCTCACGGGTTGGACGATTGCGTTTCATAGTTCGGCCACCATTGCAGCCGTGTTACTTGCCTTTTCGGGGTATTTCAATACGTTTTTTGAAGTACCGGGATTATTGATAAGCTATGGTGTATTGTTATTGCTTGCTTTGATAAGTATTACAGGTATAAAGAAATCATCTACTGCTAATATTATAATGGTCAGTATCCAATTGTTGGGTTTGCTCATTCTTATCTTTATAGGCCTTAAAGAAACAGGCTTGCCAAAAGCTGAAATTTTTCAAATCAACTCATTCTCTGGGACACTTGCGGCCACGGCGACTTTGTTTTTTGTCTATACAGGTTTTGAGCATATGGCATCGTTAGGTTCAGAGGTTAAAAATCCAGGAAAGACGATTCCTCGTGCCTTTTTATTGACAATGGTAATTACCACCATCTTCTATTTGCTTATCTCATTTACTGTACTCAACATTGCTGACCCTTTAGCTATTTCAAAGGTAGATTCGCCATTGTCTTTGGCGGCATCCAACCTTAATGATTGGCTGCCGATTGTTTTGGCAGTTGCCGCTCTCTTTGCCACGGCCAATGCTGCTTTTAGCGGTATTATTTCCATAAGTAGGTTGTTGTTCGGAATGGCAAGCGTAGGCGAACTTCCAAAATTTATGACTAAAGTAAATGCACAAAAAGTACCTTGGGTAACCACATTTGTGGTTATGGCTGCGGTCGCTTGTTTTTTGCTATTGGGCGATATTAAAATTGTAGCGGGTATGTCTTCTTTAGGCGCACTGCTTGTGTTTGTAGCCGTAAATGTCGCACTTATCGTGCTTCGGTTTAAAGCACCGGAGCAAGAACGACCATTTAAAGTTCCTTTGGCTATAGGACGAGTGCCGATTTTACCCATTTTGGCGATACTTATAAGTCTATCATTGATAATCCAATTTAATTGGCAGGTTTATTCAGCGTTCGTAGGTGCTGTTATCGTGGGTATTGTGCTTGATTATTTTTTGGACAAAAAGTCAAAAGATGAAATAGACCCTGAAAAAGAAAAGGAACTTTTTAACCATTAAAATGAAGCTATGGACTGGATGTTTGAAGATTTTAAAACTGACCTAGATACCTTAAATCCTATTGTACGAGAAAAAGCCCTGTCCATAGCAAAAGAACTAATTGAAAAAAAAGATATTTCAGCAAAAGAAGCTTTATCAGAAGGCATCATAAGGGCGGAAGAATGGTTTTACGATTTAGAAGGATAATTATTAATTAAAAACTATATAAAATGTTACAGATAATCGAATTAAAAGAAAAAAATATTGTTGCAACAAAAGCTTCGGGCAAATTGAGAAAAGAAGATATAGAAAAAATCCATCCACTTATCCACGCCATACTGGACAAGGGAATGAAAGTTC
>CAYFJL010000352.1:0-2700 GCA_964343335.1 uncultured Polaribacter sp. | reverse complement strand
TGATGGGATTAAATGGTAGATATACTCAGATGCAGTTTGAGAATATTCCATTTATGCACAACCTTGACCAAGCCTTTGGTTTAGGAGCTGTGCCTGGAACATGGATCCACTCAATTCAGATCACCAAAGGTACTGGTACAGTTGCCAACGGTTATGAGTCAATGGCTGGGTTGATAAATTTGGAGTATTTGAAACCTGATGATATTGATCGTTTTTACCTCAATGCTTATGGAAATATCCAAGGGAAATATGATGTAAATCTTCATGGAGGTAAAGAATTAAATGACAAATGGAGTTCTGCTTGGTTCTTGCATTGGGATAGTCAATTACTGGAAAATGATCGAAACGATGATGGTTTTAGAGATATGCCTATTGGAGATCACTTTGTGGGAATGAATCGTTGGAAATATAAAGCTCCGCTCTTCAGAGCTCAGTTTGGTATAAAGGCATCCTACTCTGATAAGATGGGTGGACAGATAGGGTATGATAGATATGAATCATCTCAAGGCTTATATGGTGTTGGAATTAGAAATCTATCCGGTGAATTTTTCGGTAAAACTGGATTTCTTTTCGAGAACGACGAATTCAGTTCGTTGGGTATCGTATATTATGCTAAATACAGTCAATTAAACACGGTGTTCGGTAATCGCACATTGGATGCTGATGAAAAACGCGGGTATGTTAATCTGATGTACGAAACCATCTTGGGTAATACGAACCATAAATTGAAAACAGGTACAAGCCTGGTTTATGACGATCTTGATCAGGTTATGAACGATGTTCTTCCAACGGATACATCTTCAAGAACATTAGATCGAACTGAAATCGTACCTGGAGCTTATGCAGAATATACTTATCAAGGAATGTTGAGTACATTTGTTCTTGGCTGGAGATCTGATTACCATAATTTATATGGATTCCAACATTCGCCGAGGGCAAACTTCAAATATTCCATTACAGAGAATATGGATTTCCGTCTTACAGGAGGTAGAGGATTTAGGGTTTCAAACTATGCAGTGGATAACTTTTCTTTAATGGCTACGAATACACCTTGGAGGCTAGATGAAGAGATCCGACCTGAAGTGTCCTGGAATTTTGGTGGAAGTTACTTTTTGGAGTTTGAGCTATTTGATAGAAAAGCCACGTGGAACGCGGATTATTATTACACAGTCTTTGAGAATCAATTAGTAGCAGATTGAGACGAGAGTACAGAATATATCGTAATGAGAAACCTGATAGGTCAGTCGTTTTCTCATGCATTCCAAACTGATGTTAAATTCGAACCTTTACCACGTTTTGAGATCAAGGCAGCCTATAAATTTTTGGATGTTCGAACTACTATGGGTGGTAGACTTGAGGAAAAGTTAATGGTGCCAAGAAATCGAGGTTTCATAAATCTATCCTATGAGTCTGGAAATACGCGATGGGAATACGATGCAACGCTTTCTGTATTTGGAACAAGGAGGTTAGCAATGGTAGAACTACCGGATCAGACTTTGAGTACAAATAACAGAGCAGAAGTGGTACCAATGTTATCGGGTCAGGTAACACACAGGTTTAGAAAGTTTGAAGTTTATTTAGGTGGAGAAAATTTGTTAGATTACAGATTAAAGGATCCAATCATTAATGTTGAGAATCCATTTGAGAAAACTTTTGATGCAACACGAGTTTTTGCCCCGATATTTGGGTTAAACGTGTATGCAGGAGTTAGAATGTCAATAAGTAAGAAAGAAAAGTAGTATCATAATTTTAAACAAAAAAAGAAATGAAAAATTCAATTTTATCAATAGTAACAGTAGTAGTCGTTTTAATGTCAAGTTGTGCATCGATGAAAGAAGGCAATCCGGTGAAGCAGGTGGTGTCTATCCAAACCAATGCGCAATGTGGCGATTGTAAAGATAGAATCGAGAAAGAGCTTAACTTTACAAAGGGTGTGATTTTGGCAGATTTGGATCTTGATACAAAGATTGTTGAAATTAAGTATAGCACTAAAAGAACAAGTCCGGAGAAATTAAGAGAAGTGATTTCCTCAATTGGATACAATGCGGATGAGGTAAAGGCTAATGAACAAGCTCAGAGCGAACTCCCAAAGTGTTGTCAGCCAGGAGGTCATGACTGAAGTTAGTTAGTGTAAAGATAGTTGGATTAGACGCTTACGAACAGTATGCCCATTTTTGTGGAAAAATATTCTTTTATATATCTGTGTTAAGGAATAATTCAATTATCTTTGCGCCCAAATTGAACTTAAAAAGGCAGGATAATGTCGGAAATCAAAGGAGAAATTTTACAGGTGATCGGGCCTGTAGTCGATGTAAACTTCGAGAAAGGAGTTGAACTTCCTAATATTTATGATGCACTTGAAGTACCTAAAGAAGATGGTACTAAGGTGATCTTAGAGGTACAATCACACGTTGGTGAAAACGCGGTTCGTACGATCTCTATGGATTCAACTGATGGATTCACGAGAGGTATGAAAGTTGTTGCAACTGGTAAGGCAATTCAGATGCCGACTGGTGAGCACGTTAAAGGTCGTCTTTTCAACGTTGTGGGTGACTCGATCGATGGTTTAGGAGATCTAAGTCGTGAACAAGGAGCTTCTATTCACAGAGAGGCACCAAAGTTTGAGGATTTGTCTACAGCTACTGAGGTACTATTTACAGGTATCAAAGTAATTGACTTGATCGAGCCATATGCAAAAGG
>CAYFJL010000351.1:0-2722 GCA_964343335.1 uncultured Polaribacter sp. | reverse complement strand
CGGGTGGCTCACTTTGACCCGCCGAAGGTGGTATACTATGCCCGTTTTTTGCACTTCTATCAACAAATAGTCGATGAAGCTAGGTTAAAAGGTAAAATCCGCACTGCCAACACACAACAGAAGTACATCCAAAAACTAAAAAAATTCTCGAGCTACGTTTCATTCTCCGATCTTTCCGTACAATTCGCCAAGGATTATGAAAAATGGATGCTTGAAAAAGGGAATAAAATTAATACCGTCGCCTCGAATTTCAAGTCAATGTATGCAGTTCTAAATAAAGCAATGAAAATGGGTGTTATAAAGGAAAATCCCATAAGAGGCTATACAATAGTAACTGAGAATGTTGAAAAAGACTCATTGACTTTTGAAGAAATCACCAAACTTTCAGAATTGGAAATCCCTGTAAGATTCAAAGGGATGATCAAAGCCAGGGACATGTTCCTATTTTCCTTCTATACAGCTGGCATGAGATTTTCTGATATATGCAAGCTTAAATGGGAAAATATTGCCGGAAATGAAATCGTATATACTATGGGCAAATCCAGAACTAGAGCCGGTGCAAAAAGAACTTTGCCTTTGACTCCTAAGGCTGTGGCTATACTAGAAAATTATAAAGGTAGAAACAATACTTTTATCTTTCCTCCCCTTTATGGAATGGACAATAAAAATGCAGAAGAAATAGAACACAAATTATATATTGCCAATAATGCTATAAACCGGTCATTGCGTAATGCTTGTGAAAAAGCAGAAATAGGAAAATGGGTAAATATGCATATGGCAAAACATTCCTTCGCCGACTTTGCGGTAAAAAAAGATACTGGGTTGTTAATGATCTCCAAACTATTGGGGCATACCAAATTGTCCACCACACAGCATTATTTAAAAGATTTTTACCATAAGGAAGAAGCAGAAGAAATGAATCGATTGTTCGGTTGAAGTGCTTTTCATGCAACACTTAAACTACTTCATTAATAGTGATATAATACCCTTTGTCCACTCTTATGGATATTTCCCCCTTTCTGAGTTTTTGATTGACCGAATAAATGTCTTCATAAGCATACAGGTATTTTTTGCCAACTTTGAAAAAACTGACTAATCCTAGATCCCGTAAAGCCTGCATGATCTGTCCATTGTACGATACACCAAGCTTTTCGCAAAACGCCTTACCGGTCAGATTAAGGGGTTGTATGTTTACTTGATTGCCCATTGAATTTTACGACACTCTGATTCGATTTATTTGTTCAATCCCTTTCTTTTCTTCTTTCTTTTAGACTTTTTTCTGGCACCATGGTCAGTAAGTTCCAGCTTAAAAGGATTCCATTCCGATTCATCCATTAAAGACTCGACTATTCCATTTTCCTTAATTTCTCCCACATGACTTTTTGATTGTTGAGCAGAATTTCGAGTGCCTTTTGCAGTCCCATTATTTCTTGGTTCAACCTTGACTGTTCCTTCAGTGTTTCCTTCGTCAGCTTGATCAGTTCCTCGTTCTTTTCCATTAGCCGATAATATAATTGAACGGTCTCTTGTTTGCTCATAATCGATTTGTTTTACAATACTGTTCCATGAAAAAATTTTACCAAGGGTACTGCCTTTATATACCACATTTTGATATTTGAAAGATATCCCCGAAACCCTGCCTGTGGTTTCGCTTACGTTGAATCTAGGCAAGATATTTTGCTCTTGTAGCAACTTGATAAATTCTGTTGTGTCCATTGCTTTTGAGATTGCCGAACCAATTCGCTCCTGTAGGACAAGTTTGATAGGTACATCGCCTGTTCTCAGGGTTTTCTCTATTTCCTTTTGATCAAGTGATTTTTTTCCACCAATTTTTGTTGAAATTTGAGTCAACCCAAATTTCCTCTCCAAATCATTGAGCACTTCCCGGCTTCTTCTTTTAATGTTACTGTCACTCGTTATCCTACCCGAATACCTGACCCTATTGCCCACTATATGGATGTGTTCGTGTTCCGTGTCCGTATGACGGTACATAATGAACTGGTTGTTATCGAAACCCATCTTCATTAGATAGTCGCATCCCAATGAAGCAAATTCATTATCGTCCAATTGGTCAGAGTACGGCAGGTTCAAGGAAACATGAAGGACCGCATTCCCAAGTCCCGGACGCAATTGCCTGATCAAATTGAATTCCTGTGTCATGTTTACCGCTGTGGAATACTCTATATTGGAATCGATCACATACCCTACACCTTCGCTTACCTTTTTCTCATTGTAGGCAAGAACACCGTAAAAATCCTTTCCTATGGTTATCTTACCTATCATTGTTCGCTATATTTGATTTGAGCTGTTGCAACAGCATTTTTACCTCCTCCAATTGTTTAATGATATTGAACGGGTCACGGATACCTGAGTTTGAGACCCTGGCAAGTTGGTTCAGGTTGTTTCCCACCCGGCTCAACTCGACAAAGAGTTTCCTGTCCAATGGGGTTATCTTTTTATTCGGCAAGGATTTTCCCGTACATTTTCTTCGGATATATTCGGCAACGGACAGCCCGATGGTTTCTGCATTAACGGAAACTTTGGAATGATCAGCAGCAGTCATCCTGACATTGACCTGTATTGTTTTTAATAACCCAAGTTCTTTTTTTGGCCTTCCCATTTCAAATGATTTAACGGATCACAAGGCAAACTGCAAACAAGGTGCGCAGGGTTTTTGTTAGCAAAAACACAACTTGCTACGTGACCTCCGATTAACTTAGGC
>CAYFJL010000350.1:0-2766 GCA_964343335.1 uncultured Polaribacter sp. | reverse complement strand
TAGTTAATGGAACTAGCGGAGCTGCTCCAATTACTTATTTTGACGCGTCAAAATTTAAGACTCGTTTTGCTTGTGAACTAAAGAATTTCAAAGCGACCGACTTTTTGGACCGAAAAGAGGCCCGAAAAATGGATCGCTTTACACAATATGCAATGGTGGCCTCAGACGAAGCCATTGCAGACGCCGACTTAAATACCGATGAGGTAAACAAACTTCGAGTTGGTGTTATTTGGGGCGCAGGAATCGGAGGATTAGAAACTTTTCAGAATGAAGTATTGAACTTTGCTTCTGGAGACGGAACACCTCGATTCAATCCTTTCTTCATTCCGAAGATGATTCCAGACATTGCACCTGGAAATATTTCTATCAAATACGGATTCATGGGACCGAACTACGCGACGGTTTCTGCCTGTGCATCTTCAGCAAATGCCATTATCAATGCTTTAAATTACATTAGATTAGGCACTTGTGACGTTGTGGTAACCGGTGGATCTGAAGCAGCTGTGACCTTAGCAGGTATGGGAGGTTTTAATGCCATGCACGCCCTTTCAACTAGAAATGAGAGTCCAGAGACGGCTTCAAGACCTTTTGATGGCGAGCGCGACGGATTTGTTTTAGGTGAAGGTGCTGGAGCTTTAGTTCTAGAAGAATTAGAGCATGCCAAAGCCCGAGGTGCTAAAATTTATGCGGAAGTAATTGGTGGAGGTTTATCTGCCGATGCACATCACATGACGGCACCACATCCCGAAGGAATCGGTGTGATCGCAGTAATGAAGAATTGTTTGGAAAACGCTGGAATCAAACCAGAGGATGTTGATCATATCAATACACATGGAACTTCCACACCATTAGGTGATGTTGCCGAATTAAAAGCCATTTCTGAGGTTTTTGGTGATCATGCAAAGAACATCAATATCAATTCCACCAAATCTATGACAGGACACTTATTAGGTGCTGCTGGTGCAATTGAAACGATTTCAACCATCTTGGCAATGGAACACGGAATTATTCCACCAACCATTAATCACTCAACGGTTGATGAAAATATCAATCCGGAGCTGAATCTCACATTGAACAAAGCCCAAAAGCGTGATATCAAAGTGGCGATGAGTAATACATTCGGATTTGGAGGGCATAACGCCTGTGTGGCACTCAGAAAATTTGAAGAATAGTCAATGAATTTTATCCGAAAAATAGTTCAATCCCAATCCCAAGAAGACTCTGAATTATATTTCGAATTAAAAAATCTCCTCCACTTTTCACCAAGGAATTTATATCATTACAAAAAGGCCTTTACCCATCGTTCTACCCAAGAAGTTGATAAGAAAGGAAATCCTATCAATTACGAGCGTCTCGAATTTCTAGGAGATGCTATTTTAGGGTCGGTCATCAGTGCCTATTTGTACAAGCAAGTACCTTCTGGAAGCGAAGGGTATTTGACAAAAATGCGTTCAAAAATTGTGAGTAGGAAGCACTTGAATGAACTTGGGAAAGACCTAGATTTAATTCGCTTTGTAAAAAGCAATATTGTAGAGGCACACATTTCCGATAATATATATGGGAACATCTTTGAAGCTTTGCTAGGAGCCATTTATTTGGACAAAGGATACAATACCTGCCAGAAGTTCATCTATAATAATGTCATTGCTCCTTACGTTGACATTCAGAAGCTAGAAGGAAAGATTACCAGTTACAAAGGCTTGATCATTGAGTGGTGTCAAAAACAAAAGAAAAAGTACAAATTTGATACCTACGAAGATTCTGGTAATGAAACCGTAAAGCATTTCAGTGTTCGAGTGAGCATTGATGGAGAACAGGTGGCAAAGGGAAGAGCAACTTCCAAAAAGAAAGCCGAAGAGCAGGCTTCAAGAAGGGTATATTACGCACTTCAAAACCAAATCTCGTTAAGCTCATAGCTATAACGATTTCGTGGAATTCCTAATTTGGGCCACAAACAATTAGTAAATTAGCAAAAATTTAGCGTCAAATTTTTCATTATGCAAATGCACGCACTTGGTTTAGAGGATTTTGATGAAGACGATTTTTTCTTGATTGGAATTCACACCACTCTTGAAGATTATAGACTGGCCTATTTGCTGAATGTTACGCTAAAAACCAACTTGAAAAAAGCTAATAATTATTTAATGTTGAATACCCGTAAAAAGAAGGCTTCTTTCTCTATTTTTACCTATGAAAATCCGAAGTACGAAGATCAGTGGGATTTGATATCAAATAGTTCAAAGACGGAGATGAAGGATACGGATAATCCATTATTAGCCAATACCGAAATCAAAACCTTTCTAATACCAGAACAAAAGAAAATCGATTATTTTATCAAAATTACCGGGAATGTGACGCTAGATTACGTGAAAAGAACGGCGAAAAAGATGCAATCAATCGAACAAATCATCACCTCATATTTTATAGATAATAAGACATTAAAATCTAAAGAATATCTAATTTTTTAGTTATGCCACATAGAAAAAAGACCAAAATTGTAGCCACATTAGGACCTGCCATTAAGAATAAAGAAGACTTACAAGCCCTAGGGGAAGCAGGTGTCAATGTATTTAGGATAAACTTTTCCCACGCTGATTACGATAACATTAAAGAGCGTGTTCGACAAATCCGAGAAATAAACGAAGAAACAGGTATGAACGTTGCCATCCTTGCCGATTTGCAAGGACCAAAATTACGTGTTGGTGTGATGGAAGAAGGCGTTGTTTTAGAAAAAGATGACCTGTTTACCTTCACCACAGAAAAATG
>CAYFJL010000349.1:0-2768 GCA_964343335.1 uncultured Polaribacter sp. | reverse complement strand
GAAAGAAAAAACCTCAAATCAAATTGAGGTTTCTTACTAATTCAAATTCAATTATACTTTTGGGCAGATGGCCAAATAGATTTTCTGCAAAAGTAATTTAGAATACCAGATGTAAATGGAATTTAATATTAACTTTAGGTTATAAAACTTTAAAGATTAAGGGATTTGGCAAAACACAACATCACCATCGCTTTTTATAATGTGGAAAATTTATTCGATACGGTCGATAATCCTTTTACTTATGATGACGACTTCACTACCGAGGGGAAACGCAGGTGGAATAAGAAGCGATACTTCAAGAAGCTTGGGAAATTGGCCAGAACCATCAGTAAAATCGGTAAAGATGAATCTTATTTTTTACCTGCTATTGTTGGGTTGGTTGAAGTTGAAAATAAAAGGGTGTTGGATGATCTTATTGCACAAAAATCTTTGAAAGGCTATTATGATTATGTGCATTACGATTCTTCAGATGAACGCGGAATCGACACGGCCTTACTTTATCAACCTGATTTCTTTAAAGTTCTCAGCTCTGAATCGCATCCATTGATTCTTTTTGACGACGATGGAAGTCGCGATTATACCCGTGATATTCTAGAGGTGCACGGTAAATTATTCGGTGAAAAGATCTACTTCCTTGTCAATCATTGGCCGTCTCGAAGAAAAGGCCAAGAACTTTCAGAACCAGAACGATTGAAAGCCTCTAACTTACTGGTTGACATTATGAATTCCATCAAGAAGAGGGATAAAAAAGCCAAGTTTGTTATTATGGGTGATTTTAATGACAATCCAGATAACAGAAGTATCGAAAATGTCGTAGGTGAGGGATTAATAAATCCAATGGAATTGCTGTTTGACAGGGGTCTAGGAACACTCACCCATAAAAAAGAATGGCATTTATTTGATCAAATTATATTGAGTAAAGAGTTCAAAAAAGACTCGAGTAAGTTGTCTTTTAAAAAGGCAAAAATCCACAGTAAGGAATCGCTAAAAGTATTTCGAGGAAAACTAAAAGGAAGTCCGTTTCGAACCTTTATCGGCCCTTGGTACAAAGGTGGCGTTTCCGATCATTTCCCGGTATACGCGCTATTTAAGAAGAAAGACTAGGAGTTTTTAATTTTTCGAAAAGCTTCATTCAACTTGTCATCATTGATAATGTACTTTTGATACTTTCCGTCCTTGTATCGGTAATAAATAAAGAGCGGCATTAAAATAAATGCCAAAAAAAGGACACCCAATCCCATTACAATTTGTGCTTTAGGATGCTCCATTTTGATCAATGAAAAACCAGTAACCATCCAAGCAATAAAGACAACAAAAAGTATTTTTAACGCTAATTTCATACGGCTAAATTACGAAAGTTCTATTTTTATGCAGTGATGAATCGTCTGTCAATTTTTCTTAGTGTTATTTTTCTTTCCATGCTATTTGGAAAGTGCGACACCAAAACCAAAACCAAAGAAATGAAAAACAAGGTTGTAATTGCCCATCGGGGAGCTTCGGGTTATTTGCCTGAACATACCATGGAGTCGAAGGTGATGGCTCATAGTATGAATGTTGATTTCATAGAGCAAGATTTGGTATTGAGTAAAGACGATGTACCCATTGTTATTCATGATATTTATTTGGATGATGTTACCAACGTAGCTCAAGTTTTCCCAGACAAAAAAAGAGAAGATGGTCGGTATTATGTCATTGACTTTACCTTCGACGAATTGAAGCAACTGAGTGTATACGAGCGTTTCAATCCGAAGACTGGTCAACAGATTTATCCTCAACGATTTTCTAAAAAGACGAGTCATTTCAAGTTGCATTCACTTCAAGAGGAAATTCAAGTAATTCAAGATTTGAATCGTTCAACCGGGAAGGAAATCAGTATTTATCCAGAAATTAAAGCGCCTGCTTTTCATCATAAAGAAGGAAAAGACATGGCAAAAATTGTCCTTCAGATTCTTAACGAATACGGATATAAAACCAAAACCGACGGTTGTATTCTACAGTGTTTTGATGCAAAGGAATTGAGGCGAATTCGCAAAGAATTGAAATCCGAATTATTTTTGGTTCAACTGATCGAAGAACCAAACGAGACATTACAACTTAAAGAGTTTGCTGAATATGCAGATGGTGTTGGACCCTGGTATCGATTGTTTTTATCCGAAACGGTAGACAATAAATTTACTTTTACCAACTTTATCAAGGACGCTCACGCCCTTGGTTTACAAGTGCACACCTTTACTTTACGAGCTGATGATTTGAAAGAATTTGACTCTTTTACCCAAATGTTGGATGCATTACTTTTTCAAGCGGATGTAGATGGGGTATTTACTGATTTTCCAGATCTAGCCGTTCAATTTCTTACTGAACGGTAAACTCAATTAGTTTGTTTCGATAAGCTGTGAGTAGCTTTGATTTTGAGATAAATCCTAAGTATTGATCTCCTTTCACCACAGGTAAATTCCACGCCCCACTGGACTTGAATTTCTTCATTACTTGAGCCGCTGTATCATCATGAAAAATAATTTCTGGAGTTGTTTTCATAAAGGTTTCTACGGTGATACTTTCATACAAATCTTGATCAAACATGACCGATCGAACATCATCTAATAAAACAATCCCAAGAAATTGGCCTTCATTGTTTACCACTGGAAAAATATTTCGATTTGATCGAGCCACCGCTTTTTTGAGCATTTCACCAAGTGTCATCTCTGGATTCAACACTTTAAAATTGGTTTCAATTTCCTTTTCGATATCCATCATCATCAACACATTTT
>CAYFJL010000348.1:0-2780 GCA_964343335.1 uncultured Polaribacter sp. | reverse complement strand
TAGAAGATGGCATTTTCACTTTCGAAGAAATAGTAGATATACAAATCAATGACGTAATCGACAATCTGTTGATCACAGATGTGGAAGACGAAATACAGATGAAGTTCTATCCAAACCCGGTAAGAGACCGTTTGACGGTTGAACTACCCGGGCTGAATGACCAGCGTATTTTGATAAGTGACCTATCCGGCAAAATACTTTGGCAGTCATTTACCAACAGAAAATCATTATTGGAGGTAAATACGACCAGCTACAGACCAGGCATTTATCTGCTCATGGTTGGCCAGCAAGTATTTAAATTCCGAAAGGAATAAAGGAGAAGGCTTGTAAATGAAAGTTCAAAGAAGGAGGGTGTCCTCTATGTTGAAAAACAAGCCTCAGGTTGATTAAATTATATTTTATTCAATAATTAGACATACTACTACTATCAGAGTTGTTGGAATGTGGTAAACAGAAAGTTTTCCATATTTCAACAACTTAGCTAATCCTATAAACAACTCTTCTATAAGTGAACACTCCTTAGTTCCTTTATAGGAGGTCACAATTTCGCTGTTATTTTAATAGGAAGCGGGAGCGCAAACTCAAAATAGTGATCTTTCCCGATGATCGGGATGTCACAGACACCCTCTAGCGTTTATCCCGCAACTTTTTTTGTTTATAGGTTTACTGGATTACTCCAGCTACATATTCTTTTTCATTTCTCAGCACATACCTAATCCTGTTCAAGAGCTTTCTGGCCACTTTAATGATCGCTTTGTTCGGTTCAATATGAACAACTGCAGATTTATAAGCCAGCAGTAAAGCAGGATCTTTTCTCATAGCCGTCCATGCACATTCAATCAGGATGAATTTTAAGTAACTATTTCCCCTTCGGGTCATCAATCCGACATGAGAAGTCTCTCCACTACTTCTTGAGTTTGGGACTAGCCCAAAATAACAACAAAGTGACTTTAGCGACTTAAAGCGATTTATATCTCCAATCTCGGTCAATAAAATCATAGCAGAAGTTAGTCCTATGGAGGGAATACCCATTAGCAGTTTGACTTTCTTTGCATATCTCTGGGATCTGGACAATGCTTTGATTCTTTTATCCAGTTGTTTTTCCAGTAATTCCAGATGACTCAATTCTGAAAGGTAGGTTTCCAAAGAGTAATCAGCTGACTTACCTAAATAAAGTGTATTTAGCCATTCAATAAATCCCTTCGACCATATTTTCCCACTAAACTCTTCAGGAATCACTACTCCAAAGAACATCAGGAAAAACTTGATCCGATTCTTTACCCTTGTTTTATTCCTCACAATCCTATCTCGAGTTCTCAGTAAAGCCCGATCTTGTTCGATCTGTTCATCTGGAACATTAATAGCCTTGAGGTCTCCGTTCTTTAAACTTCTTCCCAGCTTTCTACTATCAATCCGGTCACTTTTTTGCTTCCTCTCTTTATCCATCGTAGGCACATCTGCCGGATGAATCACCGAACAGGTTACCCCCATTGAAGTCAATATTCTCTGCGTAGAAAAACCAGAGAATCCTGCTTCATAAACACAATGGTATCTAGCTCCTGGGTAATTCTTTTTCAAAAACTCCCCTAATAATTTGCTCTCCGGTGGCTGAGTAAAGGTCTTTAATTCGAACTCTTTACTAAAAACACTTACTTTCCAACTCTTGAGATGAACATCTAATCCTACGTAGATATCTTCTCCTTCAAATGTTCTTTGTAACTTAACTGTATTCATAAGCTTCGGCGTTTGGTTTATCACTCATTAATAGATAAATCTATATGTGAAAACCAACCCGAAGTTTATTTTTCAATCATACGAACTCAAAAGCATCATTCATGTCAGGTTGAGCCTGTCGAAACCTTTCTTAAAGGCTGTATGAATACATTTCGACGAGCTCAATGTGACATGAGGCAAGGGTTTTTATACAATTGAGACACCCTAATGCCTATAAAAATTTATATCAATACTTTATTTGAAGACACTTTGAAAAAGGTCTTGCATTTCCTGCCAGCTTTTTTGATCTGCTTCAGCATTGTAAGCCAATGGAAGCTCAAATTTCTGGCCTAGGGAATCCGCACCTTTGCTGGTGAAGCCATGCACAGCACCCTCATAGGCTATGTATTTATAGTCTGCTTTCGCACTATCCATAGCTGCTGTAAAAGCTGCTACCTGCTCAGCTGGCACGAATGGGTCATCTGCACCATTGCAAACCAGCACTTTGGCGGTCAACTGTCCTTCTTGTGGCATCACCGGTAGCTGCAAACCGCTGTGGAATGCGGCTACCGCATCCAGATCCATGCCGGCATTAGCCATGGTCAAAGCCACGCTTCCACCGAAGCAATAGCCAATAGCAGCAATCTTCTCGGGATCTACCGTAGGGTCGGCTTTTAGAGTTTCCAAAGCCTGCATAAATCTGGCTTTTGCCTCATCCATATTGCTCATGACCATGCCAGCAAATTTACCTGCATCCTGGGGATGCTGTGCTTGCTTGCCGTCGCCATACATGTCTACCGCCAGGGCGGTATAACCCATTTCAGCGAGCATGTCGGCACGCTCCCGCACATAATCATTGTGTCCCCACCATTCGTGGATCACAATAATGCCCGGTCGCTTTTCTGTGGTGCTTACTTCCTTTGCAAGATAGCCGATCATAGTGGTGCTATCGGTGCTATAGGTCACCTCTTCGCCTCTGATTTCTACTTCTATTTCCTCTTCTACTGTTTCTGTGTTGCTTTCGGCCTGATTGCCTGTGTTGCCTCCGCAAGACCACAATGTGATCA
>CAYFJL010000347.1:0-2790 GCA_964343335.1 uncultured Polaribacter sp. | reverse complement strand
TTGTCCTTCAGTGAAATAGAGAATAATCCTTCTTCTGTTCCCCCTTAGAATTTTTCTCTTTGAATTGTAAGTTTTATCTTAGCATTTTAAGATTGTTGTTTGATACTCGGGTACCGTTTAGGTGATTTGATATCACCTTCGAAATATTGGATTTATATTTGTGATCAGCATTTCTTATGAAAGCTACAATTTCAAAATCCATTTCCAACGTTTGAAAATCTCTGAATTATTCTGCTTAGAATTGATTTTTTATATCATTTTCTGCATTTGTGGAAAAAGCCTTAGCGTTTCTGAAATCCCCGCCATTTCTATTCCCACCCGAATTTCAAAAATATCTTTACTCATTTTTCATTCGGATAATATTATATCCATGTATATTTACTCATTTCATAGTTCTCATGCCACGTGTTTCAAGAACCAAACGTAATCGTTCTGCCAGTTTGAGCAAATCTTCTGGATCAAGATTCATTCATTCAGTACCATCGCCTGAATTGGTCCCCGCAACTTTTTCTGATGGACATTCTTTATCCACCGTTACAGATTCAACTTGTAAATTCAACTCTTTTCAAAATAAATTGATGTTTTGATCCCGATTGTATATTTTTCTCATTAAATTAGCTGAACAACCTCAAAAGCAATCTCTTGATAAAAACAAACCATTGAAGGCCAAATTACCTTCAAAAGCTGCTCTTCAGTCATTATCTGATCTTTCATCGTCGATTCAGTCGAATAGAAAAAATTATGATAAAAAGGTGATTGGCATGAACATTCTGCTTAAGGGAATTGAGGATGGAAAATCTCTTCAAGCCGCGGCAAAACAGGCCGAAAAGATAATGACTGGTCCAGATGGTACCAAAATCATTTCCTATAAAACTCTTATTCGGGCATATCAGGAAATAATCAATTCCGATGCAGATATGAAATCCGTATTTGAGCTCCCGACAAGCGTCGGAAGACCTCAGAAAGTTCCCGATGGAAATCCAAGTTGAAGCCATTAAAAAGTTCAAGATACTTAGCGAAGCAAAAAACCTTGGTACTTGCACAACTGCTACAGTAGTTTGGATTTTAGAAACAACCCACAATATCAAAATTTCCCGGACAACTGCTGCATCAATCCTAAGGAATCATGGCTGGATATACGCCAGAAATGCATTTAAAACGAAAAAAACCGCATACAAGCATCAATCTCAGCGCCTGAATGAGCTCCGAGATTACTTGTTGATATGTTTGTTTTATGATTCTCTCCAAAGACATAATAAGGTTGTTCAATTCCATCATGATGAATCTTGGATAGAGGTTAAACCTATTTATGAAAAAATCTGGCGTCATAAAGCTGCTAACTGTGCTCACTCCCTTGGAGGAAGCCGACTTGCATTTTCCTGTTTATGGGGCATAGATTCTGGTGTATTGGGTCTTGAAAACATTAATTTCATTTTGGAGAAGCGTATTAAATGCTGTCTTGCTACTTGGAAGGATGTGGAGCCCAAATCTGCCAAGATATTTATCAAACATTGTCAAGAATTTTGCATCCCCGACATTTTACATATTCATCATCCAAATGCTAAAAATAAGAAAAATGGGGTGAAAACTGATGAATACAACAGTTCTTTTTTCTGTTTTCGTGTTTACACTCAGGCTCAAAATAAAGGAACAAGTCAACAGATGAATGGCATTTCGTTCATTGAATCAGTGAAAAAAATGGTCAAAATCGCTTTACTCAAGTATCGTTCATCTAGACGTAACCAAAAAGCACTTGTGATCCATTTTGATAATGCTACCTACCACCGAGAACTTGTTGACTGTGAATGGTCATCTGCCAAATCTGAATATCGTTCTCGAAATGCTGAACCTTCTTCATCTAGACTTTATTGGTTACAACAATGGAAAATTAAACCTGAAAATGCATCTGATGAATTTTTCAAGGAAATTCAAGTCCAAGGTATAAAGAAACTTCCGAATGAAACAAGGGAAGACTGGATTCAAAGGAAAAACAATGCCAAATTCACTCGTGCAGCGCATCACAAGAAAATCAATGAATTATTCCTTAATTCTGAACAAGTCCGATCAGCAAAAACCAAGATTGAATGTGAACTTGAAAAGATATCAGCTGAATCAGGAATTACAATCATTCCTCTTTTTGGAACCCGAGGATATTCTGAAATCATGCCTATTGAGTACTTATGGGGCTGGGCAAAAGATTTTGTAAAGAAACTCTCGCCTCAAAATTCAAACGAGACAACACAATGTCTCAAATTTGCTATGACCTTATCCTACATTCATAAAGATTTTTTTTGGAGGAAAGGAACGCAAGTTAGGGAATGTTATCGTAAATTAGGACATTTTGAATTCATTGAATGGAAAAAAATGCTTCAAAACTGGAGTTCACACAAAAGGCAATACGATGAATTACTCTCAGACATTTTCAAGAATTTTGGACATCAACTTTTTCCTACCATCGAGTATTTTGAAAAGTATCGCGAAAAAGTTTCTCATTTATTGTTGTTCACTGAACTTTTAAGTTTGCGAAAAAAATTGTATAAAAATTGATTAAGAAATTTTCATTAAATCATTCTATCTTATTTCTCTCTTCTTAATGAAACCCCCTGAAAGAAATCTGTCTCCAACATTTTAATCATAACTATGATGTAATAAAAAAATTTGCATTGAAAATTCAATTTATCTCTTTTCTAGGGGAGAGTTAGGAAAAGGACATTTTTTACTCAAACGCTTTTTATAATATCACTCAGGGACAATGGTCTCGTTGAAAATTTTCCTATTCTTGAGTATCTG
>CAYFJL010000346.1:0-2799 GCA_964343335.1 uncultured Polaribacter sp. | reverse complement strand
TTCTACCAAACCCTTTCCAGCCTTTAAACTCGATATTTTAAAGTAATCAAACTTTAGGTCTAGTCCGAGTCGTTGAATTTGTCCTTCTAAGAATTCCTTTTCATATAGGTTCATTCCGCCTTCATCGGTATCGTTTTTCCAATACTGTGGATATCGTTTCTCCATTTCAGAAGGCATCAATCCTGAGAAAATAGCATTTCTGGCATACTGAGTCGCCGTAGGTAAAATGGAATAATAAGAATGTTCTTCCTCCTTTTTGTAGAAATCATTAATGATAGGTTCAAGGATTCGAAATTGATCGTATCTCAAATTATCAATCACCAACCAAAGAACCCCTTGTCCTTTTTTTAAATTCGGGGCTACATAATCTTTAAAGAGTGTATGAGAGAAGGTGGGTTTGTCTTCAGCGGTCAACAAATCCTCATAATTTCTCTTGACGAACTTGAAAAAGAGATTGTTGGCTTCAGCTTTTTGGCTTTCCAAAATTTCTAACATGCCAGAATCATTAATGTCCTCCAATGCTAATTCCCAGTGAATGAGTTTTTTGTAAAGGGAAGTCCAATCCTCATAAGAATTCACCATAGCCAAATCCATCGCAATATTCCTGAATTCCTGTTGATAATTGGAAGTTGTCTTTTCCGTAACCAATCTCGAGTTGTCCAGTATCTTTTTGAGGGATAATAAAATCTGATTCGGATTCACTGGCTTGATCAAATAATCGGCAATCTTAGAACCAATGGCCTCTTCCATAATATACTCTTCCTCACTTTTAGTAATCATTACCACCGGAAGATTCGGATGATCTTGCTTAATCTGAGTTAAAGTCTCCAATCCGGTAATCCCAGGCATATTCTCGTCTAAGAATACAACATCAAAGGATGCTGAATCAACCATATCGATGGCATCTGTACCATTGGTACTAATTGTAACTTCATAGCCTTTATTAGAAAGGAAAATGATGTGGGCTTGAAGTAGTTCAATTTCATCATCAACCCATAATATTTTTATCTTGCTCATACTTTCTCAATAACGTGTAAACTGCTTTAAAAGTATACAAATACATTTAGTTCTGAATTTCTGAAATGATAAAATATTGTCAAAAAAAATAATGTTCGTATTTTGGCTATTCAAGACAGAACTGCATTGAAAAAAGGCAAAGCGAACAAGCTCAAGATCATCAACGACCCTATTTACGGGTTTATCCAAATTTCCAATCCGATTGTATTCGACATCATCGAACATCCTTATTTTCAAAGACTAAGGAGAATTACCCAGATGGGATTTTCAAACTTGGTGTATCCAGGTGCCAATCATACCCGATTTCATCATGCAATTGGCTGTATGTACCTCATGCAGAAAGTCGTACGGGTTTTACGATTTAAGAATATCGAAATTTCTAAGGATGAGGAAAATGCACTGTACTTAGCCATATTGTTGCATGATATTGGTCATGGGGCGTTTTCCCATGCTTTGGAGCACAGTATCGTTCAAGAAATTACTCATGAAGAGATTTCGTTGTTGTTTATGAAAAAACTCAATGAAGAATTTGATGGAAAACTAAGCTTAGCCATTGCCATATTTGAAGGTAAGTACGAACGAAATTTTATGAATCAATTAATTTCGAGTCAGCTTGATATTGATCGTTTGGACTACCTTAACAGAGATAGTTTTTATACCGGTGTTACTGAAGGAAATATTGCTTCAGACCGATTGATTACGATGATGAATGTAAAGAATGATCAATTAGTCATTGAACAGAAAGGTATTTATTCCGTGGAGAAATTCCTGATTTCAAGAAGATTAATGTATTGGCAGGTATATTTGCATAAAACCGGATTAGTCGCTGAGCACTTGCTGGTTAAAGTATTGCAAAGAGCCAAAGAGTTGGTGCAAAACGGAGAAGCCTTATTTGGCAGCTCAACACTTCGTTTCTTTTTGAAGAATTCAATTGGTAAGTCAAATTTTGATTCGGAGGTGCTCGATAAATTTTCAAGGCTTGATGACTTTGACGTATTATCTGCCATAAAAGAATGGTGTCATCATGAAGATTTTGTCCTTTCATCTTTATCAAAAAGACTGATTGATAGGCGATTATTCAAAATTGACATTCATAAGAATCCTATTTCTGAAGAAAAGATATCAAAGTTGAGCTTGAAAGTATTGGAAAAGTATCCCGGGATTAATGATGAAAATCTTCATTATTTTGTGCTTTCAGGCCAAATAGAAAATAGAGCTTACGCTGATCACAATCCCATTATAATTTTGAACAAACAAGGGAAATTGTTAGAACTCACCAAAGCCTCCGATCACTTTAATTTAAAGGCATTAGAGAAACCTGTGGTTAAGTATTTTCTTTGTTATCCGAAATAACCATAGACAGTATCTATATATTTTTATATTTTTGCGGATAATGAAATTTACAGCGCAGCAAATAGCGGAAATACTTGAAGGTGATGTTGTTGGGAATCCAGAAGAAGAAGTATTTAAACTTTCGAAAATTGAAGAGGGAGAAAAGGGCTCGTTAACCTTTTTATCAAACCCAAAATACACACCTTATATATATACCACAAATGCATCTGTTGCCATTGTAAATAGGGATCTTGAATTAGACTCCGAAACCAATGCCACTTTGATTCGAGTGGATAATGCCTACAAGTCCTTTTCGAGATTATTGGAGTTTTACAATGAGGTAAAAAAATAACAAAAGCGGAATCGAACAACCAAGTTATCGATCTGATTCGGCGAAGATTGGAGAAAACCCCTATTTCGGGGCTTTTTCATATGTAGGAGAAAATGTTG
>CAYFJL010000345.1:0-2808 GCA_964343335.1 uncultured Polaribacter sp. | reverse complement strand
AAATAGCTGCTTTTGTTTACAATGATTTAATAATGAGATAATTTTGAGATAAGAATGTGGTTAATTTTGGTACTACTGACGACCGCAATCAATAGAAAGTCAGAAGAATCAGTTTCATTTTATATATTTCGAAAAAAATAATGCTATGAACTTTACAACTAATTTAAATCATGTCCTATTCTTGGACATTGAAACTGTACCTCAGTATCCCAATTGGGACGATCTTTCTAAAAAGGAAAAAGAACTTTTTGAGATTAAAACGGCCTACCAGCGCAAAGATGAAATAACCGCTGAAAAATTCTACGAGCGAGCAGGAATTTGGGCCGAATTCGGAAAAATCATTTGTATTTCTGTCGCTTTCTTTAATCGAAGTACATCAGAAAGACAACTAAGAGTCACTTCATTTTATGGAGATGATGAAGCGCGAATTCTAAGCGATTTCAAAGACCTGTTGGACAAACATTTTGCTAGAGCTGAACATCTTTTATGTGCTCATAATGGGAAGGAATTTGATTTTCCATTCATTGCCAGAAGAATGTTGGTGAATAAAATTGATTTGCCAAAGAAGTTGAATTTATTCGGAAAGAAACCTTGGGAAGTTGCCCATTTAGACACCATGGAACTATGGAAATTTGGTGATTACAAGAACTATATTTCCCTAAATTTACTTTCCCATACTTTGGGAATTCCTTCTCCGAAAGATGATATTGATGGGAGTCAGGTCGCTGATGTGTATTACAGAGAAAAGAACCTGAAGCGCATTGTCGAATACTGTGAAAAGGACACGATTGCCGTTGCTCAAATTCTCCTTCGAATGAATAATGAAGCGATTTTAGAAGGATTAAATATCGTTAAGGTTTAGCCTTCTTCCATTTTCATCGACAGTTCAAGCCAGCGTTCTTCTTTTTCCTCTAAAGAAGCTATTATTTGTTGTAATTCCTCAGATTTCTGTTGAATTTCATCCTGGGGAATTTCAACATTTAAAAACTGATTTTCAATGCGCTGCTTTTGATTCTGTAAGCGTTCAATATCTGCTTCAAGTGCGCCAAATTCACGTTTTTCATTATAGCTTAAACTAACCTTTTTCTTTGGTTTTTTAGGTGTTGATGGCTCTTTCTTCTCTTGGGTTTCTTTGGGTTTTGAGTCTTCGTAGGCTCTAAAATCTGAGTAGTTTCCAGGGAAGTTTTCAACGACTCCATTTCCTCGAAAGACAAAAAGAGCATCCACAATTTTGTCCATAAAGTAGCGATCATGGGAAACAACCAACAGATTTCCTGGATAATCTAATAGAAAGTTTTCCAGCACATTCAGGGTAACTACGTCCAAATCGTTGGTGGGCTCATCAAGGATTAGAAAATTCGGATTTTGAATAAGCACAGCACACAAGTACAACCTTTTTTGTTCACCTCCCGACAGCTTTTCTACGAAATCGTATTGCTTCTTTTTATCAAATAGGAACCGTTCTAAAAGTTGGGCTGCAGAAATTTTTCGCCCCTTGGTTAAGGGAATGTATTCCCCGAATTCCTTCACCACTTCAATAACCTTCTGACCTTCTTTTATTTGAATTCCTTTTTGGGTGTAATAACCAAATTTCACAGTTTCTCCTACAACCACTTTTCCGCCATCAACTGGAATTTGCTGGGTAATCAGATTTAGAAATGATGATTTTCCCGTACCGTTTTTCCCGATGATCCCGATTCGTTCACCTCTTTTGAAAACATAATCGAATCCGTCTAGAATTTTTTTGTCATCAAAGGACTTTTGCAACTTATGAAGCTCAAGTACTTTACTACCTAATCGCTCCATATTGATTTCCAATTGTACCACATGATCTTTTCTGCGCTGATGGGCTAGTTTTTTAATAGCAAAGAAGTCATCAATTCTCGATTTTGACTTGGTGGTACGTGCTTTGGGCTGTCTTCGCATCCAGTCTAATTCTTTTTTAAATAGACTTTTGGCCTTGCTCAAATTCGTTGCTTCAAGGGCTAGTCTTTCCTCTTTATTTTGAAGGTAGTAAGAGTAATTCCCCTTGTATTTATGTAGTTTTCCCTGGTCTAATTCGATGATTTCATTGCAAACTCGTTCCAAAAAATAACGGTCGTGAGTAACCATGAACAGGGTAATCTTTTCTTTAGAAAAGTAATCCTCTAGCCATTCAATCATTTCCAAATCCAAGTGATTGGTTGGCTCATCCAGAATCAATAAATCGGGTTTGTTGATTAAGGAAATGGCTAATGATAGACGCTTTCTTTGTCCTCCAGACAACGTTGATACTTTTTGATGAATATCATTCAGTTTTAACTTGGAAAGGATTTGTTTGTATTGGGTCTCGAAATCCCAAGCGTTGTGTCGTTCCATTAATTCAAAAGCTACTTGATAGGCTTTTTGATCATCTGAATTTTCAAGCGCTTTTTCATATTGATGAATTACGGAAAGTATTTTGTTATCAGTAGCAAAAATACTCTCTTCAATAGTTAAGTCTGGATCGAGATTGTCTTTTTGTGACAGGTAAGAGACCGTAATTGATTTCCTTTTAACAATTTCACCAGTATCTGGAGTATCAAGACCTGCGATGATATTTAAAATGGAGGTTTTACCACTCCCATTTTTTGCCACGAAGGCAATTTTTTGGTCTTTATTAATTCCGAACGATAAGTTCTCGAATAATATTCGTTCCCCATAGGATTTCGAAATGTTTTCAACTGTTAAATAATTTTGTACTTCCGCCATGAGCTCACAAAAATAAGCTATTGAAAGTATTTTTATTGCTCTAAATTAATGGTATCTTGCGAAACAAAATCAAGATAA
>CAYFJL010000344.1:0-2836 GCA_964343335.1 uncultured Polaribacter sp. | reverse complement strand
GTTTTCGAATATACGCTTTCCCCAATCAGGCCAATCTTAAAGAACTGTTAAAGGGCTGGTTTTCGACTAGATATTAATCCAATAGGTCAACTTCAGATTGATGGATCTGAAACGAGGTGTAAATAACGCCGTGTTGTAATTGTCATTGTAAACTACAAACAAGTCTGACAGTGGTGCGAATCGCCATTGCAATCGGGTGTTCACACTAAAATTTTGTCGTTGATTGCTATATTGAATGAATGTTGCCCAGAACACACTTTTGGAAAAGGTAACATCAACACGTGGACCAACAAGTAAAATGGAAGCACTGGGATAAGGATCTGGTAATTCAATACGATCATATTGCATTTGAATACTTCCTGATAAAAAGGGCTGTGCCCTCCAATCCATCCTTGCTCTTATCGAATACCGTCTTCCGTTATAAAACTGTCCGATGGAAGGTGTCAATTGGTAGGCAATGACTTTACGTCTATCGGAGCGATAATCGATTTCTAGGTTGGTATAGTAATAATCAGCATTGCCAGGCAGTTCTATGCCGCCATCCGTTCGTGTAGGATCAAAAGGATCATACAGTTTGGTGAACCTGTTGAACATGGAAACGCGAAGCTCTGCCGTGTTTTGAAAATTAGCACTCCATCGAGAAATCACGGTGTAATCGGATAGCTCGAAATTTAAATTTGGTCGCCAAAGATAAATTGGAGTAAACTGAAAGGAATGTCTTTGAATGGCTCCTTTTTTGGGCCAAAATTTCAATTCAAATTGCGGATTGATTTTAAAGATGTCCGTTCTTCGGATAAACCCTAAATCCGATCGATAATTATCTCCTACAAAGACCCCGCTGAGTCGAACGCCAAAGGTTCTGTCATTGTACTGGGTATTGAATCCGGCACTATAATCTTTTGAGGAAACTCCAGGTGAAAACGACTGGTGAAAGAAGTAGCGTCCGCTCCATGTATTGTCGGCACTTGCCAATCGGTAATCCATTCCGATCACGCGATTGTATTTATCCTCAGGAGCTAAGAATGCATAATCTTTGGTAGCTTGCTTATTGATAAATAAGAAGTTGAGATTTGACCGACTAAACATTTTTTGCTGTAAGGAAATCACCATGTTATTCACAGAGGGAATTTCATTATCGAGATCTTCCTGAGTTTGCATATTCAAGAATCCAAGACGTAGATTATTATTTATTTTTCCACTCAATCGGGCACCGGCAATGATTTTATTTTCGATGGTTTCATCGTTCTTATTTTTTGCTATTCCGATTCTTCTCGAGAAAAACGGATTCGAATCTCTACTGTTTCCGAAGTCACCAAAAAGATCTGCATTTTCAATGAAGAATTGCCTTCGTTCGGGAAGGCCAATTTCAAAACGAGTGAGGTTCGTGACCTGCTGATCGACTTCTACCTGTGAAAAATCAGGGTTGACCGTTAAATCCAAGTTCAAACTATTGGCAACCGTCATTCGGGCGTCACCGCCAAAGGAAAAGGTATTTGTAGACTCACGGGTTTCAAAATCCTTACCACTAAATCCATTGATAAAGGGTGCTACCCATATCGGTGATCTCGATTTACCTAG
Source organism: uncultured Polaribacter sp. (assembly GCA_964343335.1). GTDB lineage: Bacteria > Bacteroidota > Bacteroidia > Flavobacteriales > Flavobacteriaceae > Polaribacter. Next base: position 1,258 of record CAYFJL010000344.1, on the reverse strand, counting down.
TGGTTTCTCAAAAATCATATCGCCCATGTAGGCCAAACTGAAAATCGTTTGATTTTGCGGAATGCGAATCCACGTATTTCTTTCATTGTCCTGAGTATCGAAATGATAGCTATTAAATCGCCATTTGGTTTCTCCTTCACGATATTTAAAGGAATAGAGCGGAATGGCCCATTCCAAAATGTAATAGGTGTCATGCATGGTTGATTCTGAGAACCATTTGGCATCCCAGGCTGTATTGAATCCGCTTACGTCATTTCCTCCGCCTGAAATGAGGACTTCACGTTGCACACCCATCGGATTGGATCCGAAGACAAAGGCGTTGGTACCGTCATTAAAAGTGTCGAATAATAAAGTGATGTTATCATTTCCTCCAGCTCTAAAATCACGACGTAAAGAAGGCACCACGTAATCTCTTCCGGCACCATTTACTTTGATACCTACATACAAATTCTTATCATCAAAAAGAAATCGGATTTCAGTCTGCTGTTTGGCCTGTGCCGTATCCGTCGGAAAATATTGGTAAAAATTAGTCGCTGGTTTGGCTTTGCTCCATACTTCTTCATCAAGCTTACCGTCAACGGTAATCTCTTGATCAATGTACTTAACATAAACGGTCTTTTTTTCAACTTGAGCGTTTGCGATTGAGCTGATAAAAAGGATGAGAAAAAAGATTTTTTTCATCAAGTTGGGTTAGTGGCCAGACAAATGTACGATAATTCAAAAAACCAGAATCATTGATCAATGATCAGTGAACAATAAGCAATAAAATTTATCAGTGCTAACTGATAATTGATAACTGTTACAAGTTGAAGGCTTTTTTTACATCAGCCACGCGATCCAATTTCTCCCAAGTGAATAACTCTACATCAAATGTTTTGGTTTTGCCGTTTGGTAAAGCGAAGGTTTTGGACACCGTTCTATTGGTTCTTCCCATATGACCATAAGCGGCAGTTTCGCTATACATAGGCGTTCGAAGTTTCAAATTTTCCTCGATAGCATGAGGTCTTAAATCGAACAATTCTGAAACCTTATCGGCAATTTGACCGTCGTTTAAATCCACCTTAGCAGTTCCGTACGTATTGATAAAAAATCCAACAGGCTCGACTACTCCAATGGCATATGACACCTGAACTAAAATCTCGTCAGCCACACCAGCTGCCACTAGGTTTTTTGCAATATGTCTCGTTGCATAAGCAGCCGACCGGTCTACCTTACTTGGGTCTTTTCCTGAAAAAGCACCACCACCATGTGCGCCTTT
>CAYFJL010000343.1:0-2848 GCA_964343335.1 uncultured Polaribacter sp. | reverse complement strand
TTATTAACCTATGTTAATTTTATTTAACATTTCTTTAACTAAATTTGAAAGACATCTAACGCTCTTTTCAATCTCCTCCGTTGTAGTGTAGAGCAAAACCAAACTCGAATGCCTACTTTTCTAATTTTCAATAATCCATCGGAAGCCTTTCAGGAGTTTTCTGGACAAATGCTTTTCGCTACTATCGAAAACCTAATCATCTTTGTTTTCATAGCTTCTGCCATTTTTTTAATCGTAAGTACACCAGTGGCATTCTTTCTGGCGGCTCTAAACAATTATTTCAAACAACGAAAATTAAAAATAGAGATTGATACCTTCATTTGTAATGAGAATAAAAAAACACATGTCACTTATGATCAAAGGGTATGTCAAAATTTTATAGACACCTTTTCCAGTTTTGCTAGCAGCGCTCTCGCATTATTTGTTTGGAATGTCCTTTCTATTTTTTACATATTATTCTATATAGGTGATTCCATATCGGCAGTTCTCAGTTATTTAAAATTCCCATTCGAAGTTGTATCCTCCTACGATTTCAACAACTCCATTTTAACCATAAAAAATTACGAGACCAATTGGTCTTTCATGTTGGGAATCTTCATCGTTACGATCTTTGCCTATCAAATCGGGAAAGGTTTTGCACCCTTACTCATCGAAAAATACATTACCGACAAAACCAAAAAGGTTTCCTACGCCTAGATCAACTTACGCTTCATTACTTGGTTTTGAATTAACCGAAATCATTATTGCGTTTATATTTTGAGTATCTTTAAGACATTCAATCCTTTAAACTTTTTTGATTATGAATTATTCAAAATGCAAAAGGCGGATTTCCCTCCTTTTCTTTTCATTTATTTTCCTATCGATAACCACAAGTGCTCAAGAAGCACGATTATTACGGCAACCTGATATCAGCAATTCTCATGTCGTTTTTGCGCATGGTGGTGATATTTGGATTCAATCCTTATCAGGTACCGAAGCCAAACGAATCACGAGTACGCCTGCGGTAGAATCCAATCCGCATTTATCACCCGATGGCAAATGGATTGCCTTTTCTTCCAATCGCTCCGGAACCAATTCGGTATATATGGTTGCTACTTCTGGAGGTGAAGCCCAACGATTAACCTGGCACCCAAGTGGTGCTGAAGTGAGAGGTTGGACACCTGATGGCAAACACATCTTATATGCTAGTGGTAGAGAAACCGCTCCACGACCATACAATCGATTGTGGACTATTTCAATAAAAGGTGGTGCACCAAAATTAGTGAGCAGCCAATGGGGATTTGATGGTAGTTTTTCTTCGGATGGAAAACAAATCATTATTGATAAAATGGATCGCTGGGATTCAGAATGGCGTGCCTACAGAGGTGGACAAAACACTCCATTGATTTTGTTAGACATCGCTTCATCCAAAGAAGTACTTTTACCTCACACCAACACAACGGATGTACAACCATTATGGTTGAATGATGACATTTATTTCCTTTCCGACAGAGATTTGGTCATGAATATCTGGAAATATAATCCCAACTCTAAATCATTGACACAAATCACCAATTTCAAAGGGTCAGATATCAAGCATCTTTCCGGACGAAATAATACTTTGGTTTATGAAAGGGACGGCTACTTGTATACCTTTAATGTAAGTACAAAGAAATCATCCAAATTAAACATCAATCTTGTGGGCGATTTCCCTTGGGCAGAAGCCAAATGGGAAAACGTAACAGGTAGGGCAAGATCGACCTCATTATCTCCAAACGGAAAAAGAGCCATCATGGAGTCTCGAGGCGATATCTTTACAGTTCCCTTAAAATACGGCGATTCGCGAAACATCACCCAATCTTCTGGCACGGCTGATAGAGCACCTATTTGGTCTCCTAAAGGTGATAAAATCGCTTGGTTTTCAGACAAAGGCCAAAAAGGATATGCCTTGTATTTTTCGGATCAAGATGGAATGAATAATATCGAAAAATTAGCCATCGGTGAATCCAAAATGGCATGGAATCCGCAATGGTCACCCGATGGAAAGCACATCGCTTTCGTTGATGATGATGTACGTCTTCGAGTGATTAATTTAAAGACAAAGAAAATTGAAACCATTGATGTAGGCGGACTCAACATCGATCGCAGTTCTACGACCCTTCGATGGTCTCCAGATTCGAAATTCATTGCGTATAACAAAACCGCGAGTAATAATTTTAGTCAGATTTTCATTTGGTCTTCCGAAACAAAGAAATCAACCGCCATTACGGATGTTTTTGCAGACTCCTTCTCCCCTGCGTGGGATTTAAACAAAAAACAGCTGTATTTCTTAGCCAGTACCAATGTGGCTTTGGGATCAGGTTGGGCCAATACCAGTGCCATGACTGCAGAACCGAGTTATGCGGCGTACGTTGTGAATCTAGATAAAAATGACCCTTCTCCTTTCGAACCGAAAAGTGATGAAGAAGTGGTCAAAAAAGAAACTAAAAAGGACGATAAAAAGGATAAGAAAAAAGATGCCGGCCCAAAAGGAATGCGTATTGATTTGAATGATATCGATCGAAGAACCTTCCCACTTGGAATTCCGTCTAGAAACTACCGATTTATGATAGCCGGACCGAAAGGATCTGTCTTTATTGCAGAATCAGTACCAAATCAACGAGGATTGTCAGTAGCTAAATATACCCTGAAGGATAAAAAGGCGAAACCTTTTATTTCAGGAGCTGGAGGAGTCTCCATCACTTCCAACGGTAAACACATGCTGGCCCGAGTTGGAGGTTCGTGGAAAGTGATCAATGCAGCCGGACCTAACGGAAAAAGCGGAAAGCCTTTAAAAGTGAATTTACAAATGAAACTCGATCGTAAGGCC
>CAYFJL010000342.1:0-2853 GCA_964343335.1 uncultured Polaribacter sp. | reverse complement strand
TGTATCCGTATGCAACAAGTAATCCACCGAATGTCAATGCATCTGATACAAGGAAAAACCACATCATTAATTTTCCGTAGCTGACACGAAACGGAGATACCTTTCCACCCCATGCTGGAGCCGTGTTCATTTCATTAGAAGCGTGTCCTGACATTTTTATGAGTTTTTTGCAAGTTTAATGAATAAAAGTCAAAAATAGTAATAAATATATCCATAAAACACCTAAAAAGTGCCAGAAAATTGAACCTGCTTTTAAACCAAGTGCATTTTTTTCAACTATTTCCCCTGTAAATGAGCGCTTTGTCATTACTAATAACATTATAATACCAGCTACAACATGAAGTAAATGAAGAATGGTAATTATGTAAAAATAGGCCGTACTCATGTCTTTATTACCCCTCAAAAGCTTGTTTTGTAGGTTGGCGCTTAACGGCTTGCCGTTGTACATGAGCGTTCGTTCTTTATAATCCAACTCTTTACCATTAAAATAAAGATGGAAATCTTTGCCCATCTCACCACTCACGAAAAAATCAGCTCTATTATCAACTATATTTCTTGCGAGGGCTCTCAGTCTATCTAAGTCTAATAATTGAAGTTTTTCACCATTTGGTCGAACCAATTCACCGTTAGTATATGCCAATGGTTGACCTTTGTAATACAATGAATAGGTAGAGTAGTCAAGATTTTTCGGTATTCCGTCCTTGTCTACATTCAAGAATTGCTTTGCAAAAGATTGAAATTCTTTTAGTTCGTTTCCTTCTATTTGTTTTCCGTCGAAAGCATATTGATTATTTTCAACAGTCAGGTATTCGCCGTTTTTCTTTATCTCATAATAATCACCATAACGACCTTCGGATACAATTATACGTGTTACTGGATTTGCTCCACTTTCTATCAGTTTGTTATAGCCGACGAACTGGAATACGCCAAAAAGAACACCAAGAACAAGGGTGATCAAAACAAATATTCGAGTTTGTCCTATATTTTTCTGTTTAGCGGAACGACTAGCTAAAAACAACGTTGCACTACTCAGCAGTATGGCAGCAGTACTAATGTAAAAAGCATTTGGTAAGCCGACCTTGATCCAAAAGGTGTCTCCCATAGACACAATGTATGCTGATGTAAATCCAGCAAAAAGCATTGCGATACTGAAAACAATGATCCAGGTTAAATTCTTTTTCGTCTTTTCCTGGGTTTCCAGGCTGTAGGAGTCTTCAAATTTCTCTCTCACTACATAAAATTTTCACACAAAAAATTCCTTCAACAAAACAATATTTCCAAGCTAGAGTTCTGAATAAAAGAAGTATTTGTCAATTACATACACAAACTGAATCAGGGGCAGGTAAATAAATGACGCAAACATTAATTTCTTGGCGTCTTTGTCTTCTAAAGTCAAGTATAATTTGTAGGCAATTAAAAAGAATAACAGCCCTAAAATTGACGCTGCCATTACACTGAATATTCCAACCATATCCAATAGCCATGGGAATAACGTAAACGGAATGAGCATTAATGCTGAAAATGCAATTCTGAAAGCCGATGTTTTAGATTTTCCACTGCCGGATGGTAGGAGATAGAAACCAGCCTTTTGATAGTCTTCATGAGATATCCAGGCAATAGCCCAAAAGTGAGGAAGTTGCCATACGAACTGAACAAAAAACAAAGCCCCAGGCATAGCTCCAAATTCATTAATGACGGCGATTGCTCCTAGCATTGGTGGTATTGCCCCGGGAAAAGCCCCAATTATAACTGACCAAGGAGTTACTCGTTTTAGTGGAGTATAAATGAAAGCATAAGAAACGTAAGCAGCCAACCCTAGTAACATCGAATTCACATTCAATTGGTATAGCATCCAGGTTCCCGCGGCTAGGCTTATAACTACCACGATAACAGCTTCAATTATCGACATGCTTTTTCGAGGTAGGGGCCGGTTCTTCGTTCGATTCATCAAGATATCCAGATCTTTCTCCCAGATCTGATTGGTACCGTTACTCGCGGCTGTAACCAGAATTCCTCCAACTAAAAGATAAAAAACCTCCATTCCTGTTCCTCCTCCTGCAAAAAGGAAACCTGATAATGCAGAGAGGATTACTGAAAACGAAAGCCTAAACTTCGTAAATAGAATGTAATCTTTGATTTTTTGACCAATGTTCATATTCGAATTGAACGTGAGAAATTCGTTTCTCCAAATTCATCGGCAAAATTAATTAATATTTGTCCATTCTGAATTGAATCTTCGAATTGTTTTGATCAAATGATTTTGAGTTGACGACTAATCGTAAAACTCGGTTATTTCTGAAAGAGATTTACGCTTGAGATCTGGCACGTATGATGGCTCTTCTGGATAACCAATAGGCAACAGTAGAAATGGACGTTCATTTTTTGGTCGCTCTAAAAGCTGAGATAAGAAATTCATTGGGCTTGGTGTGTGAGTTAGGGTGATCAACCCAGCGTTATGCACAGCTGTTATTAGCATACCTGAAGCAATCCCAACAGATTCATTGACGTAATAGTTATTATGCTTTTTGTTTTGGTCATCCAATTCAAACGCTTTTTTGAATACAATGATCAAGTATGGAGCTGTCTCTAAAAAAGGTTTTTCAGCGTCTGTTGCCAATGGCTTAAGATCATCTTTCCATCGCTCGCTCATTCGTTCTTCATAAGATAGTCGCTCTTCTTTTTCAGCCGCTTCCCGGATCTTTCTTTTCATTTCGGGGTTGCTGACAACGCAAAATGTCCATGGTTGTTTATGGGCGCCTGAAGGAGCTGTGCCAGCTGTTTTTATAATATTTTCGATCACTTTTCGATCAACTGGGTGATCAGAAAAAGTTCGTACTGAACGCCTTTTATTCA
>CAYFJL010000341.1:0-2855 GCA_964343335.1 uncultured Polaribacter sp. | reverse complement strand
GATCTTCTTCCATTAGATTTTTGAAATGCTCCAAATTCTGAATGTATTCTTGGAGTGTTTCTAAAATATTTTCTTTGTTTTCTTTAAAAATTGGTGTCCACATCGCAGGTGAACTTTTCGCCAATCGAACTGTCGATTCGAATCCACTACCTGCCATATCAAAAATATCACGCTCGTTCTGCTCCTTATCAATAACGGTTTTTCCTAGCATGAAAGAGCTGATATGCGATAAGTGTGAAACATAGGCAATGTGTTTATCGTGGGCCACAGGATCCATGTAACGGATTCGCATCCCAATTCTTCTAAAGATTTCCAATCCTTTTTCTTGCAATTTGAAAGCCGTCTTTTCAACCTCACAAATAATATTGGTCTTATTCTGAAAGAGTCCGTTGATCGCTGCTTCCGGACCCGAAAATTCGGTACCTGCAATGGGGTGTGTTGCCAAAAAATTTCGTCGCTTCGGATGATTCGCAATTAGATTACACAGCTTCTCTTTGGTTGATCCGGCGTCAAAAACGAGGGCATCTTCTCCAATAAGATTTAAAACTTCAGGTAATACTTTCTGTTGTGCATCCACCGGAATAGCCATGATCACAATCTCGGCTTCAGACAATTCTTGCATTTCAAAGGCATGATCGATAAAGCCAATTTCCAACGCCTTTTGAACGTTATCTGGATTTTTATCGAAGCCATAAATAATAGCTTCGTCGAAGGCATGTTTGATATCCTTACTCAAGCTTCCGCCAATCAATCCCAATCCAATTACATAAACCTTCATCTAAAATCTATTTATCGCTTCTACAATTTTTTCTTCTGGAACACATAGTGAAAATCGAATGTATCCTTCTCCCTGAGAACCAAAAACAGTACCAGGGGTAATGAAAATATCCTTGTTATATAAAATTTCGTCCGTCAATTCAGTACATGTCTTTCCCTCTGGAACTTTTGCCCAGATGAACATTCCAACCGCCTCTTCAATTGGTTCACAATTCAGTAATGCAGCCAATTCTAAAATGCGTTTCTTTCGCTGTTGATATACTTCATTCTGACTCTCAAACCAATCGTTTTGAATCCGAAGCGCTTCCATAGCACCTTTTTGAATTCCGTAAAACATTCCGGAATCCATATTACTTTTCACCTTCAAAATCTCCGTGATATATTGAGCATCACCCAGAACCATTCCGACTCTCCAGCCAGCCATATTGAAAGTTTTACTCAAAGAATTAAGTTCCAAAGCTGTTTCCTTTGCTCCTACTGCACTTAATATACTAGCCGGATGATCATTGAGAATAAAACTATACGGATTGTCATTAATGATGAGAATGTTGTGTTTCTTTCCGAATGCAATAAGTTTGTCGAAAGTATCTTCCAAAGCTTTGGCACCTGTTGGCATATGCGGATAATTCACCCACATAATTTTCACTTTTGATAAATCCATTTTCTCCAAGGATTCAAAATTGGGCTGCCATTGAGTAGCTGCGGTCAAATTATAGAAAATGGGCTCTGCTCCCACTAATTTTGTGACAGAGGTATAGGTAGGATATCCTGGATTCGGTACCAAAACCGCGTCACCCTCATTAAGGAATGCCATCGAAATATGCATAATCCCTTCCTTACTGCCCATCAAAGGTAGAATTTCATCCACAGGATTGGCATCAACTCCATATTTCTGATTGTAAAAATGCGCAATGGCCTGACGTAAACCTGGTAAACCTTGGTAGGATTGATATTTGTGTGCACCCAAATCGGTCATACTCTCTTGAATCGCATCAATTACTTTTTGAGGCGGATTCAAATCAGGACTACCAATTCCCATATTGATGATGGGTTTGCCATCAGCCATCAACTGACGAACTTCTCGTAATTTCTTTGAGAAGTAGTACTCCTGGACTGTCTCTAAACGTTTTGCACTCGCTATCATCCTCTTCCGTTTTTATAAGCGCCTAATATTTTAAAATCCTCAGCAATAATTTCAATCAATGAAACTGCTTTTTTATAATCTACAAACTCAGAAAATGTCACATCCACAAAAAAGGAATATTTCCATGGTGTTTCAATGACAGGCAAAGACTGAATCTTGGTCAAATTCATTTTACAATCACTCAATACATTTAGCAAGGTTGCCAAGCTTCCTCGTTTGTGGTTTAATTGAAATTTAAACGATGCCTTGTTAACCTCCTTTTCATCCACAGCAGGTTTGTCTTTGGACAAAATCACAAAACGCGTTGCGTTGTCTTTAATGGTTTGAATATCATCAGCAATCACCGTTAAATTGAATAAATCGGCCGCCATTTTCGGAGCAATTGCCGCAATCTTTGGAAGCCGTTGATTTGAAATTCGTTGTGCTACCAGAGCCGTATCCACATCCTCAACGAGTTTGATGTGTTGGTGATTTTTGAAGAATTTTTTGCATTGTAATAGCGCCATTGGATGTGACCAAACCTCCTCAATATCTTGAATACTTTGATTGCCTAAAGCCATCAAATGGTGATGAATGTTTAAATAGTATTCACCAGTGATGTGTAGATTGTATTCATCAAGCAATGCATAGTTTGGAATGATGGAACCAGCGATGGTGTTCTCTATGGCCATAACACCCAATTCCACTTTATCCTCAAGAATAGCATCAGCCAATTCGGTGAATGACATACATTCTAAAAGCCCTTTGCTTTCGCCAAATAGTGCATTCACTACCATGTGGTGGTTCGATCCTTTTGCTCCCTGAATAGCAACCTTTTCTTTCATATAAATAAAAAAGTCTCGAAAATCGAGACTTTATGATATATTTTATTCCATACAAAGCCTCACCTCTTATTGAAAAAATAAAAGTAAAAATAGAACTGAGACCAAGTATT
>CAYFJL010000340.1:0-2863 GCA_964343335.1 uncultured Polaribacter sp. | reverse complement strand
CAACAACCAAAATAACAACATTAAGGAACAACAAAGACTGATGGAAAGGATTCTTCATAAAGTAGAGCGGTCCGTTCTCTTGCCCAGTTGGGCCATAAAACTTACTTGGTTGTTGGTCACGGTCCTGTTGGTCCTTGGTTTTTCCATCTATCAGGTATCAAGAATTTCCAAGAAAGAAGAGGCAGCATTCATCAAAGGTCAGGATGATGCAATTGAACACTACGGGACATTCTTTAAAGAAAGCCCAGAGGCAAAGGAACTCTACCAAAAATGGCTGGAGGTAAAAGGCAAAAAGTAGGACAGCGCCCTAGCCTATTTTTGCTTTACGCTTATCTTTCCGAATCGCTGCAAAAATAGGCCAGGGTCCATGCGCTGAAGTTGGAGGTAAGGATTTGGGGTTTATCTAAGCTGAAACCGTAATTTTGAGTAGACTTATTATATATTTGTTTGCGATTAACTACATTTATCATAAATTTACGCAAACAGATTTGAGGTGATAGGCCACGATATTTCAGATTATTTATATGAAATCCAAGCTCAAGGCAGGTATTCTGTTAGTCTGCATGAGCTTAGGAAACGCTTTGGCCCCAACGAAAACGCGATAGCCCAAAAACTACACCGTTTAAAAAAGGAGAACAAACTTGCCCAGGTACGAAAGGAATTTTATGTAATTATCCCTCCTCAATATTCCCATATGGGAATATTGCCCACTATCTATTATTTAGATGATATGATGAATTTCCTTAATCGGGAATACTATCTTGGGCTATACTCTGCTGCTGCACTTCATGGCGCAGGACACCAACAACCGATGCAATCGCAGATTATTATTAAAAAACCGGCACTTAGGGACATCAAGACCAAGAATCAACATTTAAAATTTTTTACGAAAGGTTCTTGGAGGGGCGATTGGTTGGAGCAAAAGAAAACCGATGCCGGATATGTCTTGGTCTCAAGCCCTGAATTGACTGCTGTAGATTTAGTACATTATCATAAGCAAATAGGAGGATTAAATAGAGTGATTCCGGTTCTAGAAGAACTAAGCGAGAATTTTAAGTCGTCAAGAATTTTAGCTATTGCCAAGGAATCATCCCTACCCACCTTACAGCGATTGGGCTATCTATTGGAGCAGTTGTCAGAAACTAAACTTGTAGATAATCTATCCAATTTTTTGAGGGCAAATAAAACCAATACGGCTCCATTATCATTGTCCCACAAAAACAAGAGTGGTTTCATGGATGATAAATGGAACTTGATCATGAATACTGAACTGGATTTTTCATGATACCGAGGAGATATATTACCGAATGGAAAGCAAACGCCCCATGGCCGACAGACGCACAAGTGGAACAGGACTTGGTCATAGAGCGCGCTTTGGTGGCTTTGTTTTCGGACCCTTTTTTAAAGGAGCATGTAGCGTTTCGTGGTGGTACGGCCTTACATAAAATCTATTTGAAACCCCAAGCCCGTTATTCCGAGGATATTGATTTGGTTCAGATAAAGAAGGGCCCCATAAAGCCAATTTTGCAAGCTATAGGAAAGCAGCTTGATTTTTTGGGAACCAAAAGAAACATTAAGCAGAATGTTAATATGAATACGGCGACCTACCGCTTTGAATCTGAAATTCCACCGGTTGTCAACATGCGGTTGAAGATTGAAATCAATACTCGAGAACACTTTACTGTCAAGGGCTATACCGAGTTAGAGCATAGTATGGAAAACGGTTGGTTTTCTGGAAGTTGTACCATGAATTCCTTTTCTATTGAGGAGTTGTTGGCCACAAAACTACGAGCATTATATCAACGCAGAAAGGGGCGGGATTTATTCGACTTGAACCATGCAATAAGTCTACTGGATGTTGATACAGATAAATTGATATCTATATACAAGCACTATATGGATTTTTCTAGAGGGCAATCACCAACACAAAAACAGTTCTTGTTAAATATGGATGAAAAAATAGAGGATCCGGATTTTGGAGGTGATATCTATGCGCTGTTAAGGCCCGGCATTGAATATGACCAAAGAAACGCCTACGAGATCATAAAAAAACAACTTCTCTCAAAAATATAGAAATAGTAATTCGGAAGAACGAAAAAAAACAATTTTAAAAACAATTATGAGCCATAGTCTGGCACGGCGAACCGCCAAGAATAAAAGTATGCAGCTTTTTGGTGAGGATAGTGGATGTCCCAACAAATCCCACCATATGCTTTGTGAATACTTCCATAAACGAAAGTCAAGTTTTTTTCGCAAAAAACTTGACTTTTAATTTTTTTGGAACTTAGTTGCTTTGTGTTTGAGTTATGTATAATTATAGGATAATGATATCAAGCATTTTTTGACTTAACTTTTTCTTGGAAACTCAACTTCTTTTTTAACAGTTGCATATCCTCACTGACCCTACGGTTCAATATTTTCGCATAATGTTGTGTGGTTCGAAGTGATTTATGCCCCAGCATTTTACTTACCGATTCGATGGAGACGCCATTGGAAAGTGTTACGGTAGTTGCAAAAGTATGCCTAGCCAAATGTGTGGTCAGGTGTTTGTTGATTCCGCTAAGGTCTGCTATTTCCTTTAAATAGGCATTCATTTTTTGATTGGTCAATACGGGTAGTACCTTTTTATCTACAAGTAAGGAACTGTGCTCGTATTTTTCGAGAATCATCAATGCAGTGGGAAGAACAGGAATGTTACTTTTGGTTTTTGTTTTGGTACGTTTGGTATTTATCCAAAGATCTCCGTCAATCCCTATCACAAAATCATCATGGGTAAGTTTTTTTACGTCTGCATAGGCTAATCCGGTAAAGCAACAGAAAACAAAACAATCCCTTACATGCTCCAATCGCTCATTTGTAAAAG
>CAYFJL010000339.1:0-2866 GCA_964343335.1 uncultured Polaribacter sp. | reverse complement strand
TTAATCTTTTAATTTTTCAATTCTTAAATAACATAAAGATGAAAGTAAGAGCATCAGTTAAAAAAAGAAGTGCCGACTGCAAAATTGTACGCAGAAAAGGTAGATTATACGTAATTAACAAACAAAATCCTAGATTTAAACAAAGACAAGGGTAATGGCAAGAATAGCAGGTATAGACATTCCTAAAAACAAAAGAGGTGTTATTTCTTTAACATACATTTTTGGTATTGGTAGAAGTAGAGCTAAAGAGATTTTAGCTAATGCAAAAGTTGATGAGAGCATCAAAGTTCAAGATTGGACAGACGCTCAAATCGCTGCCATCAGACAAGCGGTAGGTAGCTACACCATCGAAGGTGAATTACGTTCGGAAGTGCAGTTAAACATTAAGCGATTAATGGATATCGGTTGTCAAAGAGGTATTCGTCACAGACTTGGACTTCCGTTAAGAGGTCAAAGAACTAAGAATAACTCGAGAACCAGAAAAGGTAAGCGTAAGACAGTAGCAAACAAGAAAAAATAACAAGTAGAGTAACCTAGTTGTCATTTAGTGTGCCGTGTTTGTATAACACAATTTACTAAAGCTGGATAACTAAATAATAAGTATTATGGCAAAAGCTAAACCAAAAAAACGTAAAGTAATTGTTGATGCTATCGGAGAAGCGCACATCAATGCGTCTTTCAACAACATCATCATTTCTTTAACAAACAAAAAAGGAGACGTAATTTCATGGTCTTCTGCAGGAAAAATGGGCTTTAGAGGTTCTAAGAAGAACACTCCTTATGCAGCTCAATTAGCCGCTGAAGATTGTGCAGGAGTAGCAAAAGAAGCTGGATTGCGCAAAGTGAAAGTTTACGTAAAAGGACCAGGTAATGGTAGAGAATCTGCTATCAGATCATTACACAATGCTGGAGTTGAAGTAACTGAAATCATTGACGTTACACCAATTCCGCACAACGGATGTCGTCCTCCTAAAAGAAGAAGAGTTTAATTTATATTCATATTTCATTCGGGATATCGATTATCGAAGGAGGAAGCCTTAATTCATAATCCCCGAAACAAAAAGAAAATCAAATGGCAAGATACACAGGACCTAAAACTAAGATTGCAAGAAAGTTTGGAGAAGCAATCTTCGGTGAAGACAAGAACTTCGAAAAAAGAAACTATCCTCCAGGACAACACGGTAACAACCGTAGAAGAGGAAAGAAATCTGAATACGCTATTCAGTTAAGCGAAAAGCAAAAAGCAAAATATACATACGGTATTTTAGAGCGTCAGTTTAGAAACTTATTTAAGAAAGCACAAGCATCATCTGGAATTACAGGTGAGATCTTATTACAATTGTGTGAATCTAGACTAGACAACGTTGTATACAGAATGGGTATTGCCAAATCAAGAGACGGTGCTCGTCAATTGGTTTCTCACAGACACATCACTGTAAACGGAGATATCGTGAACATCCCTTCATACAGATTGCGTGAAAATGATGTAGTTGGTGTAAGAGAAAAATCAAAATCTTTACAAGTTATTGAAGATTCATTAGCATCGAACAACAACGTATTTGAATGGTTGACTTGGAATGCAGATAAGAAAGAAGGAACTTTCGTGAAAGTACCAGAAAGACTTCAGATTCCTGAGAACATCAAAGAACAATTAATCGTAGAATTATATTCTAAGTAATACATTAACCCATTGGTTTTTGGCCAAAGGGTCTATTTGTCTTTCTTCAAACTTATAGACCGCGCAACCAAAAAACAATTAAAACGAAGAACACAAAATGGCAATTTTAAATTTTCAAAAGCCGGATAAGGTAATCATGATTGAATCTACAGATTTTTCTGGAAGATTCGAATTCAGACCTTTAGAACCAGGATTTGGTTTAACCGTAGGTAACGCATTAAGAAGAGTACTTTTATCTTCATTAGAAGGACACGCAATCACTTCATTAAGAATTGATGGTGTCGAGCACGAATTCTCTACCGTAAGCGGTATCGTAGAAGACGTTACTGAAATCATCTTGAACTTGAAACAAGTTCGTTTCAAAAAACAGATTGACGAAACTGAAAAAGAAACAGTTTCTATTTCGATTACTGATCAAGAGCAGTTAACTGCTGGTGATTTACAAAAATTCATCTCTGGTTTCCAAGTATTGAATCCAGACTTAGTAATCTGTAACATGGACAAATCAGTAAAATTAAACGCTGAGATTACTATTGAAAAAGGAAGAGGATTTGTTCCTGCAGAAGAAAACAAAAAAGCTTCTGCACCAATCGGAACAATATTTACAGATTCTATTTTTACACCAATCAGAAATGTAAAATATGCCATTGAAAACTTCCGTGTTGAGCAAAAAACTGACTACGAAAAATTAGTTTTTGACATCGATACTGATGGTTCGATTAACCCGAAAGATGCATTGACTGAAGCTGCAAAGATTTTAATCCACCACTTTATGTTATTCTCTGATGAGCGTATCACTTTAGAGGCTGATGAAATTGCACAGACTGAAACCTATGATGAAGAATCATTGCACATGCGTCAATTATTAAAAACTAGATTGATTGATATGGATCTTTCTGTAAGAGCTTTAAATTGTTTAAAGGCTGCAGAGGTAGAAACATTAGGAGATTTAGTATCATTTAACAAAAGTGATTTAATGAAGTTCAGAAACTTTGGTAAAAAATCTTTAACTGAATTAGAAGAATTAGTTCTAGTGAAAGGTTTGAGTTTCGGAATGGACTTAAGCAAATACAAATTAGATAGAGATTAACATTTCATAATTTGCTCCTCAGAAAGGGTAGAGCAAGATGAAAGTTTAAAACAAGCGTCATGAGACACAGAAACAAAAACAACAATTTAGGTAGAAAA
>CAYFJL010000338.1:0-2878 GCA_964343335.1 uncultured Polaribacter sp. | reverse complement strand
TCTGGTTTACTTGGTCGCGACGGAATACCGGTTTCGATTTGTTCGAAATACTGGGTCATATTGAAAAGTTCTAAATCAATCGAGGCACTCTCTTTGCTTTTTCCAGTGACCATAGCAATTCGTATGTTCTTTTCTAATAGGAAGTCTAGAAGTTCTGCGATTCCGTCAAAAGGCGCGGGACACATGTCGTGGAATTGTTTGTAGAAATCAAGATAACGTTGAAAACCCAATTCCACCTCATTGGGTGCCAATGCCATAACAGTTCCGACTTCAGAAGGTCCGAATGTACCTACTACTTCTTGATCACTTATCGATCGATCGATCAATGGTTCAAGGGCATGTTGAACCGATTTGATGATTAGTGGAATGGTATTGGCGATGGTGCCATCCAAGTCGAATATGACTGCTTTTAGTTTGGTCATTTTGAGGGAAGTATTGGATTCCAAATATCAAGGTAAATTTTCCATTTACCAGCTACCTTCCTCCAGATAATCACATATTTTCCTTTCCAGTTCGACTCGCTTCCATTAGCTCTAATCGTGGTTCCTTCGTAATAACCATAATCGTAGGCTTCGTTGCCAACGATTTTAATTTCTTTGGGTGTGATTTTATGATACTTAGTTCGCACACCTTTCGGTAAGATCCAATATTTGATGATGTTTTGTCTTCCTGCGATGATTTCTTTGTTGTAAGGAAAAATCTTAGCATCCTCTGTATAGGCATTGCCAATCTCCTGGTAATTGGAGGCCATCACCTGTGAGGAGAAATCTTTGATATTGACTAATAGTTGTTGGATGTCTTTTTCATCGCCAGAGTAGTTTTGTCCAACTACTGAACTGCTAATACTAAGGAGAAAAAGAAAAAATAAGGTGCTGATTTGTTTCGTCATGGTTGATGTGCTATTTATTCAAAAACGATATCATCTAGGTAAATCGTATGTCGGAAACCGTTGGCCGCTGCAAATAATACAAACCCAGAACGGATATGACTCAGGTTTAATCGTTTTGTTTTAATGGTGTATTTCTTCCATTGATCCGTCAGTACAAATTCTTCGGTTCGAATTGCTGAATCCGGAAACTTTTGATTCTGTTCAATCATTCCGAAGCCTATTTTGGCAGTTACTCCTTTGTAACTAGCTTTTGCCCAAAAACTAAATGTTTTGGCTCCGGAGATGTCATAGCCCCCTAAAATATCTCCCCAGTCATTTGCGGGATCTACGAGGCCGAATCCGTACCAATTTTTGGATTCTGTGTATTTAATTTCAATAGCGGTTTTTCCTGAACGTACGTTTTTGGTATGCGCCATATCCACTTGCATTCCTTTCACATTGCCCATATATGCGGATGGATAATAGGGTACATTTTCTGAATCACGATACACATAAAAGGGCAGACTTACCTTTGGAACCAAAAACTTCTTTTTCTTTTCCTCTTCGTCAGTTACCACAATTGAACTTGATTCAATACCCACATTATTAGCCTTGTCATAAACTTCGGCATACACCTTAATCGCCCCATGAACTTTTGGGAGTTTCACTTCAAATCCGTCTTTGAGATTCCCTCGGAATTCTAATGAATTCATTTGATCTCTTCGTCTTCGACTTCCTTCTCGATGATTGTAGGAAAAGGATACCTTTGTAATATCATCTTCAACATCAGAAACGATCAAATCAGTTTTTATCCAAGAACCACTTTCGAACGATCCATTAGGCAATGAAAGTTTATTAACTTTTGGTACTTGATTGCTTGGTTCTTTTCCCGTAAATGCTTTTCGAATGGCCCAATATTGTGGTCTTTTTGCTCCCTTGTAATGCGTAAACAACCATGGTGCCATATGTTGATTCCCATCAACGTAATGGAAAACAAATACGCCTAAGTTATTGGGTTTGTTGAATATCCAATTCGGAACACCATTGGCTATAGCGTCGTACTTTTCATTATCGGTAGGTTCAATTTTGATGTTATTTCTAGTAGCCTTGATATCCCATTCACCACGCACACCGAATTCTGTAACTATGTAAGGTTTATCAACCTTCATTTTTGTCAATTCTCCTTGAAGAAAGTTAGCTCCATTTCCGTAGGAATTCAAACCGTAAATGTCAATAGAAGGTACATGTTTTGACCACCAATCAACACCGAAGGTCCATGCTTCTACAGAGGTGATAGGGTGATTTGGATCAATGGTTTTTATTTGTTTGCAAATCTTTTCTAGGAGCTTCGAATAGGCCAATTTTTCCTCATCCGTTGCCATGTTCAGGTAGACTTCATTACCAATTCCCCAAGTAAGTACAGCTGGATGATCTTTATAGGTTTTTACGACGTTGATGGCATTATCATACATGGCCTTCATTCCTTCGGTATCTTTTAGGTAGTTGAAAGAATCATCATCTTCCATTCCGGGTCTTCCGTGTCGCATCCAAATTCCCATCATCACTTTGATTCCGTATTTTTCTGCCGTATCTAGTAATACCTTGGCGTTTTTACCTGTTGCCCAAGTTCTGATGGCATTGACTCCCAAGAATTGTAAGTCTTTGAAGTACTTATCGTAGTTGGCCACGTCATCAACTTGACCGAAAGTAACACCATGAATTTTAAAATCTTCTCCGTTAACTTTTAGCTGCCAATTATCGCCTGATTTGTTGACGGTTACTTGGCTGTTGATATCGCTGATTGCAAATACCGATAGTAGGAGGAAAAGGAAACAGGCGGTGTATTTTGAGTTCTTCATAATATCATAGGTCTTCTTAGCTAATTTACCACAAAACTTCGATTTTTCAATCCGTGCTTTTGGCATAGGAATTGAACTTTTAGGTATAGAAACAAAGAAATCATTTTAGTAATAAGCTGATAATGAGTTGACTAATGCTTATCTTTGATTG
>CAYFJL010000337.1:0-2900 GCA_964343335.1 uncultured Polaribacter sp. | reverse complement strand
GCTTTATCGGAAATTCTTACTGCCAAAATGGTATCTTTGAAAGATGCAAAAATACGCACTATGAAGGTTTCGATAGAAAAATCTTGGCAAAAAGTTTTACAGGGGGAATTCGAAAAATCCTATTTTAAGGATTTAGTTGATTTCGTTCGAAACGAATATCGTTCTGGCATTTGTTATCCTCCCGGTTCAAAAATTTTCTCAGCGTTTGACCATTGTTCTTTTGATCAGGTAAAAATTGTTATCCTTGGGCAAGATCCTTATCACGGTCCGAATCAAGCAAATGGACTTTGTTTTTCGGTTACAGACGGAATTTCACATCCACCTTCATTAATCAATATTTTTAAAGAAATTGAGCAAGATTTGGGAATTCCTTATCCCGAAAGCGGAAATTTAGAGCGATGGGCAAAACAAGGAGTTCTACTGCTAAACGCCACATTAACGGTGCAATCAGGAAATGCGGGAAGTCATCAAAAACAGGGATGGGAGCTGTTTACTGATGCAGTCATATCCAAAATAAATGAACAGCGAAAAGATGTGATTTTCTTGCTTTGGGGAGGCTTTGCAAAGAAAAAAGCAAAATTGATTGATGGGAACAAGCATCATATTTTAACCTCCGGACACCCTTCGCCATTAAGTGCCAATAGAGGCTATTGGTTCGGCAATAAGCATTTCTCAAAAACCAACGAAATTTTAAAAAACCAAGGCATACCAGAAATTAAGTGGTAAAAAAAATCCGCTAAAAAGCGGATTTTAAGAATTTGAAATTAAGATACAAATTCAATGTGTTGGTGTTGAATTTGCTTTTCTGTCTCTTGGTTGTTGAAACTTTGTTCTGCCAGTCCACAAGACTTTGAAGTGCTTCTGCATGATGACATGCACACTAGTGCAAAAACAAAAACTATAAATACGATCGTTTTCTTCATATCTTCTGAAGCTAAATTACAGCTTTTTTATAAATCTAGCAGAATTTTCTTTCCTTTTAATAACGTTATACTTTACCATTTTATTTTGTATTCGTGTTATTAAATTTTTTGAGATATATCTATCTGAATTCCATTTAGTTATCTTAAGCCAAGATCGAATATCTTGAGTTTTTTGCTCATATCTTTCGGCCAGAAGATGACTCAAATTTGGTGTAGATTTAAAAGACCTGGTATATCGATTGATGATGTCTAAAATGATCTTTATCTCTTCCTCATTAGTGGCTAATACTTCATTCCTAACAGCAATTACAAAACATGGCCAAGGAGTAGGGCAGGAATCAATTCTTCGAAAGGTTTGATTGTCAACCAATGGTTTGGTGGTAAACTGTTCCCACATGAAATAGTCGGCCTCTCCTTTGGTAAGGGATTCAATACCACCAGACAAATTTTGAACAACTTTAAAATCAAGTTCATCAACATTCCAGCCTTGATTGTTAGCATTTACAATTGCCATGAGTTGGGACCCTGATCCATATCGACTTATGGCAACCGTTTTATCCTTAAGTTCTTCAATGGTTTGGAATTCAGAATGGTGATCCACGTGAATTCCCCATAATAAAGGACTCTTTACAAATACTTGAACAATTTTAGATGGATTGCCATTAATAATGTCTTTGATGATTCCCTCGGTTAAAACGACCGCAATATCAATGTCACCACTTCGTAAACCTGCACACATTTCACCAGTTCCCCCATAGCAGTCTTTCCAACGTAAATTGATGTTCTGATTTCGAAATTCTTTTGCTTTAAAGGCAAGATACCAGGGGTAATTGAAATGTTCGGGAACTCCTCCGATTTTTAAATTAACCATGAAGTTATGCAGTTAATTTGTCCAAAGTATAAGTAATCAAATCTTCAATGACCTTTCCTGGGTTTTTACTGAAGGTACCCATAGCCCGATTTGCGATTATTGCATTTACCGAACAAGCTTCATGACCAAATAATTTTGATAGTCCATAGATGCCGCCCGTTTCCATCTCAAAATTTGAGATTCGTAAATCATCATATTTAAAGTTGGTAAGCTTCTCATTGATAAATTCTTCTTGAATCGGTAACCTTAGTATTCTTCCTTGTGGTCCATAAAAACCGTTAGCCGTGGCTGTGATTCCTTGATACATGGAGTCAGAAAAGATTTTATCATGTAGTAGTTGAGAACCTGGAATGAATAAGGGATAAGGCTTTTCTTTCAACCAGTCCATGTGTTTCACAAAGGCTTTTTCCAATTCGAAATTTCTAAGCGCTTCAACTTTATAAGACCATAGTGTACCGGTAAGCTCGAGTCCGTGAGAACTTAGAACAAATGAATCCACCGGGATGTCATCTTGAAGAGAACCCGATGTTCCAATTCTTACAATATGAAGTTTGGTGATTTTTTCCTTCACTGTTTTTGTGTCAAAATCAATGTTCACCAGGGCATCCAATTCATTCAAAACAATATCAATATTGTCATTACCAATTCCAGTAGAAATAACGGAAAATCGCTTATTTCTATAGGTTCCCGTGGTTGTTTTGAATTCTCTTTTTTGAGTGGTAAACTCAATGGAATCGAAGTGCTTGGTGATTTTATCAACACGATTTTGGTCACCAACAAAAATAATATTGGTAGCAATGTGTTCAGGTCTTAAATTCAAATGATAAACACTACCATCCGGATTTAGAATGAGTTCAGACGGTTTGATTGCCATTAAGTAGTAATTTGAAGTAACTTTTCTGTGTCAGAATTGTATAGGAAGCTGTATTTCTTCGCACCACCCAAATAGCTTTCATCGCTTCGCATTTCACTGTAGAAGTTCAAGTTGTTTTCTAAAACTTGTTTTCCTTTGCGGGATAATTTCACGGGGTTAAACGAAGTAAATAAAGGTTTTAGCTGATCTAATTTTTGGAAATATTGCAAATCTCCAAATCCGAAATTGGGTT
>CAYFJL010000336.1:0-2910 GCA_964343335.1 uncultured Polaribacter sp. | reverse complement strand
GTAGATCCAAATGATGACGATAGTGATTACCTACACGGTGAAGACTTTGTACTCCAAACAACACCATTGTTAGAAGGAGAAGAACCTTCTTAAGGAGACTAAAAATAAATAGAATGCCTTTCCAGATTTGGAAAGGCATTTTGCTTTGAAATCTTTTTATCTTTGTTAAGATGAACGAAAATTTGAATCCAGATAAAAGTCATTTTTCAGGGGAAGATCATGATGTTGAAAAGAAGTTAAGACCGCTGTCATTTGACGACTTCACCGGACAAGAGCAATCCATTGAAAACCTTAAAATTTTTGTTCAAGCAGCCAATCAACGAGATGAAGCCTTAGATCATACCCTATTTCATGGCCCTCCGGGACTTGGTAAAACAACCTTGGCTCATATCCTTGCCAATGAATTGGAAGTCGGAATTAAAGTTACTTCAGGACCTGTTTTAGACAAACCAGGAGATCTGGCCGGACTACTCACCAACTTAGATGAAAGAGATGTGCTGTTTATTGATGAAATTCATCGATTGAGTCCGATTGTTGAGGAGTATTTGTACTCGGCTATGGAAGACTATAAGATTGATATCATGATTGAATCGGGTCCGAATGCGAGAACAGTACAAATCAATCTTGAGCCTTTTACATTGATCGGTGCGACTACACGTTCTGGATTGTTAACGGCTCCTATGAGAGCTCGATTCGGAATTAGCAGTCGACTGCATTATTATTCAACAGAATTATTGTCAACCATCGTACAGCGAAGTGCCAAAATTTTGAATGTTCCTATCAGTTTTGAAGCCGCGATTGAAATTGCAGGCAGAAGTCGAGGAACACCTAGAATTGCCAATGCATTGCTACGTAGAGTAAGAGATTTTGCGCAAATCAAAGGAGATGGTAGTATTTCCATAGGCATCGCCAAATATGCATTAGAAGCCTTACATGTAGATGCACATGGTTTGGATGAAATGGATAATAAGATTTTATCAACCATTATTGATAAGTTCAAGGGCGGTCCCGTCGGAATCAACACTTTGGCAACAGCCATCAGCGAAAATGCTGAAACCATTGAAGAAGTCTACGAACCTTTTTTAATCCAACAAGGATTTATCATGAGGACACCACGTGGTCGAGAGGTGACCGAACTGGCTTACAAACACCTGGGTAAAACAAAAGATACTCCGCAGGGAAAACTGTTTTAGGGAATGAACATAAAAAAAGTAATACCTATTTTTGATTGGCTCCCTAACTACGATAAGAGCTATTTGAAGGGAGATATCATTGCTGGAATCACAGTAAGCATCATCCTTATTCCTCAGGGTATCGCCTATGCATTAATTGCGGGATTACCTCCTATTTACGGTCTGTATTGTGCTTTAGTCCCTCAAATCATTTACGCCATTTTTGGATCCTCAAGACAGGTTGCTATTGGTCCAGTCGCCATGGATTCTTTAATTGTGGCAACAGGTGTTTCAACCTTGGCATTGGTAGGATCTGAAAGTTATATTGAAATTGCGATTTTATTGGCTTTAATGGTCGGGGCGATTCAATTTATACTTGGGATTTTTAGCTTAGGATTCATTGTAAACTTCCTATCAAGACCCGTAATTACGGGCTTTACTTCAGCGGTTGCGTTGACTATTGGATTGAATCAATTCCGGAATTTACTCGGGGTCGACTTCATTCAATCTGATTTAATTCAGGAGCTGATTGTAGATATTTCAACCCGATTTATGGAATTCGATGGACAAACAACCATCATAGGGTTGGCATCGGTGTTGATCATCGTGGCTCTTAAACGCATCAATAAAAAGATTCCGAATGCCTTAATTGTGGTCGTATTCGGAGTGGTAACCTTAAAGTTCTTCGGAGTTCATTTTGAAAATGTATCCATTGTCAAAGATATCCCTTCTGGGTTACCCTCTTTTGGAGTGCCAAGTTACGATTGGGATCAGGTTCGAGAATTGTTTCCTATCGCCTTAACCTTGGTCATGGTCGGATACTTAGAAACCATATCCATCGGAAAATCCTTGGAAAGTCAACAGGATGAATACCGAGTTCGTCCGAATCAAGAATTGATTGCATTGGGATTGAGTAATATGGCCGGATCATTGTTCAAAGCATATCCGATAGCTTCAAGTTTTTCACGATCTGCTATCAATCAAGAAAGCGGAGGAAAGACAGGGATTTCGGCCTTTGTATCTGTGATTATGGTGGGATTGACCTTGTTGTTTTTAACACCATTGTTCTATTACTTGCCAAAGACAGTTCTTGCCGCCATTATTATCGTTGCGGTATTCGGGTTGATTAATTTCAAGGAAGCCATCTACCTATGGAAGGCCAACAACTTAGACTTCTGGTTGTTATTAGCCACCTTTGTTTCTACCTTGGTTCTTGGGATTGAGTACGGAATTTTCGTAGGCGTTGCCCTATCATTGATCATTTTGATTTTCAGAACTTCAAGACCTTATGTGACCGAATTGGGGAAGGTGCCTGATTCTGATTTTTACCGAAACAAGAATCGTTTTGAAGAAGTAATCATTGAAGATGAAATTTTAGTGTTCCGGTTTGATGCGCAGCTTTTTTATGCCAACTCCAACTACTTCCGTGATAATCTAGATGAAATGGTCGAAAAGAAAGGTGATAAATTAAAGATCATTGTATTTGACGCTGAAAGCATTAACCGAGTGGATAGTACGGGAATTGAAATGTTAAAGGAAAGAATACGTTATTATAAAAAGAAAGAGATCATCTTTTACTTCGCTGCGGTTAAGGGGCCTGTAAGAGATTCATTGTTTAGAAGTGGTGTGTTGGATATTATTGACATCAATCACTTCTTTATGAGACCAAATGACGCTGTCATTTTTTACAAAACCGGTAATCGTGACAGTCAAATTAAGTACTCACAGTACATACACC
>CAYFJL010000335.1:0-2919 GCA_964343335.1 uncultured Polaribacter sp. | reverse complement strand
AAAAAAACTGGAGTTTCCTCCAGTTTCGCGAACGAATTATAAATCCCCCAACTTATAATCGTGTTGTAATTTCCATCAAAGATAGATGAGCAACACGTTAATCTTAAGGATGATACGGTCGATGACAATCAAATATCGTTCATCAATCAAAGACTATCGATAGGTGGTTTTGGCAAACTAGAAAAGAGTTGGTCGCACTCTAAATCGATATCTGACGATCGATTTGTTGGTCTAAGGAAATAAAGGTTTCCGTTCTTGAAACTCCTTTAATGGTTTGTATGTCCTTGTTCAGCAGATGCATCAAATCTTCGTTATTCTTACACAAGATTTTGATAAAAATGGCGTAGTTACCAGTTGTATAATGACTTTCTACAATTTCTGGAATTTCCTTTAATCTTTTGATGGCTGAAGAATACTGACTAGAAGCGTCTAAAAAGATGCCAACAAAAGCCGTAGTTGAATAGCCCAAAGCCTTCGGATTCAATACCATCTGATACCCATCGATTAATTTGGACTTGTCCAATTTTTTCAACCGTTGATGAATGGCTGCTCCAGAAACTCCTACCTTCCTAGCAATGGTAAGAATTGGCGTTCTCGCGTCTTTTACTAAGCTCTTGATGATTATTTTATCTATGCCATCAATCTTCATGGGTACATATTTAATTTAAAGATAAAAAAAAGAGAACACACTGGGCGTTCTCTTTTATATTCAATTGTATTGTTTCACTATTCGATAACAAAATCTTCCATGAATTTAGTGGTGTAATTACCAGCCACATAATCAGGATGATCCATCAATTGTCTGTGGAACGGAATCGTAGTTTTAATTCCCTCAATCACAAACTCGTCTAGTGCACGTTTCATTTTGTTAATTGCCTCTTCTCTGGTTTGAGCCGTAACAATTAATTTACCAATCATAGAGTCGTAATTCGGCGGAATCACATAACCAGCATACACATGAGAATCCATACGAACGCCATGACCTCCTGGTGTATGAAGCGTTGTAATTCTTCCTGGGGCTGGTCTAAAATTGTTATGCGGATCTTCTGCATTGATTCGGCACTCAATAGAATGTAACTTTGGATAGTAATTTTTACCAGAAATTGGAACTCCGGCAGCTACCAAAATTTGTTCACGAATCAAGTCATAATCTACCACCTCTTCGGTAATTGGATGCTCTACTTGAATACGTGTATTCATTTCCATAAAGTAAAAGTTTCTGTGCTTGTCTACCAAAAACTCAACCGTTCCAGCTCCTTCATATTTGATGTACTCTGCAGCTCTAACCGCCGCATCTCCCATTTTTTCACGAAGTTCATCGGTCATAAATGGCGAAGGAGTTTCTTCCGTTAATTTCTGGTGACGTCTTTGAACAGAACAATCTCTTTCAGATAAGTGACATGCTTTTCCGTAAGCATCTCCTACAATCTGAATCTCGATATGTCTTGGCTCTTCAATAAGTTTCTCCATGTACATATCGTTATTTCCAAAGGCAGCCTTCGATTCTTGTCTTGCAGAATCCCAAGCGTCTTTTAAATCTTCAGCTTTCCAAACGGCACGCATACCCTTACCTCCACCTCCAGCGGAAGCTTTTAACATAACTGGGTATCCGGTTTCTTCAGCCAAAGTAACACATTGGTCAAAGTCTTCAATAACACCGTCACTTCCTGGAACACAAGGAACACCTGCAGCCTTCATAGTGGCTTTAGCATTCGCCTTATCTCCCATTCGGTCAATCATTTCAGGAGAAGCTCCAATGAACTTGATTCCGTGCTCAGCACATAACTTTGAGAACTTAGCGTTTTCTGATAAGAATCCGTATCCAGGGTGAATGGCATCAGCATTGGTTATTTCTGCCGCTGCAATGATATTGGCCATTTTTAAGTACGAGTCAGAACTTGGTGGTGGTCCAATACAAACTGCTTCATCTGCAAATCGAACATGCAGGCTATCTGCATCTGCAGTCGAGTAAACAGCAACAGTTTTAATATTCATCTCTTTACAAGTACGAATTACTCGCAAAGCGATTTCACCCC
Source organism: uncultured Polaribacter sp. (assembly GCA_964343335.1). Taxonomy (GTDB): domain Bacteria; phylum Bacteroidota; class Bacteroidia; order Flavobacteriales; family Flavobacteriaceae; genus Polaribacter. The sequence continues at coordinate 883 of CAYFJL010000335.1, read as the reverse complement.
TATTGGCTATTAAAATTTTATTAAACATAGTTTGATAGTTTACGTTGACATTAATTAAAAGCTACAATCAAGAAATTCTTGATTAGGAAGGGTCAACTAAAAATAATGGTTGATCAAACTCTACTGGTGTAGCGTCTTCTACCAATACTTTCACTATTTTACCAGATATCTCAGATTCAATTTCGTTGAATAATTTCATGGCCTCAATCACACACACCGTATCACCAACTTTAACGTCGCTCCCAACTTCTGCGAAGTTAGGTTTGTCTGGAGATGGTTTTCTGTAGAATGTACCAATCATCGGAGACTTGATTTCGATATAATTGTTGTTTTCAGCTGGAGCAGCTGGTTGTGCCGGAGCAGCTGGTTGCGCTTCTGCTACTGGCTGCGCAATGATTTGCTGTTGAGGAACAGCTGGCATACTTTGAATAGGTGATTGAACAATGGTCGTTTCTGATTTACCAGATCCAGTTTTGATGGTCAGTTTCACCTCTTCTGTTTCTAAACTTACCTCACTTGCACCAGATTTGGCTACAAATCGAATTAGGTTTTGAATTTCTTTAATATCCATGTTTTAAAAATTTAGTTGTCTTTTTTGTTTGTTATTTGGAATCGTATGCCCAAGTCAAGTAAATTGCTCCCCAGGTGAATCCACCTCCAAAGGCTGCAAAAATTAATTTGTCTCCTTTATTTAGCTGACCTTCATAATCGGCTAACAACAATGGTAAGGTTGCTGATGTTGTATTGCCATATTTATGAATGTTCTTCATTACTTTTTCAGGACCTACACCTACTCGGTTGGCAGTTGCCTCAATAATTCTGGTATTTGCTTGATGCGGAACCAACCAATCGATATTCTCTTGATTCAATCCGTTTCTTTCCA
>CAYFJL010000334.1:0-2943 GCA_964343335.1 uncultured Polaribacter sp. | reverse complement strand
TTGTACATGGCCCAGTTTGGCAATGCGCAAGTCCACTTCAGGGTTTATTTCCTTTATCTTTTTGGCTGCCGGCTCGACCCCTAGTTCATCCCCTTCAGAAACAATCACAACAAAGGCCTCTTCACGATCGTAGCTTCCCGCCTTTTCCAACAATTGAATAAAGTCATGCCCGCTTTCAGGTATCAGAATGGCATCTGCCCCCGTACCCAATCCGGAATGGATGGCAATATACCCGCAGTCCCTGCCCATTACCTCTATCAGAAATATTCGGTTATGGGACTCCGCCGTATCCCTGATCTTATCAATGTTTTCAATTGCGGTGTTCACTGCAGAATCGAAACCGAGTGTAAAATCGGTACCTGCCAAATCATTATCGATGGTGCCGGGAATGCCCAAGAACGGCAGGTCACAGATTTCTGAAAATGCCAATAGCCCTTTGAAGGTACCATCACCACCTATAGCAATCAGGGCATCGACCTTGTTCATTTCAAGAATTTGCATAGCTCGTTGTCTTCCCTCCAACGTCAAAAATCGCTTGCTCCTTGCTGTTTTCAACAATGTGCCGCCTCTGTGAACGTTCTTTTTCAGTTGACTGGAATCCAACTGTACTAGGTCACCGTCGATTAGGCCTTCATAGCCTTTTTTAAAACCGCTGAGCCTTAGGTTGTTCATCTCAGCCGTTTTGGCCACCCCGTGCAAGGCGGCGTTCATTCCCGGGGAATCGCCCCCAGATGTGAATACGCCTATGTGTTTAATAGTCTTCATACTCTTATTCTTCATAATTTTTTACAGGTACATTACAAGAAAATCACCCAGCCCGGTTTTCAACGCTTCGTTCTGACAAACGGATATTTACCACCGGATCGGAACAGGGAAACCGGAATATTCTGTTTACCCATCCCATATGGTGAATTTGTCAATATTTTTTCGAGTGGAAACCCTCGGCCTTTTTTGCCCTCCCCTCTTTTGAGGTGAAATTACTTTATCATCACTTTTATCTTTAAAATATTGATTGGCCAAGCTCTCTGCAATAACCAATTCTTCATCGGCATGAATTACCATGACCAGCACTTTACTGTGCTCTTTAGAGATTTTAGATGAATTTTTTCTATTTTGTCCTTCATCGAGCCCAATACCTAAAAAGTCAAGTCCTTGACAAATCCTGGATCGTATTATTGGAGAATTTTCACCGATGTCACCCGAGAAAACCAGCACATCCAAACCGCCCAAGACAGCGGTAAACGACCCGATCCACTTTCTTACTTGATAGCAGAATAAAGTTACAGCTTCCGTTGCCCTTCGGTCAACATCTTCTTTTAAAAGTAAATCAAGTATATCGGTACTTGTTTCGGAAATTTTTGGCGAACCGCCCTCATCATCTGTCAAGCTGTTGGGCCGTTTTGCCCCCATCCGTTCTTTTTTCAGTAAATGCGCAAAATCGCCAAGATCTAAATCTCCGCTTCTTGTACCCATGACGAACCCACCCAATGGTGTAAACCCCATGCCGGCATCTATGCTCTTGCCCTCCTTGATGGCAGTTATACTGGCCTCTTTGCCAAGATGTGCAAGAATGAGCCTTCCATTGGCTTTTTGAATACCTATCCTTTTTTTAAGTTCTATCATGATATGGGAAAACGATAGCCCATGAAAGCCATGCCCGTGCGTGCGTGCCCGTTCAAAATGCCTTGGAATGAAAGGGGGTATCTTGGCAGCCTTGGGCAAGTTCACCAGAAAACTGGTATCAAAAAAAGCTACCTGCTGTAAGGCCGGAAATCGCATTGCGAACGTTTCAACAATCTCAATCTCAGTTGAAAGACAGGTAGGAATATTATAGTCCGCAGTCTGTTTCAGTTCGTTCAATAGGGCGGTATCGATTACTTTCGGCCCAGGATAGTTCAATCCATATGTTATCTTGTGTCCTATGTAACCAATACGATCGAAGCCGGGTTGGTTTTTTAGCCAACCTATTAAAAAAACGGTCGCTTGATAAAAGCCAGGAGCGTATGTCCGTGAATTTTCCCTTTCATTGCCTTTAACGTGGGTAACTCTGAAAACCTCTTTGCCGGATCCGATGTGACGAATATCACCAAAAAGTTCCTTCACGGGATTTTCGGCCATTTCATACATTGTGAACCTAATATTTGATGGCCCGGCACTGATTGTTAAAAGGAGTGGGTTTTGCAGGTACATTTTAACTTGTGATTTTATTGGTTATCGTTATCTTCAAAAGCACAGCTCTTGTTTTCCATAAAATCGGCAGCCATTTTTTTGTATTCCTCGCCAAGGTGCTCCCCGCACCATTCGAGAAGGGCCGGCTGTTCGGAACAAGTGGTATTGCGAACGGCCTTTTTCAATTCCATCCTCAACAACCTCTTGTCGAAGCTGACCTTTTTTAATATGGTTTCGTGATATTCCAGTGTTTTCATTTCTTCAATTATTTGAAATTTACTTTAATGTTGCCATCGTATCAAGTTGTTCTCCAACGGCACGGACACGCTTTCGTAGTTCGGTGCAATACGAACCGTGTAGTGATCAATTGGCCGGTCAGTATTTAGCTGTGCGTAAAAGTTATGTTGCCCTTCTTCGCCCATCCAATCAAATTTCATCGTGTTTCTTTCGGGCGTTTTGCCGTTAACACCTTCTGCGAACAGTTCTACCTGAACATGCTTGGGGTCAATACCATTCAGCCAAATGGGTACTCTAACATGATGTTTACGGCGCTCACTTTCAACCTGAACTTTTCCGAACTTTATGGTATCCCATCTTTTCATAAGTTCGTTTTGCGTGTCTAAAATCCTTTTTCCCGCAGCTCCCTTTTTTGCCGCACGCCTCTTGTATTTTTCTGCTGCAGGCAGATAAAATTGTTCTGTGTACTCCCTTACCGTTCGATTGGTCGAAAAACGGGGCGTTGAAGTGGTCGATACCGATGGCGTGTCTCTGGGG
>CAYFJL010000333.1:0-2946 GCA_964343335.1 uncultured Polaribacter sp. | reverse complement strand
ACTAAACACTCACAACTTAAACACACACCCCTAAAGTCCCCTCAAGGGGACAATCTTTTCTTTAAACGTTCGTATAGTCTTATGCGGCATTGAGAACCTTTCGGCTATCGCTCAAGGCAGGCTTTAGTGAGGCAATCTGCTGCGCTACTTGTTATTATTCTTTTTTCCATTGATGAAAAAAGAACCCAAAATATCTAAGACATTTTCTCTTTTTCTTTCTGTTCATTTTTTACTTGTCTAAAAATTGAAATCGACATTAGGAGATTCATGAACACTTCAACCAATAATAAAGGGGTGAGCTAACCAAAAAAGGACACTTTTTAGTAGGAATTGCTGCTGTGCAGCACCGTTCTTAAAACTTCGCGTCACGCTGTTCCTGTCTTTCGAAGCTTTTAAGAACTATTCTCGCTAAAAAGAATTTCATAATTATTGTATTTATTCTTTCATTTCTATCTTTCAACTTCCCTTTTCACTAGTCGCTATTCTAATAGAACGCTACTAAAAATTGCATAGGCCGGGTTTATGTACCATTAATAATTTATAATTAACCACACTCATACTTCTCACTTCTCATATCTCATATCTCATATCTCAATACTAACACCCCTATTCGCTTTTCTACAACTACATAAGCCTCATTCCACCAACACATTAAAATACTGCCAATACCATTGCAGGGCTTCTTCTAGTCCTTTTGCTAAATTATACCTGGGTTGGTAATTTAATAATGTTTTTGCTTTGGCAATACTCGCCAAAGAATGTGGTACATCGCCTTGTCTATTAGGTCCGTATTTAATTTGTAGGTTATTGATGTTGTTGTCAAAATTTGTGAGTTTCAATTTTAATAAATGTGCCAACTCCGTTAAAGTGGTTTGTTTTTCACAGGCCACATTATACACCTGATTTAGTGCTTTAGGATTCTTGGTTGTTAAGGCTAGTAAATTGATTTGAATAACATTTTTAATATAGGTAAAATCTCTTGAATACGATCCATCGCCATTAATAACCGGCGACTCATTATTGATAAACTGCTGAATGAATTTTGGTATTACGGCTGCATAGGCCCCTTCAGGATCTTGTTTTTGTCCGAATACATTAAAATAACGAAACCCAATAGTGTTTAAACCATAGGTTTTGTAAAAAATTTCGGCGTACAGTTCGTTTACATATTTTGTAATAGCATAAGGTGATAAGGGCTTGCCAATATGGTCTTCATGTTTAGGTAAACTTGTACTGTCTCCATAGGTAGAAGAACTGGCTGCATAAATAAATCGTTTTACGTTGTTATCTTTTGCTGCGGTGAGCATATTTACAAATCCCGATATATTCACATCGGTTGAAGTAACCGGATCATTAATTGATCGGGGAACAGAACCCAATGCTGCATGATGCAATACATACGTTACATCTTTACAGGCCTTGTAACAATCGGGAACATTTCTAATATCGCCACCAATTAATTTAAAATTTGAGTGACTGATAAATTCGGAAATGTTCTCCATTTTTCCTGTTGAAAAATTGTCGAAACACACTACTTCATAGCCACTTTTTAGCAGCGCTTCGCAAAGGTTACTCCCAATGAAACCCGCTCCACCGGTAACCAAAACCCTTTCTTTATTCATTATTTAATTATTTTCTCACTACTACATCAACCTGACCTGTGAAATACGATTTGACTCTTCAAATCGTAATGGAAATAATGTTTAATTCATTAACCCAAAAACCGCATTTCGTTTTATTTCCATTATTTCACGGGGTTGAACCCCGCTCCACCGGTAACCAAAACCTTCTCTTTATTCATTATTTAATTATTTTCTCACTACTACATCAACCTGACCTGTGAAATACGATTTGAGGCGATTTCCTAAAAACATGTTGCCATAATGGGTTTTTAAGTACTTTTCTCTCTTTAAAGCATCTTTTTGTGATAAACACGCTTCAAAATAAATCAACTTCAACGGTCTTCTGTACTTTGTGGATACCACTTTTCCCTTATAATGTGCTTCTAATCGTAATGGTAAATTTTTGGTATATCCTGCATATTTATCCATGAAACAAGTCATATAGCACAGCTCTGTAAAATAACCAACCCGATGAAATAATCATTAACAAAATACTTATTACTAAAAACCAGAGTTTTAGGTTTACCCAAAATAACCGCATTTCTTTTTCTTTTTTCATATGACAACAAATTTTATTTAGTACTATAGTCCAACAACCTTTATTTCTACAAGTTATATAACTTTTAATTTCTATTTAATAAAAAATAAAATCTTGGAGTTAACAATTAACAAAATGTATGTGCTAATTTTTAGAATTAAACATAGCTTTTTAGTAGACATTGTAGATCAACTTTTTCTTTTCACGCACAATTTAGCGCTTTTTTTTAAAAAATCTGTACCATTTGTTAATTTATAAATATTCTAAATTAATGAAATCTACTTTAATATTGACAAATTACAGGTTACAACATATAAAAATTGTATAGGTTGGGGTTTAACCTAATACTTAAATTTACTCATTACAATTGTCCCCTCAAGGGAACAATCCTTTTTTTTAAACATAGAATAAATTCATTGGCTTACAATCATAAGGTGCTCAAATTAACTACTTAAACTTTCAATTATAATTTCCCCTGACTCCCGACTCCCAACTTCCAATTTCACACCCCTAACCCCTTTCAAGAGAGGAAATCTCTATTTCTTAAACCTAACTATTTTTGATACTTCTCACATCTCACTACTCACTTCTCGATACTATTTTCTTCGAAAATCACTCGAAGTGACAACGCAGTTCTAATTTCTCAACACTAACACCCCTTATTCGCTTTTGACTGTTGGCTAATCGCTATCTAAACAATTCAACATTCACCTTTGAAATCGGTTTTCAACTTCAAATACACCATGAGCAACCAACTACATTAAAATTTCCTTATTTTTGCAGCAA
>CAYFJL010000332.1:0-2959 GCA_964343335.1 uncultured Polaribacter sp. | reverse complement strand
AGTGGTTGGTCATAATGAAGCACAACGGTTTGGCTATGATTCCGTTGCGTAGAAATTCGGCAGAATTTCGGAGTAGGAATCTATAGCTGAGTTAAAATACAATGTTTTCACTTAAACATCTAATTGAGCAATGGATTATAGCCATTGTTAGGCACTGGTTTTTAATTCATTCCTTTTGCTCCAATAGTATATTGCAAAACCAATTGCGACAATTGGTAGTACAATTCCAAATTCGTCTATATAATAAGCTGTATTACCTGTGTCTTCTGTCAAAGGGGTGAAAATATTTTGAATAAATAGATTATGGCTTCCATGAAGTATTACAGCAGTCCATAAGCTTCCAGATTTCATACGAAACCATGTGTAAATGAAACTTATGCTGATAACTAATACCATGAAACATGGCATAGCAAACCAAGATGGTGTTCCACTATTATAATCAGCAAATAATAAAATTGGTAAATGCCAAACTCCCCAAATAAATCCTGTAATTAAAGACGTTTTTGTAAATCCTTGACTTTTATATAATTCAGGAACTAAAAATCCACGCCAACCAATTTCTTCTCCTAGAGCACTAGACATACTACTAATTGCTCCAAAAACACCAACAAGAATAAAGTAAAATAATATGCTAAATCCAGAGCCAATTTCACCAAGTCCAAAAGATTCTGTTATCCAATTTACCGTTTCTCCATTATAAAATTTTCCCCAGCCAAAACTCCAAATAATTATATAGGCAATAAATGCATAAAGTAAAGGAATCAAATAACTTCTAATTTGATATTTTGTCTTTCCCCATTTCCAGCCTAGGTCAGAAATATTTCTCTTTAAAATTTTCATTGTAATCAAGGCAGAAATTCCTGGACACCACATAAGTCCCATAACATATTGTCCAGCACCTCCGCCTAATTTTCCAGAATATATTATTAGGAAATAAAAAATTGAACTTAAAGCAAAAGTTATGGAAAGGAATATTCCAATAGGCTTAAATTTATTATCGATTTGATTTTCCATATTTAATTGGTTTAGTTTATGTCAACTTGTGCCTAACGGTCTCGGCTATGATTTCGGCGTGGACTAATCCGCAGGATTTGTCCAAAGTAGAAATCAGCCAGAACTAAGTTAGGGATTTTGTTTAAAAGTTAATAAGCCACGCTGAATTATAGCCAATGTTACCCACTGGTTTTTTATTTTAAAAATTCAGTTTCACCCTTCAATTCCTCAATCTTCCATTTAATTGGCTGTTTGAGCTTATATTCTGAAACTTGATATAGTTCAATTTCATTAATTTTCGAAAACGTCATATTGATTTTGAATTTTGCATTTGGAAAATAATGATGATCCGCAATAAAGGTAGCTCTGTCCTTTACCAAATTTCTTAATTCAAGTGATGAGATTTCTATTTCAAATTGTCTTGTGTCTGATGGTTGAGGCTTAAAAACTGCTTTGTATTCTTTATTCTCAATGTTGTAAAATTCAGAAAATACGTTTCTGTTATAGGTTTTATTTGCAAAACTTAATAGACCAACAATTGGAATTAAAATTGCAATTCCTTTTATTACAATTCCTTTCTTTTTTTGGTTTTCCAAAATATAGTCAATTCCATAAAAAACGATAAGAATGCTTACCAATGTTGGCAAGGCAATAATTCCCCATAAGGCTAAGTTATCTGGTTCAAATGTCAAGAACCAACCTAAAGTTTTTGATAATTGTAATAACCAAAGGAAAGCAACAAATATTACTGAGTATTTTCCTGTTTTTTTTGTTCCAAGAAATAATATTAATCCAACTATGGTCAGAATCCATAGAGGTATATATAGCATTTCAGTTGGATTGATTGACCAAGCCATTGCAGTCATTGATATAGGAAATCCAACTACAATTAAGACCAAAGTTGATATGATAATTACTGTCCTTTTCAAACTTGTGGGTAACGGTCTCGGCTATGATTTCGGCGTGGATAAATCCGCAGGATTTGTCCAAAGTAGAAATCAGCCAGAACTAAGTTAAAATTTTTGTTTTAAAGTTAAGAAGCCACGCTGAATTATAGCCAATGTTGTGTGGCGTTATTATTAATTTATATGAAAATTAAAAACTTATTTATGTACAACTCTAAAACCAATATATTTACTTGCTTTATTGACTTCCTGAAAACTTCTCACATAAACTTGGCTTTTAAATCCAGATGATTCTATATACGATCCACCTCGTTTTACCACTTTTGTACCTTCAATACATAAGGGGTTGCTTGAAGGACTTTTTTTGTACCAATCCTTAACATAAGTGTCCAGACAATATTCCGAAACATTTCCGCTCATATCATAAATTCCTAATTCATTTGGTTTTTTAGTTGCTACTTCTTGAGTAGTGGTTTTACCATACCAAGATACTTCAAAAGCACGTCCTCCACTGTGAGGGTTGTATTTTTTTCCTTTATTTCCTGCTCTTGCTGCATATTCCCATTGGGCTTCAGTTGGTAATTGATATGTTTTTTTTCCTGATATTTTTCCCAGCCATTTACAATAAGCTTTTGCATCTGCCCAAGTTACATTAACCATTGGATGATTATCTTTCCATCCCCATGGCGGTGCTAAAGGCATTCTATGTCCTGTTTCATTGCAAAACTTCCGGTATTGTTTTACCGTAACTTCGGTTCGACTTATATGAAAATCGTCTAAAGTTACTTCATGCACAGGGTAATGATCTGCATCCATTTCAAAATATTGTGGTTTTGAAAATGTGTTACCCATTTCAAAAGAACCACCTTCAACTAAAATCATTTTTGGTAAATCCTGAGCACTTAAAAAAGTTGTACACATGACTACAACAGATAAAAAAAGTATTCTTCTTGAGTTTTTCATTATGTTATCTATTAATTAATAATTATTTCTTCTTGTTTCAATGACACACAACGTATTGGTGTATGAAACAGTTGCGTTTTTAATGTTTTAAATTTTTG
>CAYFJL010000331.1:0-2974 GCA_964343335.1 uncultured Polaribacter sp. | reverse complement strand
ATAATTCAATTAATTTTCTTGTTTAACCAATTGATTTTGAGTTAGCTCTTTCATTAGAGTTCTATTCTTGTAAATCTGCAAGGCAGAAAACAAGGCTTCCTTAAATGAAGATGGGTTTGCTTGGTTGTTCCCAGCGATATCAAATCCGGTGCCGTGATCAGGAGAAGTTCGGATTTTACTCAATCCTGCCGTGAAATTCACTCCATTTCCGAATGACAAGGCTTTGAAAGGTGCCAACCCTTGATCGTGATAGGTAGCAAGAATTCCATCAAACTGTGTATAGGTTTTTGATCCGAAGAAACCATCGGCAGCATAAGGTCCATATACCAATTTACCTTTTTCTTGAATGTCATTCAAAGTAGGTCTGATAATCTCTTCATCTTCTTTTCCTATTACTCCTTTATCACCACAATGGGGATTCAAGCCCAATACCGCGATTTTTGGTTTGGTAATTCCGAAGTCTCTTTTTAACGAAGCGTGCATAATGTCTACTTTCTCACGAATTAACTCCGGAGTAATAGCCGCAGGAACTTCTGCAATCGAAATATGACCAGTCAACAATCCGATTCGAAGATTGTCGGACATTAAAATCATCAGACTTTCACCGTCTAACTTAGCTTCTAAATACTCTGTGTGACCTGGAAAATTAAACTCTTCTGATTGAATGTTGTCTTTACTAATTGGTGCAGTTACCAAAGCATGAATCTCATTCTTATCAAGCAATTCAACTGCTTTTGAAAGCGATTTGAAAGCATAGGATCCTGTCGTTTCTGAAGGAGTACCTAATTCAAACTTCACTTCTTCTTTCCAAATATTCAGCACATTTACTTTGGTATGCTGAACTTGATTCATGGAGGTTATCCCATGCACTGGCGTAGAAAGATTCAACGCTTTCTTATGTTGTGACACCACTTTGGTTGATCCCAAAATAACTGGAGTACAAAACTCGAGCATGCGTTTGTCGGCAAAAGTTTTCAGGATTACCTCAACTCCAATTCCCGCTAAATCACCTATCGAAATCCCTACAATTATTTTATCTTCTTTCTCCATAATACTATCGCTTCTTCGTATTTTTGCATTCACAAAAGTAATTAAAAAATATCGACATGTTTACAGGTATTATCGAAACTGTAGGGGTAGTTACTAACTTAAAAAATGAGGATACAAATCTTCATATTACGGTTAAAAGTGACATCACCAACGAATTGAAAATCGATCAAAGTTTAGCGCATAATGGGGTTTGTTTAACCGTTGTTGATATTCAAGAGGATGAATACACCGTAACGGCTATTAAAGAAACCATGGACAAGTCGAACATTGGCCATCTTCAAGTAAACGACTTTATTAATTTAGAAAGAGCCATGAAAATGGGCGCTCGTCTAGATGGACATATCGTTCAAGGACATGTGGATACGACTGGTATCTGCACCAACATTGTTGATGAAAACGGAAGTACCGTTTACACCATCACCTATTCAAAAAAGCCAGACCACATTACTATTGAAAAAGGATCGATTACGGTAAACGGAGTAAGCTTGACTGTAGTTGACTCAAAGGAACATGAATTTAGTGTCTATATTATTCCCTATACCAAAGAGCATACAACCTTTAAGACCATGAAATTGAATGATGTGGTAAACTTAGAGTTTGATGTGATTGGGAAGTATGTGGCCCGATTGACCAATCTTCAATCCTAAACCGTCCCTTCTTTGCGGTGCAGAAATCGCGTTAACTTCAGCGTAAGATCTAACAAGATGACCTTGGCATTTCCATTTCTTTCGATGTGATAAATGGCCTCATTTAATTCCTTGTAGATTTCATTGATGTTTGCTGAATTTACATAAGGTGCAAACTTTTTTAAATCGAAACCCATGCTAGATTCAAAAAACACCAAATCGTCTGCTGTGTAATTTTGTAGTAAGGCTTGCCTAAAAAACTGAAGGCAATATTGTAAAAATTCCTTCTGCGTCTCCCTGCCTGATTTCGCGATATTTTCCGACCATGAAACCAAATCATGCACAACCGCTGGATTGCCCTTTGCTCTGAAAGCAGCACGAATCCAAAAGACAAACCACTCCTCAAAATCAGTGTCCTTTGAATTGTGAAGGGTCAAATGAAGTGCCTTGTTGTAATTTCCGTCTGATTGATGGGCATAAAGTTTTGCTTCAGCTGGATTTGCATCAATAGATTCAATTAACTTCTTGGCAATTTCTTCCTCAGGCAACTTCGGAAAATGAAATACTTGACATCGAGACTTGATAGTATCTAACAACAATTCTTCATTTTCAGTAATCAATAGGAAAATGGTTTTCTGAGGTGGTTCTTCAATCAGTTTCAAGAGTTTGTTGGATGCTGCATTGTTCATCTTCTCAACCATCCAAAGAATCATAATTTTGAATCCGCCTTCATAGGATTTTAAAGAAAGTTTCTTTACAATATCCTCGGCCTCATCAACACCAATCGACCCTTGCTTATTGGCCACTCCAATATGTTGCAACCAATTATACAAACTGCCATACGGCTGTTCGTGTAAAAAAGTCCGCCAATCATCCAAAAACAAATTACTAACCGGATGTTTCTTCACTGAATCGGTAGTAGTTACAGGAAAAGCAAAATGCAAATCGGGATGTTGTAGCTTTAAACTTTTTAATTTCGAAGCCTCTTTATCGTTCGAAAAATAATGCAGAATGTACTGAGCATAGGCAATGGCCATGGGTAAGGTTCCGCAACCCTCTTGTCCGACGAACAATTGCGCATGCGGAATTCGCCCATTTTCTACCGAAGTAATCAAATGGTTTTTGATATAGTCTTGACCGATTACTTTATCAAAAAACATACACAAATATAGGTTTAAAAAACTCGAAAACGATATATTAAATTTTCAATTTTTGACCTGTAACTAATCACAATAAAAACTAAATTTGTAGGAAACAAACCGATCTATGAAGACCATAAACGATTTTAATTTTAAGGA
>CAYFJL010000330.1:0-2974 GCA_964343335.1 uncultured Polaribacter sp. | reverse complement strand
TATCAAAATTTATGCCTAAGAGCTTTTTAAAAAGGAAAAGTTCTTTCTCTCGAAGAATGTAATTTCCAATCACTGAATTGGTAAAATTACCCTCTTCAAGATTAAATCCGAGAGCATCTGCATTTCTTCGATCCGGATAAAATCCTAAGAATTTGGTGAGGTTCAATAAAAAGAACAGATGAAAGTTTGACGTTCGATCATTTACATCGAGCCAAAGAAAGGATGCTTCAATGAATTCATACAGTGGTTTGTTTTCCTCTTCCTCCTGAATAACCGCCCCTAAAACTTCGGCCAAAAACATTAAGATAGATTGCTTTTTGACATCCATGAAAATACTTTGGTAAGGGAAGGAAACGTGCGCTTCTTTTAGACTTTGAAGTTGTTTGTTTTTCTGATAATTGAAGGTGAGGTCTAATTGATTTAAAGGCTGAAAATAGCCTGCTTTGATGCCTTTCTTTTTGGGTTTTAGAATACCTCTCAACATAAAAGAAACCAAACCAAACTCTTTGGTGTAGCACTTTACAATAAGACTTGAATCACTAAATTTTATAGCGTTAATGACAATGGCTTTCGTAGAAGTGAGTGCCATTAATTTACGATTGCAATTTTGGTAGATCCAGATTCAGAACCATCTTCGGTAGAAAGCAAAACAATGTATATCCCAGAAGCAACTTTGGTTCCCGCCAGGTTTCGTTTGTCCCAAACTACTTTTCCTCCTTGCAACTCCTGTCCCTCAATGACATTTGATTCGAAAACTAGATTCCCGGCTACATCCAAAATTTTAACATTGGTTCCTTTTGGTAGATTTTTTCCATTTCTGCCATTGATGGTAACTGTATTGTGATTTTTGAGCACTGGATTCGGATAGGCATATACATCCGGTAATTCTTCCCCAAAAGGAGCAACATTGGAATTGTAACCTACAATACCCTTATCGGTGGCAAAAAATACCTTTCCGGCGTTTTTATCCACAGCAATTTTTACGATTCTATTGGATGGTAATGGAGAGTTTTCGGTACTAAAATTTGCCAAGGTTCTTCTTCCTGAAGGATTGGTGTACAACACACCCCCTCGATCGGTTCCAAACCATTTGTTGTCGGCTCCATCTACAACAATGCTATTGATTCTTTGGTCTCCTAACAAGCGCTCTCCAATTCCATTATCTTCAATGACAATAGGATTGGCATTGTAAACAGAATTTGTAAAAATGGAATTCGGATTTCGAAAAACAACCAGACCACTTCGTGTACCTAGCCAAACAGAATTATTGGCATCAATTGCTACTGACAGAACAGTTGCATCTGGAAGATTACCTAGGTTCGGGGTAGCTATTAAGGCTTTTGCCGTATTCGTGTTTTCATTGAAGGCATAGGCCCCATTGTTTCTTGAGCCAAACCAAACATTATTGTTACGATCCATATGAACTTCACTCAATCCGTTTGACGCATCCGTTTTAGCAGCAGAGATATCAAAACTAGACCACTGTCCATTGGATGACAACTTTTTGAGCTCACTAGTTCCCCCAATATTGGTCACCCATAAGTTCCCTTGGCGGTCTAGCATTGTTCCGCTAATTCGAACTGAAACCCTATTGGATATATTGGGAACAATATCTTCTAAAGGCGAATTCAAATGGTTGTAAAACTGAGTGACTTCATCATTCTCAACCACCAACAAACCACCTGTTAAAACCGTATTGATACTTCCTGTGTCTCCCATAGAACTGATGTAAACCTTGTTATCTGCATTCGGATCTATGGTCACATAATTCAAATCTGGGTACGGTGTATTGGGATCAAATCGTTTATTCACCCAGGTAGTACCATTAAAATGGCTGAACCCTCGCTGAATATTGTTCGGAGTATACACATTATTATATCCTCCATAAACAACCCACAAGTCTTGATTGTTGGCGGCTATGAAAAAAACATCATTTGATAAAGGCCCTTCGGGATGAATCTCTTCATATTGAGCAGGTGAACTAAAGGTCGATTTTAATACCCCGTAATTCTGTGTTCCTAAGAAAAAATCATTCCCAATAGGCAAACACGAGGTAACGTTAAAAGCAAATTCTGCGTTCGGGAAAAAGTTTTGAATGTCGTTTAGATTAACATCCAGAGCCAATGCATTGTTCGCGAAGCTAACACCTACTCGATTTTCACCTGATTTAATATCTAGAATCGGACTCGAAAAATTCCGAATCACGTTTAATGTACCTGCATCCAACTGATATAATATGGCGCCTTCCGTAACGTACAATCCATTATTGAAGTTCATAGCGTGACTAAAGTTTCTGCCAGCAAATTGTTGGGTCCAATTATTGAAATCAATCAAATTCGGATTGGTTTTATCCGCCGAAAAAATTCCGTCTTCCGTGGCTGCATAAATGGTATTATTCAAAATGGTAGTTTGAAAGACATTTACAGCACTCGAACCACTACCAATAAAAAAAGTATCTCCGAACTCTAAATCCTGAATATCGTATTCAATGATGGCAAAGGGAGTAGAAACATAGAGAATATCATCAACACCAAAAATATCGTTGATTCGTTTGGCACCGCTCTGAGTAAAATTGACAATGTCTGACGATATGGTGATGGAATCGTTTTCATCCACCACTTCTATCAATCCGTTTTCATAACCGATGATTAATCGTTGTGAGGGTTCATGAAAAAATAAAGCACTCGTTGTTTCTCCAGATAATCCTTGCACCGAGCTAAACTTTTCAATGTCGGAGGTTGCGATGTCATAGGTAAAAATGGCATTGTCTGTGAGTGCATAAATCACCCCATCAACCTGCACAAAATCCTTCACGTTGTTGTAGGAGTAGAAATCCTCCCAAGATTGGCTGTAATCAACCTGAGAAAACAGTGAAATATTGAATAGCAATAAGAAAAACAGTAAATATTTTTTCATCTTTGTAATAACCTCAAAGATATTTATTTATTGCAAAAATGAACCACAATTCCTTGAG
>CAYFJL010000329.1:0-2975 GCA_964343335.1 uncultured Polaribacter sp. | reverse complement strand
ATAAATTCGGACTAGAGATGGTAGACCAAATCATCGCACAATCAGAATTAGAATCAGGTGGTGTTTACACCGCTGTTGGGACCTACAGTTTCTCAGAAATTCTCCAACTATTGACCAACTTGAGTAATAATACGGGAATCAATCCGGATCAATTATTACTCGTCTATGGGGAACATTTCTTCCAAGTTATCGAAAATAATTATATGGGTTTACTTGAAACTTTCAGTAATCCTATTGATATGTTGGCCTCTATTGAAAACCACATACATGTTGAAGTTCGAAAAATCTATCCCGATGCGGAGCTTCCAACGTTTATTGTGGAAGAAAAGTCAGATGATCATTTGATTATGGTTTACAAATCAAGTAGAGCCATGCATCATTTTGGATTGGGATTAATGAATAAGACTTTCGAACATTTTGGATCAAAAGGAAAAATTATACTAGAAAAGATTAATGATGATGGAACAGAAGTTAAGTTCATCATTAGTAAAATAGATGGATAAATCTGAAGTAGAAATATTACAAGAAGCTTTAGAAAGAGAAAAAGCTGCTCGATTACGTGAAAGAGCGTCGAGAAAGGCAGCTGAGAAAATATTAGAGGACAAGTCCAGAGAACTTTATCATTTGTCCAATAAACTCAAGGAAACCAACCATGAGTTAGAAAAATTACTGGACGAAAAATCAATTGAGCTTAAAGGAATTTACGACAACATCAATGATGCGTATATCGTTATTGATTTGGCTGGTAACGTTCTAAAAATGAACGATATGGCGGCTGAGATATTTGAGTATGATATCAACTTAGAGGAATTTAACGTAAACGATACATTGCTCGAAGGTCAGGTGGCAGCTACATACGAATCTTTTGAAAAATTAATGACCAAAGGGTCGTTGAATAATTTTGAATCTCAAATTCGAACCAAAAACGGGAGGATCAAGTGGGTGCAAATTAATGCAAGTGCCATTTTTGAAAATGGAAAACCCATTGCTGCTCAAGGAATCATTCGAGATGTCACCCAAGAAAAGAAGTCCAAACAACTGCTTAGGGCTTCAGAAAGCCGTTTGGCCAACTTAATTCTCAACTTACACAGTGGTATTCTTCTAGAAGATGAAAAGGGAAACATCGTTTTAACCAACAACCGATTTTGTGAAATTTTTGAGATACCATCAAAACCTGAAGAATTGATCGGTGTTTCTTGTGCCCGACAATTGCGGTATTCTAAAGAAATCTTTTTAAACCCTTCTGCAGAGTTTGCTAAAATGAAGGATTTGATTACCACCAAGGTCCAAATAACGGCTGAGGAGGTAATTTTTAAAGACGGATCTATTTATGAGCGAGATTTCATTCCGATCTTTTCGGATGGGGAACACAGGGGGAATCTTTGGTCATACAGAGATGTAACTCTAAGAAGAAAATATCGTAAGAGTCTAGAACAAGAGAGAGCCAAGTATAGTAACATTATTGCGAACATGAATCTTGGTTTGATTGAAGTGGATAATGATGATCGTATATTGTTGGCCAATCAGAGTTTCTGTGAAATGAGTGGCTTTAATGAGGAGGATTTAGTGGGTAATAAAGGCAAGGATATGTTTCTAACTGAAGCAGATAAACACATCATTGACGAGCAGAATAATGACAGATTGACGGGTAAATCGAATTCTTTCGAGTTGCGAGTAAAGACCAAATCGGGAGAAAATAAAACTTGGTTGGTCAGTGGGGCACCCAATTACAATATCCAAGGAGATGTGATTGGTTCTATTGGAATCCATCTCGATATCACCGAAATCAAATCACTTCAAGAACAGAAAGAAATCATTCTGAAGCAGTTGGAGCAGAGTAACAAGGAATTGCATGAATATGCACACATTGTATCCCACGATTTAAAGTCACCACTTCGTTCTATTGATGCATTGGTTAATTGGATCAAAGAAGACAACAAAGAAAAGTTTGATGATTTAACAATGGAGAATTTTTCTTTAGTAGAAAAGACCGTGGAAACCATGGAGATGTTGATTTCTGACGTACTCCGTTACTCAAAAGTTGGTTTTAATAAATCAAGGAATAAAGCTGTGAATTTGAATGAGGTCATTCAACGATTGGTAGATGCCTTGTACATCCCCAATCACATCGCTGTAGAGGTTCAAAAAGACCTTCCAACCTTACGAGGGAACAAGACCGAATTACAACAGTTATTCCAAAACTTAATTAGCAATGCGGTGAAGTTTATCGATAAACCAGATGGCTTGATAAAGATTGATTGTCATGAGGTAGAGGACCATTACCAGTTTTCTGTTGCGGATAATGGGATTGGAATTGCTGAAAAATACCATGACAAAATCTTCCAAATTTTCCATTCCCTTAAGAAGAGTAAAGAATCTACGGGTATCGGATTATCTATTGTGAAAAAGATTATCGATAACTACAACGGTAAAATCTGGTTAGAAAGTGAGCCAGGCAAGGGAACTACATTCTTCTTTACCCTCAAAAAAGGATAATTTTACTTTCCATTTTTAATTTTTTTCATTATATTTAGAGTTACAGGAGACCTGATTTATGATGTGAGGATAATTTATTGTTTCATCTTAAAAATTGATTGTTATGGAGCAGCCTACATTAGATTACATAAACAGATTATCGAACGGTGATGAAGGTATATTTAATACCCTTATCGGAGTGATAAAAAGAGAGTTTCCAGTTGAAAGAGCATCTTATGACTCAAGCGTTCAAGAAAAAGATTATCGCATGATTGAAGAAAGTGTTCACAGACTGAAACACAAGATTAATGTGTTTGGTTTGGAGCATAGTTATCAAACAGCGAATCGCTATGAACAAAATTTAAGGAAGAATTCGTTTGAACTAAAAGAGGAATTTGATGAAGTATTAACCGTAATTTCTAATTTTATTAAAACATTGTGAATTGTCTAATTATTGACGACGAAAAAATCGCAAGAGAAATCTTAAAGGTTTTATGCGA
>CAYFJL010000328.1:0-2978 GCA_964343335.1 uncultured Polaribacter sp. | reverse complement strand
CATTTTGTTACCTTTTTTACTGTTAAGTTTTAACGAGGTGCAAATCTACAAATAATTATAAAGTTGAACAAAACAATTATTGCAAAAATTTAGCGTAATTCTTTTAAAAGTAATTCGAGGGATTTGTTCACGGTTTTATGAATCACCTTTTCACGCGGTTGACCGAAGTTAAATTCATGACAATCAACCTTTTCCGCTGAGGCAATGGCAATATAAACCAATCCGACTGTTTTATCATTATTATCCGTTGAAGGACCTGCATTTCCAGTTACCGCAATGCTATAATCGGTCTGAAATCTTTTCAAAGCACCCAAAGCCATTTCTTTGGCAACTTGCTCGCTTACAGTAGTGTATTGATCAATTGTTTCTGAGGACACATGTAATAACGCTTCCTTCAACTCTCTATGGTAGGCAACGATTCCGCCTTTAAAATAGGCAGATGATCCTGGGTTTGAAACGATATTCGATCCAATCTTTCCTCCAGTAAGACTTTCAGCCGTCGATATCGTCTTTCCTTTCTTGGCTAAAATTTGACCAATGCTCTTCTCCAAACTGTTGTTATCATCCAATCCTACAAAGATGTCTGACACCAAACCTTTTAATTCTTCAACCTTCATGTGTAGTAAGGTCTCTAAGGGCTCTTTCTCCGGACCTTTGGCCGTTAAACGCAATCGAACACGACCAAATGAAGGCAAATAAGCCAATTTGATGGATGCTGGTAAGGTATCTTCAAAATGTTCAATTCGCTCGGCTATGGTGCTTTCCCCTTGCCCGTAGGTCATTAATGTCTTATGCAAGATGAAGGGCAATTTGAACTGTTTCTGGATTCGAAGCAACACCTCTCCTTTCATCAAAGCCTTCATTTCATATGGCACGCCCGGTAGCGATACAAAAACCGTATCGTTTTCATAAAACCACATTCCAGGAGCTGTACCAAAATGATTCATTAACAAGGTGGCCTTGGATGGTAATAAAGCCTGCTGATTCTGGATGGGTTTAAAAGGAATATTGAATCGTTTGAACATTCTTTTGATATGGGCAATCACTTCAGGATATTCAATCATTTCATCATGATCAAAATACTCTGCCAAGGTCTTTTTGGTAATATCATCCTTCGTTGGACCGAGTCCGCCTGTAATAATCACCACGTCTGCCCTTTCTTGCGCTTCTTTCAGCGTCGTTAAAATATGTTCCTTTTCATCTTGAATCGATGTAATTTGAAAAACAGATACACCAATTTTATTGAACTGCTGTGCGATCCATTGGGAATTGGTATCTACAATCTGTCCGATTAAAATTTCATCACCAATCGTTACAATTTCTGCATTCATTTATTTCACCTTGATTTTAAAAGCTTCACGTCCTTCTAGCGTTCCGATTAATACATCATTTTCTTCAACTTTCCCAACACCGGCTGGAGTTCCCGTAAAAATGATATCTCCTTTTTTTAACATGAAATATTGAGAAACGTAAGCAATAAGCTCGTCAATTTTCCAAAGCATGGCATTGGAATTTCCATCTTGCACCACTTCATTATTTTTCAATAATTGAAACTTAATTTCTTCTAAGTTAAATTCGGACTTTGGATAGAACTCCCCAATCACAGCACTTCCGTCAAAAGCCTTTGCTTTTTCCCAAGGCAATCCCTTTTCCTTACACTTTGCCTGAACGTCTCTAGCCGTAAAGTCGATTCCCAATCCGATTTCATCATAATATTTATGTGCAAATTGTGACTGAATGTGCTTCCCTACCTTATTGATTTTTACCAATACCTCCACTTCATAATGCACATCATTCGAGAAAGGCGGAATGAAAAACGGATTTCTTTTTGGTAAAATGGCCGAATCAGGCTTCATGAAAACCACGGGATTCGTTGGTCTCTCGTTGGCCAACTCTTCGATATGTTTGGCGTAATTACGCCCAATACAAATTATCTTCATTTCTCAGTTATCAGTTATCGGTAATCAATAAACAGTAATCAGCTATCAATGGTCATTGCTAATTGTTTATTGATCAATGTTCATTGTTCATTGTTTAAGGGATCCATTTTTTCGGGAAATTCGGCTTGCGTTTTTCTAAGAAAGCATCTCTTCCTTCCTTCGCTTCGTCAGTCATATAGGCCAATCGCGTCGCTTCACCCGCAAATACTTGCTGACCGACCATTCCGTCATCTGTCAAATTCATAGCGAATTTGAGCATCTTGATAGAAGTCGGACTCTTCGCTAAAATTTCTTGAGCCCATTCGTATGCCGTGCTTTCCAATTCACCATGCGGAATGACAGCATTCACCATTCCCATTTCATAGGCTTCTTGGGCCGAATAATTTCTACCTAAAAAGAAAATCTCTCGCGCTTTTTTCTGCCCAACCATTTTCGCTAAGTAGGCAGAACCGTATCCTCCGTCAAAAGATGTAACATCGGCATCGGTTTGTTTGAAAATTGCATGCTCTTTACTCGCCAATGTCAAATCACAAACCACGTGCAAACTATGTCCGCCTCCCACAGCCCAACCCGGCACCACGGCAATAACTGCCTTTGGCATAAAACGAATCAAGCGCTGTACTTCTAAAATATTCAACCGATGGTAGCCGTCATCTCCAACATAACCCTGATGACCTCTCGCCTTTTGATCTCCACCTGAACAAAAACTCCAAATACCGTCTTTGGTACTTGGTCCTTCTGCAGACAACAACACAACTCCGATGGATGTATCTTCATTAGCATCGTAAAAAGCATCGTACAACTCTGAAGTGGTTTTCGGACGGAATGCATTCCGCACATTCGGTCTATTGAAAGCGATTCTGGCTACACCATTGCTTTTTTGATAGGTAATATCTTCATACTCTTTGGCTGTTTTCCATTCAGGTTGTATCATAATATTGACTATTTCTCGTTTATTTTAGATAAATTTCAGCAAAAATACGCAATCGCCCTATGTTAAAAAATGTACTCATCATATTTCTTTTTTCTTGCTCAACC
>CAYFJL010000327.1:0-2983 GCA_964343335.1 uncultured Polaribacter sp. | reverse complement strand
CAGCTACTTTCTGACCTTTTTTACGTAGGTAGTCAACAGCTTTTTCAAAATCGCCTTCGCATTCAACTAGTGCTTTTTTACAATCCATCATACCAGCACCGGTATGTTTTCTCAATTTATTTACTTCAGCAGCAGTAATTTTCATTGTTTAATCATTTAAAAGGTTAGACTCTTCAATTAATTATTCGCCTTTTTTAGAAACTGTTTTTCTTGGGCGTTTTGGTGCTGCTTTCTTTTCACCTTCTTTTGTTTCAGCAGCTGGACGGGCTTTAGATCCTTTTTCGATCTCAGCATCCTGTTGATCTTCAATTTGAGTGATCGTTTCTGATTTTACTTTTACTTCTTTTTTAGCAACTTCCTCGTCCGCTTTCTTATCTTTATCAAGTTTGCGTTCAGCAAGACCTTCAGCGATAGCATCACACATGATCTTTGTAATTAGATCGATAGATTTTGATGCATCATCGTTAGCAGGAATTGGGAAATCAACAGCTTTAGGATTTGAGTTAGTATCAACGATCGCAAAAGTTGGGATGTTTAACTTCTTAGCTTCAGCAACAGCAATGTGTTCTTTGTTGATATCAACAATAAATAATGCAGAAGGTAATCTGTTAAGGTCAGAGATACTACCTAAGTTCTTCTCTAATTTCGCTCTTTCACGAGTAATTTGAAGACGTTCTCTTTTTGAAAGTGATTTATAGGTGTTTGTGGTCATCATCTTATCGATAGATGTCATTTTTCTAACTGCTTTACGGATGGTGGCAAAGTTAGTTAGCATACCACCTGGCCAACGCTCAGTTACGTAAGGCATATTAACTGTACCTACGCGATCAGCTACCAAGTCTTTAGCTTGTTTCTTTGTTGCTACAAATAATACTTTCTTTCCTGATTTAGCGATTTGTTTAATTGCAGCTGCAGCTTCATCAATTTTAGCAGCTGTTTTATATAAATCGATAATGTGAATACCATTGCGCTCCATAAAGATATAAGGCGCCATATTTGGATTCCATTTTCTTTTCAAGTGTCCAAAGTGTACACCTGCATCTAATAATTGGTCGAAATTTGTTCGTGCCATTGATTTCAATTTAATTTGTTTACATTCTGTTTAAAGCAATCATCAAGTAGCGTATTAACGATCTTGACAATTTAGATACTAAACTCGATCCAGTAGTATTGGGAAAATTAACGTTTACTGAATTGGAATTTCTTTCTTGCTTTTGGTTGTCCAGGTTTCTTACGCTCTACCATACGTGGGTCTCTACGAAGTAAGCCTTTTGCTTTTAGTACCAGGCGGCGTTCAGCATCGATCTCGCATAATGCACGAGAGATCGCTAAACGTAAAGCTTCAGCTTGTCCGTTGTAACCACCACCATCTAAGTTTACTTGTACGTCGTATTGACCTTCTGTACCAGTAAGTAGAAATGGTTGCTCAACCACATATTGTAAAGTAGCGGTAGGGAAATACTCTTTATAATCTTTCTTATTAACAGTAATTTCACCTTTACCTTCTTTAAGATAAATTCTGGCAACTGCAGTCTTTCTTCTGCCTAACGCATTTACAACTTCCATGTTTTATTTAATTGTGTTTAATTTAATTTCTTTTGGTTGTTGACCTTCATGTGGATGCTCTGAACCAGCATATACATACAAGTTTCTAAAAATCGCACTGCCTAATCTGTTCTTAGGAAGCATCCCTTTGATAGCCATTTCTACCATTGCAAATGGTTTTTTAGCCATCATTTCTTCTGCTGTAGTCATTCGTTGTCCTCCCGGATAACCACTGTGACGAACATAAGTTTTGTCTGTCCACTTAGCACCTTTTAATTGAATTTTGTCTGCGTTAATGATAATAACGTTATCACCACAGTCAACATGAGGAGTGAAATTAGGCTTGTATTTACCTCTTAAAAGCTTTGCTGCTTTAGAAGCTAAACGACCCAATACTTCGTTCTCTGCGTCAATTAAAACCCACTCTTTGTTTACAGTTTCTTTGTTCGCACTTTTTGTTTTATAACTTAAAGTATCCATCTATTAATTATTTCTAAAATATTCCTTGTGTAAAATGGGGTGCAAAAATAGAACTAAATTTTGTATTTAACAAATTTGCTAACAAGAATTTGTTGAAAATTCAGACTTCTAAATTACTCCTGTTTTATAAAGCTCCGCAAAAGTAGTAATTTATTCATTATCTGATGCTTTAGTTTTAAACTTTTAAATGTACTTCTGATAAGGGTTTCAGTGTTTTTGCTTACTTTTGATCGTGTAAAGTTTAGTATATGGATTTAGTTTTAAATAATGTTTCGAAGTCGTTCGGAAATCATCAGGTTCTGAATGATATTAATCTGGAGTTCAAGAAAGGGGAGATCGTCGGACTTTTAGGGAAGAATGGAGCAGGGAAAACAACACTTCTTAATTTAATTGCTGGACTATTAAAGCAGGATTCGGGATCAATTTCTTTTGGTCAGATTGAATACTCTACCCAATTAAACCGTGCTAAATCTAAAATCGGATATTTATCTGAACGTAATCCATTATATGATGAAATGTATGTTCAGGAGTCACTGAATTTTATACAGCAGCTAAGTCAGGCAAAAGTTGAAACCCTTGAAGAAATGATCATTAAATGTGAATTGAAAGAGGTCTTAGAAAAGAAGATAAGCACTCTTTCAAAAGGTTATCGACAACGACTAGGTTTGGCTCAGTCTTTATTACACGAACCTGAACTTCTACTGTTAGACGAGCCTTCTTCCGGTTTGGATCCGAAACAACAACAATCTTTCTATCGTATTATTGAAGAGCGTAAGCAGAATGGGATCATAATCTTTTCTTCTCATATTTTGTCGGATATCCAAAGTACTGCAGACAGGATTTTATTGATCGATAATGGCATCATAGAGAAAGATATTGATAAGAATTCTCTCAATAAAGATGTTGCTGAATTGGAAAGATTCTTCAGCTAATTCGTTTTTAAGACCTAGGAGAGAAA
>CAYFJL010000326.1:0-3024 GCA_964343335.1 uncultured Polaribacter sp. | reverse complement strand
GTATTGAAATGGACAGTCGTTACGATTTATTGAAATCGGCGATGGTTCGAAATATTAAAGAATACAATCAGAAATTCAAGAAGCGTAAACTGAATCCGAATGACGGCCATCAATACTTGCCATATATCGTATTGGTTATTGATGAATTTGCTGATTTAATCATGACCGCAGGAAAAGAAGTTGAAACTCCCATTGCCAGACTGGCCCAACTAGCTAGAGCGATCGGAATTCATTTGATTGTAGCGACTCAGCGTCCATCTGTAAATGTAATTACAGGTATTATCAAAGCAAACTTCCCTTCCCGTGCTGCCTTTAGAGTAACTTCTAAAATTGATTCAAGAACCATTTTAGATGCTCCTGGCGCCGATCAATTGATTGGTCGCGGAGATATGCTTTATTCGGGTGGAAACTCGTTAACGAGACTACAATGTGCCTTTGTAGATACACCAGAAGTAGAGAAAATTACTGATTTCATTGGATCTCAAAGAGCTTACGCGAGTGCGCACATGCTACCTGAGTATGTCGGTGAAGAAGCTGCTTCGGCTTTGGATATTGACATTGCCGACCGGGATAAATTATTTAAAGAAGCTGCTGAAATAATTGTGACAGCTCAACAAGGTTCGGCATCGTTATTGCAAAGGAAATTAAAACTGGGATACAACAGAGCCGGTCGTTTGATAGATCAGTTAGAAGCAGCCGGAATTGTAGGTCCCTTTGAAGGAAGTAAAGCAAGACAAGTTCTTGTTCCTGATTTAGTATCTTTGGAACAACTTCTTGCAAATGAGTCAAATAACTAATGAAGTTTATTATGAAAGTTAACATTACACTTGTATGTCTATTTTTAGGTTTGATTACATTTCAGCCTATTTTTTCTCAGAGTTCGGAAGAAGCCAAAAAACTATTGGATGAAGTATCAACGAAAATGAGCTCTTATGAGAATATGTACATTGGTTTTAGTCAAACCTTGAGCAATGTTGATGCTGGTATCAAAGAAGGTGACGAACCCCCTATTAGAGGCGTGGTCAACTTAGCTGGTGAAAAATACCGATTGGATTACTTAGGAAATCAATTCATTTTTGATGGCAAGAAATTATATGTGATCAATAATGATGAAAAGGAAATCTCAATTTCTGACGGGGATTTAGAAGACGAAGACGGTTTCATTTATCCATCTAAATTACTGACCTTTTACAAGCAAGGCTACAATTTTGAAATGGGCAAACTACAGTCTGTTAGAGGTAGAAAACTACAATTTGTATCGCTCTACCCTATTGATAGCAACTCAGATATTGTAAAGGTTGAACTAGCCATTGATGCCAAAACAAAGCACATTGCACAGTTAATTCAAACAGGAGGAAATGGTTCAAAAACAAGATTTACCATTACCTCATTTAAGAGCAATCTTTCTCTTAATGACGATTTCTTTACCTTCGATAGAGAAAAGTATCTAAAGAAAAAATACATAATCGATTAATTGCCATTGCAATTAACAGGAAATTAGTAGCATCTTTTTTACGAAGATGCTATTTTTGTGACTGATGAAAATCATTGATAGATACATTCTTAAATCCTTTTTCAAGCCGTTCATAGCTACCTTCTTGATCATCATCTTTGTTTTGGTAATGCAAAACCTTTGGAAGGTGTTCGAATCCATCGCTGGGAAAGGGATTAGTGTCATTTTCATTCTTAAGTTTTTATACTATACAGCACTAAGTTTAATTCCGCATGCCCTACCCATTGCGGTGCTACTATCATCCATCATGACTTTGGGTAATTTGGGAGAGAACTATGAGTTTTCAGCAGCGAAATCGGCGGGAATCTCTTTGCAGCGCTTGGTAAGACCTTTGGGAATCTTAGCCATTATTCTAAGTGTTGTGAACTTTTTTGTACTAAACAATGTCTTTCCATACGCCGTTTTCAAACAAATCAATCTACAGCAAAACATCAAAAGGAAACAACCAGAAATGGCTTTGATTCCGGGGAGTTTCAATAAAGACCTACCTGGTTTTCAGATCAAATTTGATGAGAAATATGGCGAAAAAGAGAACATGCTCAAAAATGTCTTGATCTATGATTTAAGCAAGAATACTGGAAATCAAAAGGTGATTACCGCAGAGAAAGGCAAAATTGTATCCGAACCCGGAAGTCGCTACATGACCATGACACTCTTCAATGGTTACTACTACGAGGAACATGTAAAATCGGCTCGAACCCCGCAGAAACGAAAGAAAATGCCTGCCTCCAGTGCCACTTTTAAAGAATACGAATTCAACATTGATATTGGAGATTCGATGAATGACGGGCAATTGGATTCCATCAACGGAAAAGGAAGTCCGATGATGTTTAGCCTGAAAGAAATCGGTGATACCATTCCGAAATTGAAAAAGACCTACGACGAACGTATCGCTATGCGAGCCAAAAATATCTTTGCCAACACCTACGCCAAAGACTTGCATTATGTTCCAGATTCACTGATTAACAAGAACATAGACTCTGTTAGTACGTTAAACAACTTCGATTTGCAATCGAAAATCAACATTCTGAATTCGGCTACTACAAAATCAAAAAGAGCCATCAGTAATTTGAAGAATTATAGCAATTCTTTGAAATGGAAACGAAAAATTCTTAATTTCTACGACATCGAGTATTACAATCGAGTCGCCTTCTCCCTCTCATGCATCATTCTATTTTTTATTGGTGCATCTTTAGGATCTATTATTCGGAAAGGTGGATTCGGTTTACCCATGGTCTTGGCAATTGGGATTTATGTGGTCTATTTCTTCTCCAATTCCTTTGGACGAAATCTTGCAGAAGAAAGTACCATTAGCTCTTTATTAGCCTCTTGGATATCAGCTATTTTAATGATTCCGATAGCCATCCTATTAACTCGCAGAGCTACAAAAGATAAGGGCATCTTTAATTTTGACGCCTTTGTGCAACCAATTACCCTGTTGTTCAACAAAATATTTATCAAGAAAAGCAATTAAATCATGGAAAGCATCATGAAGAAAACCAAACTCAATA
>CAYFJL010000325.1:0-3043 GCA_964343335.1 uncultured Polaribacter sp. | reverse complement strand
TTTTTGCAAATTTTACCGTAATTTTGCAACCTAAATTGAAATCATGCAAGAGATTAACGTTAGCATCCAAGAAACTACCAACGAGAGCATTCTCAAATTCAACTGTAATAAGTTGTTAATCAAAGGCGGAAGCTATGAATTTGCCAATATCGATGAAGCAAAAAATTCGCCTTTAGCCCAACAGTTATTCTACCTTCCTTTTGTTAAAAAAGTATATTTAACAGCAAACTTTATCGCTATCCAACGCTATGACATCGTACAATGGGTAGATGTTCAAGAAGAAGTTAGAACACAGATAGAAGCATACTTACAAGAAGGAAATGTAGTCGTTAATGAAAGTGTGGCTCCTTCGAAAAAAGAACCAATTGAAGTTTATGCCGAATCAACTCCGAATCCGGCTGTAATGAAATTCGGAGTAAACAAGGTGTTGACCGAAGATTTGATTGAATTTAAAAATATTGATGAGGCCAGTCAGGTTTCTCCTTTGGCTACTTCTTTATTTA
Source organism: uncultured Polaribacter sp. (assembly GCA_964343335.1). GTDB lineage: Bacteria > Bacteroidota > Bacteroidia > Flavobacteriales > Flavobacteriaceae > Polaribacter. Next base: position 2,540 of record CAYFJL010000325.1, on the reverse strand, counting down.
ACTTCCCATTTATTAAAGAAGTTTTTATCTCTGACAACTATATTTCCATTACCAAATACGACATGGTCGAATGGAATGATATTTTCTCTGAAGTACGTTCGTTTATTCGTGAGTATTTGCAAGAAAACAAACCCATAATCACCAAAAAAGTTGCTCCAAAAAAAGAAAAAGAACTTCCTAAAGTTGGCCAAAATGTAGTGTTAGAGGGCACCTCTTCCAAAATTGTTGAGATTTTAGATGAGTACATCAAGCCAGCAGTAGCTAGTGACGGAGGAAACATTGCTTTTCAATCTTATGATCAAGAAAATAAAGTGGTAAGTGTAATTCTTCAAGGTGCATGTAGTGGCTGTCCTTCTTCAACGGCAACCCTTAAAAACGGAATTGAAAATCTTTTAAAAGAAATGCTACCAAATCAGATCAACGAGGTAGTTGCGATTAACGGTTAATTATGCAGAAAGAGGTTAAACCTTACAAGGATTCTTCACTCAGTAAAAAAGAGCAGGTTACAGAAATGTTCAATTCCATTTCTAAGAACTATGACGGATTGAATCGTGTCATATCTTTAGGAATCGATATGAAATGGCGTAAAAAAGTGGTTTCAATCGTTGGGGCGAACAATCCGAAACAAATTCTTGACATCGCCACCGGAACGGGCGATTTGGTATTGATGATGGCCAAATTAAATCCGGATCGAATTGTTGGTTTGGATATTTCTCCAGGGATGTTAGAAGTCGGGAAAGAAAAGGTCAAGAAGGCCAATTTGGATAAAGTGGCAGAAATGGTGGTTGGTGATTCTGAAGCTTTACCTTTCGAAGACAAAACCTTTGACGCTATTACTGTTTCTTTTGGTGTTCGGAACTTTGGAAATCTAGATAAAGGTTTGCAAGAAATATGCAGGGTATTAAAAGATGACGGGGTATTGGTGATTTTAGAGACCTCCAATCCGACGAAATTCCCAGTGAAACAAGGCTACAAGATTTACACCAATTACGTGCTTCCAACCATTGGAAAATTATTCTCAAAAGATAAGGTAGCCTATAACTATCTTTCGGAGTCGGCAAATTCATTTCCTTTTGGTGAAGCTTTCAACAATATTTTGAGGAAAAACGGGTTTAACAATACGAAACACGAACCAGTAACATTTGGTTCTGCAACAATTTATACAGCCAAGAAGTAATGTTCAAGAGGTTATTCGTTTTATTTTTTGTTTTTTGTTTTATCTCAAATGCCGAATCTCAGCGTCGCAGGGTTGAAAACCTACCTACCTTTGACGATCGAAAAATTCACTATGGTTTCTATTTAGGACTAAATCAAAACGATTTTAAAGTTGATTTAAGAAATAGCAACTATCCAGATGCAGCCATAACTGTTGATGCTACAGCGGGTTTTAACGTAGGTTTAATCGCTGATTTGAGACTACACAAAAACCTAAATTTGCGTTTTGAACCAGGTTTAATAAGTAACTCAAAACGAATTTACTTCACCCACTTGAGTACACCCAGAGACAGTGTTCGTGAAATTGGATCTACTTACTTGCATATCCCCTTGGTTTTAAAGTTTAGCACCGACAAATATCGAAATATTAGACCTTATATTTTAGGCGGAATTGCTTATGATCATAACTTTTCAAGTAATGAGGCGAATCAAGACGACAATTCTGCAGGACAGTTTCGGATGCGATCTTCAAACTTTACCTATGAGGTTGGAGTAGGATGCGATATTTATTTGTCTTTCTTCAAATTCTCACCATCCATTCGAGGGGTTTTTGCCATCAATAACGAGATTGTTTACGACAACGATGTGAACAGTCAATGGACATCACCAGTAAACTTTATAGGAACTCGAGGGATCTTCCTCAACTTTGCGTTCGAATAATTCAGGAACTTCTTTTAAATTCACTCAAACAAATGGCCGTTGCTGTGGCAACGTTTAGGCTCTCTGTTTTATGAATTTCTCCGAACTGTGGGATCGCTATTTTTTGATCAGCCAAGGTTAAAATAGCCTCACTAATGCCGTTTGCTTCATTCCCCATGACCAAAACAGCATTCCTAGAAAGTTCAGAACTATAAATATTATCACCATTCATTTCGGTGCAATAAATGGGTATCTTGAGACTATTGAAAGTATCTATTAAATCTACATAATGCAAATTCACACGAGTCAGTGAGCCCATAGATGCTTGCACTACCTTTTGATTGTAACAATCTACCGTATCTGACGAACACAATAAATGTTTAATCCCAAACCAATCGCACAAGCGAATAATCGTTCCTAAATTACCAGGGTCATTTACTGCATCTAGGGCCAGCATCAATCCGGATGTTTCCATGGGATCTGGTTGTGGAATTTCAAAAATACCTAGAACTTTGTTCGGCGTTTTTAGAGAACTAATCCGCTTTAATTCCGATTCAGAAATGATGTGCACTTTCTCGTCTGGAACGTCTAAAAAAGTTTCTTGGGTTGAAAAAAGACTGTGTAGGGTTAATGAAGAATTTAATAGCTCATGAACTACTTTAATACCTTCAGCAATGAATAATTGA
>CAYFJL010000324.1:0-3092 GCA_964343335.1 uncultured Polaribacter sp. | reverse complement strand
TCTAGATTATGGTACTATTCCCCATATGGATGTTTTTGAAATTGATATTGCTATCGTTCTGATTCTCTATGTAGTCGGCGACAAAATCTCCAACCTTAGAACAAGGAGCTGCATAGGCATCCTTTCCTTTGAGGTCAACTGTGGTAATTCCCAAATTGATCGACTTCTCAACCGCATTTTCAATAGCGGTAGCTTCTTCGTACAATCCTAAATGCTGCAATAACATGGCTGCCGATAAAATTGAAGCTAATGGATTAGCAATGTCTTTCCCCTTAGCCTGTGGAAAAGATCCATGGATGGGTTCAAACAATGCATTTTTATCACCGATGGATGACGAAGCCAACAACCCAATTGAACCACCAATCACACTGGCCTCATCCGAGATGATATCCCCGAAAAGATTCTCGGTAAGAATTACATCGAACTGTTTCGGATTCAATATTAATTGCATGGCCGCATTATCAACGAATAAATATTCTAAAGTTACCTCCGGATAATCTTTTGCGATTTCTGTCACAGTCTTACGCCACAATCTTGAGGTTTCCAAAACATTTGCCTTGTCTACCAAGGTCACTTTTTTCTTTCTATTTTGAGCTGCCTTGAATGCTAAATGAGTTATTCGTGATATCTCTTCAACATTATAGGCACAACCATCAAAAGCAGATTGTCCATCGTCACTTAATTCTTTCACCCCGAAATAGATTCCGCCTGTGAGTTCTCTAAAAATAGCGATATCGGTTCCTTTGATATTCTCCTTTTTTAAAGGTGAATTGGAAATTAATTTATCGTAAGCCTTAACAGGTCTCACATTGCAATACAAGCCTAGTTCTTTTCGCAATCGTAACAATCCTTGCTCAGGTCTTACTTTGGCCGTTGGATCGTTATCATATTTTGGATCACCAATAGCTCCGAATAAAATAGCGTCTGATTGCTTACAGATGTCAATGGTTTCGTCGGGTAACGGGTTGCCTGTCTTATCGATGGCGCAGGCTCCCATCAGGGCCTCTTTGTAAATAAAAACATGATCATACACATCGGCCACAGCCTTCAACGCCTTTTTGGCTTGAGCAATGACTTCAGGTCCGATTCCGTCTCCAGGAATAACAGCAATATTGTATTTCATAACTTTAGTTGATTGATGCTTCGAAAGCTTTAATTTTATCTAATTTACTAACTAAAAAGTCAATATCATCATATCCGTTGATCAAACAGGTCTTTTTGTACGGATTGATCTCAAATTCCCAATCTCCCACGGGTGTTTTTAACACTTGATTCTCTAGATCGACCTCTAGAATAGCTTTCGGATTCAAATTAATATGGCCCAACAACTTCTTTAAAAATTCTTCCGAAACTTGAATGGGTAGCAATCCGTTGTTCAAGGCATTCCCCTTAAAAATATCCGCAAAAAAACTACTAACTACGACTTTGAATCCGTATCCGACCAATGCCCATGCAGCATGCTCACGACTCGAACCACACCCGAAGTTATCACCTGCTACTAAGACACTTCCTTTAAAGGTAGCATCATTCAAAACGAAATCTTTGTTTATCGAACCATCTTTCTGAAAACGCCAATCTCTAAAAACATTATCCCCAAAACCAGCTTTATCGGTCGCTTTTAAAAAGCGAGCAGGAATGATTTGATCGGTATCGATATTCTCAATTTCCAAAGGAATTGCAGTCGATTCTAATGTTGTAAACTTCTCCATCTTAATTTAATGTTATATCAACAATTTTACCTTCAATCGCCGTTGCTGCTGCTACAAGGGGACTCGCCAATAAGGTTCGCGAACCTTGACCTTGCCTTCCTTCAAAATTTCGATTGGAAGTAGAAACGCAATATTCTCCTTCTGGAATTTTATCGTCATTCATCGCCAAACATGCAGAGCAACCTGGTTGTCTGATTTGAAAACCAGCTTCCTCAAAAATATCTTTCAAACCTTCTTCTTGAATCTGTTTGGCTACACGTTGCGAACCTGGAACCAACCAAGCCGTCACATTATTGGCCTTTTGTTTTCCTTTGACAAAAGAAGCAGCCACTCTAAAATCTTCAATTCTAGAGTTGGTGCAACTTCCGATAAAGACATAGTTTATTTGTTGATTCAGTAGTGAAGATCCTTTTTGAAAATTCATGTACTTCAGTGATTTCTCAAAGGAGGCATCCGCTAATTGCGGTATTTTTTCGGTAATCTTGATCCCCATACCCGGATTGGTTCCGTAGGTAATCATGGGTTGAATGTCTTCTGCATCAAACCAATATTCCTGGTCAAAAACCGCGTCATCATCTGTTGGAAGTGTTTTCCAATAAGCTACTTTGGATTCAAAGGCTTCTCCTTTCGGAGCAAAATCTCTTCCTTTAATGTATTCAAAAGTGGTTTTATCGGGAGCTATCATTCCGCCTCGAGCGCCCATTTCAATGCTCATGTTGCAAACCGTCATTCGGCCTTCCATAGACATATCCTCAAATACAGATCCCGCATATTCACAGAAATAACCTGTCCCTGAATTGGTACCTAATTTGGAAATGATATACAAGATTACGTCTTTTGGTAAGACTCCTTTCTTGAGGCTTCCGTTGACGTTTACCCTTAATTTTTTTGGTTTCTGCAATAACAAACATTGACTCGCGAATACCTGAGCTACCTGACTTGTTCCGATTCCGAAGGCAATGGTGCCAAAGGCTCCGTGTGTGGAAGTGTGTGAATCGCCACAAACCATCGTCATCCCAGGTTGGGTGATTCCTAACTCTGGAGCGATAACATGCACAATTCCGTTGTTTTCGTGGCCTAAGCCATACAGTGGAATATTATTCAATTTGCAATTCTCTGCCAATTGATTCAATTGATTCCTAGACAACTCGTCTTTCACTGGTAAATGCTGATCAATGGTAGGTGTATTATGGTCGGCGGTTGCTACAATCTTATCAGGTCTTGCAATCGGAATGTTTCTCTTTCGAAGCTCTTCAAAGGCCTGCGGACTCGTTACCTCATGAATCAAGTGTTTGTCGATATACAACACTTGGAGGCCATCCTCTAAAGTATCTACCACATGTGCATCCCAAACTTTATCAAATAGTGTTTTTCCCATTTATA
>CAYFJL010000323.1:0-3128 GCA_964343335.1 uncultured Polaribacter sp. | reverse complement strand
CCGTGAAGATGGATAAATAAATTTACCTAGGGAAAAGCTAATCGAAAAAGTAAAAAGAAAAGTAGGAAATTACGTTTCATTATCCCATCTCGAATAAGTCAAATCGACAGAAAAGACTAAGTAATTTCCTTGTAAAAGAGCAGTATTCAAATAAGAAGCTGCTTTTTTTTATTTCTTACATTTGTGTAAATCAAACCTTTCGATGGATTACTTCGCACACGAAACTGCTGTTATTGACGATAATTGTACCATTGGTACTGGGACCAAAATTTGGCATTTTTCTCATATCATGGCCAATTCAGTTATTGGAGAGCAATGCAACATAGGTCAAAATGTTGTGGTTTCCCCTCAAGTCACCTTAGGAAAAAATGTAAAGGTTCAAAATAATGTGTCTATTTACACAGGCGTCACTTGTGAAGATGATGTCTTTTTAGGTCCGTCTATGGTGTTTACAAATGTTATAAACCCGAGAAGTGCTGTGGTAAGAAGAGGGCAGTACACCAAGACTACTGTTAGAAAAGGAGCAAGTATTGGCGCTAATGCTACCATTGTTTGCGGAAATGACATCGGTGAATATGCCATGATTGGCGCCGGTGCTGTAATTACCAAAGAAGTATTACCTTATGCTCTGGTCGTAGGTAATCCTGCCAAACAAATCGGTTGGGTCAGTGAATTCGGACACCGATTAGAATTCAACAAAACTGATATTGCCAGCTGTAAAGAAAGTGGTGAAAAATATCAGTTACTCGAAAATAAGGTCGTTAAGATTTCTTAAGGCGCCGGATTCGGTATCTCAGCGTGAATTGCATTTATTTCCTTCAAAATCTCATCAGATAATTCAACGTTAATCGAATTGATATTCTCTTTTAATTGATCCATTTTGGTAGCTCCAATAATGTTACTGGTTACAAAAGGAAGTTGATTGACAAATGCCAAGGATAATTCAGATAAAGTCAGATTGTGCTTTTGTGCAATTTCCAAATATTGCGCTACGGCTCTTTCAGATCCTTCCCCTCGATACCTTGCAATGAATCTTGGAAACAAGGTGCCTCTTGCTCCTGCGGGTTGTTTTCCATTCAGATACTTTCCAGATAATACACCTTGTGCTAATGGTGAATAGGCCAGCAAGCCAATATTTTCTCTCATCGAAACTTCGCTCATTCCAACTTCATAGCCTCTGTGAATCATGGAATAGGAATTCTGAACAGTTACAGGTCTAGGTAAGTTGTGATCATCTGCAGTTTGTAAATACTTCATGGTGCCCCATGGAGTTTCGTTGGATAAACCAACATGCCTTATTTTACCCGCTTTGATTAAAGTCTGACAAGCTTCCAATATCTCAAAGTGATTCTCAGCTTCTTTCGCTGAATATTGGTATGGATAATCTCTTACACCGAATACATTTACCTCTCTGTTTGGCCAGTGTAGTTGGTACAAATCGATATAATCCGTTTGCAATCGCTGTAAACTTTTATCAATGGCATCAATGACATTAGGTCCCGTAATTCCACCAGAACGAATATGGGCCGTATAATCCCCACCACCAGCTATCTTAGAAGCCAAAACTACCTGATCTCGTTTTCCAGTTTTCTTGAACCAAGTTCCGATAATGCGCTCGGTATCTCCATACGTTTCAGCATTTGCCGGAACCGGATACAATTCGGCAACATCCCAAAAGTTTACACCTTGATCTAAGGCGTAATCCATTTGCTCATGACCTTCAGCCTCGGTATTTTGATTTCCCCAGGTCATGGTACCTAGACAGATTTTGGAAACTTTAATATCAGTATTGGGTAGGGTAGTATACTTCATGGAGATAAAAATTTAGAAATGTAAAAATAAGGCTTATTTACTGCTCTGAAAAACAAAAAGAGTCCTCAAAACTGAGAACTCCCTTCATATTTATAAAACTAAAATTTAGTTTAGAATCGCTTCGATTCCGGGTAAGGCCTTTCCTTCTAGGCTTTCTAGCATGGCTCCACCACCGGTTGATACATAACTTACTTTATCTGCAAAACCGAATTGCTTCACGGCGGCAACCGAATCACCCCCACCAACTAGAGAGAAGGCTCCGTTTTTGGTAGCTTTTTCAATGGAGTGTCCTAAGGCAATCGTTCCTTTAGAGAATGTTTCCATTTCAAAAACACCTAATGGTCCGTTCCATAAAATGGTTTTACAAGCATTCACGACTTCATCAAATTTTGATAAAGACTTGGGGCCAGCATCCAGCCCTTGCCATCCATCAGGAATTGCAGTAACGTCTAAAATCTGAGTATTGGCATCGTTAGCAAAAGCATCTGCAGCGATTACATCCACAGGAATATGGACTTCTACATTTTTAGCTTTGGCTTTCTCAAGGATTTCTAGTGCTAATTCCATTTTATCATCTTCACAAATCGAATCACCAACCGACCCGCCTTGAGCTTTAATGAAGGTAAATGTCATTCCGCCTCCTACAATCAAATGATCTACCTTATCTAAAATATTTTCGATTACGGTAATTTTTGAAGATACTTTGGCGCCACCTAAAATTGCCAAAACAGGTTTTTCTGAGTTATTCAATACTTTATCGATACTTTCAATTTCTCTAGCTAACAAATGACCAAAGCATTTTTTGCCTTCAAAAAACTGAGCAATGATGGTGGTTGATGCATGTGCTCGATGTGCCGTACCGAAGGCGTCGTTTACATAGATATCTCCCCATGCGGCCAATTGTTCAGAAAAGGCAACATCTCCACTCTTTTCTTCACTGTAAAATCGTAAGTTTTCTAATAATAAAACTTCACCACTTTTCAGGTTGGAAACAGCTTCTTTCACAGTATCACCGATACAATCATCAACAAACTTCACTTCTGTTCCTAAAATTTCAGAAACCTTACCCACAATGTGTCTTAAAGAAAATTCATCTTGTTTTCCCTTTGGTCTTCCTAAATGCGACATCAAGACGCAGCTACCACCGTCTTTCAATATTTTGTCAATGGTTGGTTTTGCGGATTGAATTCTAGTGACATCAGTGACTTCAAATGAATCATTTAGCGGAACGTTAAAATCCACTCGAATAATTGCTTTCTTTTCCTTAAAATTAAAATCGTTTATGGTCTTCATAGATCGGTTTGTTTCCTACAAAT